>JBARAD010000214.1:0-9994 GCA_049791675.1 Chryseosolibacter sp.
ATGGCTGATAAATGAAGTTAAAGAAAATATCTTCCGGCACCATACCCTTGTTTTTGGCTAACCGTAATTTTACTTCACGGCCGACATACGGCTTGCCTGTATTATACACCTCATCGAGAACATCGAAGATGCCTTGGCCTTCGAGTTCGGGCAGTGCTTTGCGAATGGGCAATCCTACAATATTCCTTTCACCAAACAGTCTCTGGTAAGACGGATTGACCAGATCGTAAATATGATCAGGGCCTTTCAGCGTGCAGATGAGCGCCGGCGCCTGCATCAACAGATTGAACAGGATTTCCTTCTGAGCTTCCAGTTCAAAGGTCCGCTCCTTCACGAGTTCTTCCAGTTCAGTTTTATATACTTTCAGCAACTCGTTTTCACGCGCCACTTCCTGTGCCGTGATATCCGTTATCGCGCCCACGAGCCTGTACGGAGTCTTCTTGTCCTTCAGGACCATTCCCTTGTCGGAAACAGAAATATAGTTGCCTTTGCTGTCGGCAAATCTGTAATTGATTGACCACTCCGATCCATTGCCAATTGCATCGTTAATAGCTTCCTTTACTGAACAGAGATCTTCCGGATGAATCTTGCTCTCAAAAAATGAAACAGTATTCACTTCGGCATTGTTTTCATAGCCGAACCAGAAGTAGAAACTATCACTCCACCATATGGCACCAGTTTGCAGGTCCCGATCCCAGATGGCATCACTGGTGACGCCCGAGATCAGACGGAATCGCTCTTCGGAGGATGCCAGTTCAGCGGTTCTTTCCTTTACATTTTCCTCCAGCTCGACATTCAGCTTGCGGTAACTCTCTTTGGTCTTGATGAGTTCCTGATGATTTTGAAGGAATTTGTCTTCAGCAAGTCTTCTTTCCGTGATGTTGGTAAGGTTAATGACCATGCCATCCATCATCGGGCTAATGATAACGGCAAACCATTCTGCCGGATCCGTCTGTAATTTAACCTCCGTATGCAGAGACTTTCCGGAGGAGATCACAGTTTTGTATTTGGCAACCAGATTATCGTCAGCAAGTCCCGGTAAGCACGCTTTCAGAAATATTTTCCCGTCCTTTGCCGGGGCGCGTTTTAAAAGCGTATCGGCTGCATCATTAGAAATGATCATTTCAAAGTCATGGATTTCACCACGTCCATCTCGCACAGCCTTAAAAGCCATAATGGCACTCAAGGTAGCGTTGAAAACACTTTTAACGATCGTGTTTAGTTCCTTAATATTTGTGACGTCTATAAAAGTAACGACGGCTCCATCGATATCCTTGTCTTTCCTGACGAACGGAAAAATACGCATGAGCCATATCTGACCATTCGTCATCTGAACTTCGCGCTCCAGCACCTGATTCGTCTTGAGCACCTGATGGATATCCTCCAGGAAGCTTCTGTCATTCCTGATATTGGTAGAAATATGCGCCAGCGGCCTGCCGATGTCATCCGGTATCAGGTTGATCATTTTTACTGCCAGCGGATTAAACTTCCGGATGTATAACCGCTTATCCAGGAAGATCTGGGCCAGATCTGTACTTCTGAAATAATTGTCCAGGTCATCGTTCAGCTCCGTAAGCTCTTTAATCCTTGCCTGGTGCTCGGTGTTAAGGGTATGGAGTTCTTCATTGAGTGACTGAAGTTCCTCATTGCTGGATTGCAGCTCCTCATTGGCCGATAGCAGCTCTTCATTGCTGGACTGCAGTTCTTCATTAGCAGTCTCAGAATTTTCGACTGCCATCTGAAGTTCCATCCGCGTTTGCCTGAGGTCCTCTTCCAGTTCCGACACATACCTGGTACTCATTCCTGCGTCGGGCGAATGATGGACGTTTAAGTCAGCGCTCTGGGGCTCCTCATGGTAATCATGAATCAGAATAAAATAATATTCGTTGTGCAGATTGGGATCTACCCGGATATTGATTGGTTTACCTTCGGCGGTTCTAATATTCCGGATCGTAATTATTCTCTTTTCCTTCCTCGCGGAGCGGATTGCGGCACCCAAAGAAATCGAAAGGTCTTTGCGCACCATGTTCAGAATATTCAGCGTTCCGAATTTCTCCGGCAATGAAAGATAGCGGTTGAGATTGCCCGTTGCGTCCTTAATATCCAGGTTTTGATCGACGTAGACCGCGAGGAATCCGTACTGTTCAATCAGGATATTTTTTAACTTTTGCTGCAGGTCGGTATTCGGATCCACCGTCTTCCTGGTCTGCACATTGTATGCATGCTCATACCTGTATCGCGGCGGAGAAAATGTCTTGTCATTTCTGAACTTGGGGCCGTCCGCCACTTTCCTGAAGATTTTCCATTTAGCATTCACCTCTTCAAATCCGTCTTTCGTAACCAGGACCTCACTGGGTCCAAGGAAAAGGTATCCGTCCTTGTTCAGGGAAAATAAAAAATTGGCGATGGCTTTTTCCTGCAGCACATTGTTTACATAGATAAGCATGTTGCGACAGGTAACGAGGTGGTTCTTAATGAAAGGCGGATCTTTCAGCAGATTGTGGTGAGCGAATACAATCTGCTTTCGCAGGCGCGGAATGATGGTGACAAAACCATTTTCAACAATAAAGTACCGTTCATAAAATCCTTGCGGCACATTCCGCATACTGGACAGGGGGTAGGTGCCCTTCGAGGCAAACTCAACTGCTTTTGAATCAATATCGGAAGCAAAAATCTTAACCTCCACAGTCTTGTCGTATTGCTGAAGCATATCATCCAACAGCATGGCGATGGAGTACGCTTCCTCGCCGGTACTGCAGGCTGTCACCCAGACTTTGAGCAGTTCGTGATGCTTGATCTTTTTGACAATTTGCGCAAGTGCGTCTTTGCTAAGACTTTCAAACGCCTCGTAATCGCGAAAAAATTGTGTCACGCCGATCAGGAATTCCTTTCCGATAAATCGGCATTCTTCGGCACTTTCTTTCAGCACCTTGAAATAGTCATGGAATGTTGAAAAGCCAAGCATGCCCATTCTCCGGCTGATGCGCCTGAGAATGGTAGATGTCTTGTAGTTTGTAAAATCGTAGCCGCAATGTCTCTCGATGAGTGCAAAGACCTCCGGAAGCAGGGATGCGTCCGGGCTTCCGGTTTTTAGCGAAATCATCGGTTTATGCTTCAGATATTCGAGGATCTGCCGGGGCATGCTCTTGGGCGCCAGGATAAAATCGGCACATCCCGTTGCAATGGCACTGTTGGGCATCCCATTGAACTTGGCAGTTTCAGGATCCTGCACGATCACCATCCCTCCCGATTCCTGCACGGACTGAATACCGCGCGAACCATCGGTGCCGGTACCTGATAATATCACGGCGATCGCATTTAATCCCTGATCGTCTGCAAGCGACTCAAGGAATTTATCAATCGCCGTATTCGGTGCTTTCATCTGCGACTTGTCGGACAAGCGCAGTTTCCCCCTTTCAATGGTGAGGATCTTATTATTGGGGATAACATAAACATTGTACGGCTCGGCGTCCAGCATGTCCTGCGCTTCCGCCACCTTCAGTTGTGTGTGACGCGCAACAAGTTCAACAAGAAGACTTTTGTGTTCGGAGGAGAGATGCTGTACAATGACGAATGCGACGTTATCAGTCGCAGGCATGTTATCAAAAAACTCCTGGATCGCCTCCAGCCCGCCGGCCGATGCGCCAATGCCTACGAGGTAGAGTTCAGAATCGTTCCTTTCTTCAGCGTTTACTTCTTTTGCCATTTTTAAAAACCATTAAAAAATCAGCAACAACAAAATCGGCAACGTTTTAAAAAGGTAAATTCAAACCGGAATATCCAGTCTTGATCCCTCGGCCTCTCTTCACGCATTTGCGCGAAGAGCATACTCGTTTACAACTTTAACAACCCGTCTGAGATCAGACTGTCAACCGAGGTTTATCCTAATTTTAATTTTGCAAAAATTGTGTTAAAAAAATCTTGTAAATATTTTTCGAGTGGGTCTTTTAAATCAAATGCTATCCAGAATCTCTCCTTTATTTTAAAGGAAAAATTGTGGAACACAATCCTCATTTTTTGTTGGGTGAGCGAGGAGATACTGAGAGGGACGCACACCAGTCAACCCACGGCCTATGGTTCCAGCGGTTAAAAACCGCAAGAGATTCACCGGAAAAAATACCACAAGACAACGGTGGGTTGCATGGGCAATCTTACAGGACAGGCCGACCTTGATGATCGAGGACGTGTTCCGGGCGCCGTTATCGATAACGGTACCTTCCCGATTGCAGGTCCCGCAAAAAGGTCACTACTGTGAAATAATTTTCATACCAACATACTGCCGGCGGTAGTGACCATGCGTAACGCTGCCTCATTGCGATACTGAAATCCGACCCCGGAAGCCCTGATAAATATCCCGCAGGAACCTGATACAAATCATTTTTCCCCATTCCAAAGGCGGCTATTCTTGTTTTACACCTTTCATCCAAAACCAAAGTATGATCCCCCCCCTTCTTTTCGCAATGTGGTTATTCGGAAGCCTCCAGGGACCAGCGCTTACCGCAAAAGAGGTGGTAAAACGGGCCGACGAAAATATGAGGGGCAACACATCGCAGGCCGTGATGGTTATCCGTACCGTTCGCCCTACCTGGCAGCGGGAAATGACTGTAGAAACCTGGAGCATCGGGACCCAGTACGCCATGATCGTCGTAAAAAGTCCGGTCAAGGATAAAGGAGTCGCCTTTCTTAAACGCAAGAAAGAAGTTTGGAACTGGGTGCCGGTTCTTGAAAGGTCTATCAAACTACCACCTTCCATGATGACCCAATCATGGATGGGTACTGACTTCACGAACGACGACCTGGTAAAGGAATCCTCGGTCGTTGAGGATTACGACCATAGTTTCGAAGGAGATACCCTCATACGCAACCGCGACTGCCACATCATCAAGATGATCCCTAAACCGGAAGCAGCAATCGTGTGGGGAAAGATCATCCTCTGCATCGACAAAAAAGATTTTGTGGAAGTGCATTCAAAATTCTATGATGAAGACGGTGAATTGATCAACATCATGAATGCTTCGGAAGTAAAAATGATGGGTGGCCGGCTCATCCCCACGCATTTGGAAATGATCCCCGTCGATAAGAAGGGGCACAAGACTGAGTTGATCTATGCGGATATCAGTTACAACAGGCCGTTGTCAGAATCTTTTTTCACCCTGCAGCAAATGAAAACCCTGAATTGATATGTGGTTTACACTGGCCTGGAAGAATCTATGGCGCAACCGGCACCGGACTGTCATCACGATCTCGGCGATCTTTTTCGCCGTGATCCTTTCCGTTACCGCCAGCAGTCTTCAGGACGGCGTTTTCGACCACTTTATCAAAAACATGGTCGGCTATTATACCGGATACATTCAGGTACACCAAAAAGGTTATTGGGATCATCCTGTGCTTGACAATTCCCTCGAAAGGGATCCCTCCTACGAATCTTCCCTCAAAAAGCAAAACAATATTACCGCTGTGGCACCACGGATAGAATCCTATGCGCTTGCGTCATACGAAGATCTCACCAAGGGTTGTATGGTGGTTGGCGTCTCCCCGGAAGAAGAGCATAAAATAACTTCATTAAAGAACAAGCTGATCACCGGCCAATACTTCAGCCGTGATGACGAAGTTTCCGTATTGTTGTCAGAAGGCCTTTCCCAACGTCTCAAACTCGGCGTAGGTGACACGCTTTATCTCATTGGCCAGGGATATCACGGCGCGCTGGCAGCAGGAAAATATGCGATCCGCGGCCTGGTGACATTTGGCTCTCCTGACTTAAATGATCAGTTGCTGTTCATGCCATTGCACACCGCGCAGGAGTTCTTCAGCGCTCCGAACCAGGTCACCTCTTACGTTATCGCATTGAACTCGGATGGATACCTGGAAGAAACGCTGCAATCGCTGAAGGAAATGTCAAGTGACGAATACGAGGTGATGAGCTGGATGGAACTGATGCCGGAGGTCGATCAGCACATTCAGATGGATAAAGGAAGCATGTATATCATCCTGGCCATTCTATACCTGCTGATCTGCTTCGGGATCTTCGGCACGCTGATGATGATGATGGTAGAACGAAGATATGAGATGGGCATGCTCGTGGCCATCGGAATGAAGAAGAAATTATTAGCGGGACTCTTCCTCACCGAATCCATACTAACCGTTGTCATCGGGTCGGTGCTGGGGCTGCTATGCAGTATCCCGCTCGTGATGTACCTCAAAAAATATCCCATCAGACTCGGCGGAGAAATGGCCGAGGCCTACAGGGAGTTCAATTTCGAACCAATATTCCCGGCTTCCACCGACCCTTCGATCTTCATCACACAAGGCTTGATCGTGCTTGCCATTGGCCTCGCCCTTTCCATGTACCCCGTGATGACAGCATTCAGGTTGGATCCCGTAAAGGCAATGAGGAAATAATAGCATGGTCATCATTATCATGGCATGGAGGAACATCTGGCGGAACAAGGTCCGGAGCCTGATCATTACCGGCTCCGTAGCCATGGGATTGCTGGCCGGTCTATTCGTTTTGAGTTTATATAAGGGAATGCTGACAGATCGTGTCAATACGGTGATCAGGGAAGAAGTAGCACATCTCCAGATCCATCACAGCAGTTTCAAGGAAGATTATGATCCTGTGTTCGTGATCGGGGACGGACAAAAGATCCTGGATCGCCTCGCGGGAATGGATGAGGTTGAGACCTTTACCACGCGCACCATCGGACAGGGAATGGTGGCGACAGGAACGGGCTCATCCGGCATCGAGATCGTGGGCGTTGATCCCGAAAAGGAGAATACCGTATCCCGCCTGAATGCGAAGATCATCGAAGGTGACGGTTTCAAAGTCACCAAGAAGAACCAGGTAATCATCGGAAAAAAATTAGCGGACAAGATGCACCTGAAAATAAGTTCAAAAGCCATCCTGACCTTCACCGACCGCGAAAGCAATATCATTTCTTCCGCATTCCGGGTGGCCGCGATCTACCAGACGCACAACGCCCCGCGCGATGAGCGGATGGTGTTCGTCAGGCAGGGCGATCTCGGGCCGCTGCTTTCGGTAGACAACGGATTTCATGAAATTGCTGTACTTCTAAAGAGCGATGAAGCGATAGACGCGGTCAGTGCGAAATTGAAACGCGCTTTCCCGGCATTAAAAATAGAAACCTGGAAGGGTCTTTCTCCAGAGACAAAACTGATGATCGACACTACCGATCAGTATTCGTACATTTTTATTGCGATCATTATGTTTGCCCTGTCATTCGGCATCATCAATTCCATGTTGATGGCAGTGCTGGAACGGTCGCGCGAAATCGGCATGTTGCTCGCCCTGGGGATGAACCGCATGAGAGTCTTCGCAATGATCCTGACAGAAACGATTTTCCTCACACTGTCGGGTACGCCGGCAGGTATAATGATCGCCTGGGCCATCGTTACGTTTTACAACCACTATGGTCTGGACATTGCCACCGTCGGCGGAGAAGCGATGTCATCCTTTGGATTCAGTACGATCATCTATCCGGAGTTTCCCTGGGAAAAAATGGTGACTGAAATGATCATTGTGGTATCCGCCGCCTTCATTTCATCCCTGTTTCCCGCCGTAAAGGCCATCAGATTACAGCCAGTGGAAGCGTTGCAAAAATAAAAGCACCACCATGAAACCCGTGATTGACGCACATAACATTAAGAAGGTTTACAATCCTGACACGATTCCGGTCGTAGCCGTGAACAATGTTCACCTTCACATTGTGCTGGGGGAATTTACGGCGCTGGTGGGCCCTTCAGGTTCCGGCAAGACCACATTGCTCAATCTGATCGGCGGACTCGACAAACCGGACACAGGAAATATTCTGATCAACGAAGTCGACATCACCAAACTCTCCCCAAACCAGTTAATTGATTTCCGTTTACACAACATTGGATTTGTATTCCAGTCATTTAATCTTATTCCCGTTCTTTCCGCCAAGGAAAATGTCAAGCTGATCATGGAATTGCAACATGCGCCCAAAAAGGAAATTGAAAAACGGGTGGTAAATCTTTTCAGGCAGATCGGCCTGGAGGATAAAATGAGCACGCGACCCGCGCAATTGTCCGGCGGTCAACAGCAGCGTGTAGCCGTTGCGAGGGCGCTCGCGTCCAAACCAAAGTTCATCCTGGCGGATGAGCCCACGGCAAATCTCGATTCAAAGTCTGCGTCCAACCTCCTGGATATCATGGCAAAGCTCAACAAGGAAGAGAACATGACCTTTATTTTTTCGACGCATGATCAGCGCGTCATCGAAAGGGCGAGACGGATCATTACACTTGTGGACGGTCAGATCTTTTCGGATACGGCAAGGGTGGACGTAAACATACCGCATGAGGTCGGATAATGAACTTCGGAATCCCCATACTCCTATTATGGTCGGCAGCCGCCACAGCCCAGGATACAATACCTGAACGGCTTCAGTTCAATGGATACATCAAGGATCTGCAGTCTTTAACTTACCAGGAAGATTTTACCAACCTCATTACCGGAAACCTACTCCATAACAGGCTCAACTTTAAATGGATCCCATCACCCCGGATTACGGCAGCCGCGGAATTTCGCAACAGGTTGTTCTGGGGTGAGGAGGTATCGCTCACGCCCCTCTTCTCATCGCAACTGCGCAATGACAATGAGGCGTTTGACCTGTCGGCAAACTGGATCGACGAACCGCGGATGGTGTTCAACACCAATATTGACAGGCTTTGGGTTGACTATCATCATGAGCAATGGAGCCTGCGTCTGGGAAGGCAGCGTATCAACTGGGGTATCGGCACGACGTGGAATCCCAATGATCTTTTTAACACCTTTAACTTTCTTGACTTTGATTATGAAGAACGGCCCGGAGCGGATGCTGTCAAGCTCCAGTACCTAACAGGCGATATGAACCACATTGAATTTGCCTTTTTTGTTTCCGAAAAGAAACGAAAAGAGATTGCCGCACTTAAATATTTCATGAATGTGGCGAACTACGATTTTCAGTTCATCGCAGGGTGGTACCAGGAGCAGCCAACGCTGGGAATGGGATGGTCGGGCAGCATAAAAGAAACGGGGTTCAAGGGTGAAGTTCAGTACTATTTTCTGAGAGGAGTTCACCGGGAGCAGCTTAACCTGTCCGTTGAAGCCGACCACATGTTTACAGACGGATGGTATGTCAGCGCGGGCGTGCTACTCAACAGTCTGGGACAGGATGAATCGCCCATGGTCTGGGAGGTGGCGTCACTGCAAATTTCGCCGCGAAATCTGATGCCGACAAAATGGAATACGGTGCTGACCATCAACAAGGAGATCACGCCGCTGATCGCTGTCAATACGACTGCGATCTACACCCCTGGCACAAACCTTCTGATCCTGCTACCGTACTTTTCATTCAGCCTGACCGAAAATGTCGGAGTCAACCTCGTGTGGCAATCATTCTTCGGGGAAGGGCTGGCGGGTTTCGACGACATTTCGCACCGCGCATTTCTCAGGATCAAATGGAATTTTTGAGGGCACAGGATTTAAGATTTAAGATTTAAGATTTAAGATTCAAAATTTAAGATTTAAGATTCAAGATTCAAGATTCAAGATTTAAGATTTCAGGTTTACGGTTTACGGTTTACGGTTTAAGGTAAGATCATTTGAAAATGATGGAAGGTCTCGATCTGGGGGACTCCCAATTTTAAATTTTCCACTCAGCACTCACGCACCCCTGCTATAAAAAGCACAAAGCTAAGTCAGCACGCCCCCATTCACGACGCACGACTCACGATTGACGGACCAGGGCCATTGCATGGGACACGTTCGATGTGCTACGTGTGGGACTAGTTGCAACGTTCGCGCATACGTGCAAACTTCATCTTCCGACCTTTCAGGGCTCTGTCGTTTGGACATCTGTTAACCCAGGGCTTGAAGCTGGCGCTTCTACACCCTGGGCTGATATATGGCGCCCCTTCAGGGCTGCATGAAGTAGTTTTCCATGGATCATCTCTGATCCGATACTCGCAACTTGGA
>JBARAD010000215.1:0-46383 GCA_049791675.1 Chryseosolibacter sp.
GGCCGTTCTCGTTTCTGAAGGGAACTACCAGCACGATCTCAAGAACGGCGTCTGGAAACAATACTATGAAACGGGGGAATTGCTGATTGAAGAAACATACGACAATGGCATCCTGCATGGGCGTTACGCTTCCTATCATCTCAATGGCCGTCTGTTAAGCGAGGGGCTCTATAAGCAGGGACACCGCGAGGGATATTTTCATGTCTACGACGAGTCCGGAAAACAGATAAAGAGTTTACTTTTTGTCAACAACCTGCTCGTGGAAGAGATTGACGTCAGCCGCCTTCCCGCGGGTGCAAGGGTGGCGGTGCATTCATAACGTTACACGAGATCGGATGTAACCACACTCGATTACATTTACGACCGATATCTGACCATGATGGATGACGTTCAAAGGCAGTATGACCCGGAAACCCGGGGCGGTTTGAATGCGCATCGAAATGGAGATTATTTATCCGGAAGGGACTGGCAACGGTGGAGTACTACGCCCGGCGCGGGACGTTGCAGAACTCACTCAGTAATCGCTCCCTCCTGCTGACCTTTGTCCGGCTTGCCCGATACGGTGATTTTTTCAGCAATGACCGCAGGGGTGAGGGCTTTGAGGCGATCCCACAACAGGGTCGCCAGTTTTGCATGTCCCCGCTCGTTGATATGGGAATCAAGAACGAAATAATCTTCCTTATCTAAAACACCATCCAGACGTACCGTCATGATCTTCAGGCCGGCATACGGGTCCCCTTGTAAGAGGTAGTCAATGGCATCGACGAAACCATTGTTGTTATCGTAGGTATCGATCTTAAAGACCAGTATTCTGGACGTCATATTTCTCACGCCAGAATTCATGAGAACATCCAGAAATGCCCGGGCCTGCACCGTATCATTCGGAAGCTTTTCCTCTTTGGGAGAAAGCGTCGTCAAAATAACAGATTTGGAAATTCCGGCCAGGTACTTGAATGGGAAGTACCGGTTGCGGCGAGCGATATTTTCTTTAATACTATCGTACGACTGACGGGAGCTGATGGGGAGCTGAAAATTATTGTTTATGCATTGAAGATTTTCTTCATAGTCATTGGCGTGGTACTGGAAGATGACAGTGTTGGCGTTTCCAATGCCCAGTTTATTCAACAATTTAACTTCGCGTGCCGTGCCGAAGGAAGAGATCCCGGCATTCAGGACCCTTTCCTGGGATAGCGCTTCCAATATCTGGGGGAAGGACTCCGTTTGCGGCACTCCCCAGCCCATGGTAAAGGAATCGCCGAACATAATAATGGTGGGGTTGCTAAGCGAACTTTCATCATCCCGCAGCCCGGCGCTGTTAAAGTGGTTGATGACGTCAAATTCCCGGTTCTCGAAAGAGCATGTTCCTGTTTTAAACCGGTAATAGAAGTTTGGATCGTATTCCGCACAGTCCGTCACCTGAAAGATATTTCTGTCCTGACTGCTGTAATAGCTTCTGTAATAGGGTAAAGCGAGATCGGGAATGGCGCGTGGATTACGCAATGCATACCCCAATAGTATTTCCAGCACCACTGCCATGACGACAGCCGTCATCACATTGATGAACAGGGTCCTTATTTGGGAGTTGATATTCAAGAGAGTCGGGGGAGAATAACAAGGGTAAAAATATTATTCCCGCTTTGCGACGCCGTGATTGTGGAATTAAAAAGATCGTGTTGTAATGGATTATTGTTAATTAACCATCAAATACTTAAAATTGCACCTCATTTTTGGTTACAGGAGGTTGCTGTGATCAAAAAGGGCCCATAGCTCAGCTGGTTAGAGCACCTGACTCATAATCAGGGGGTCGCAGGATCGTGCCCTGCTGGGCCCACGGAGGATAATCCGGCGGTCATGTTTTATGACCGCCTTTTTTATTTGCTCCCTTTTACCGTTACCGGCAGGCCTATATCCATAAGCAATTTCCTGTTTCTTTAAACAGCTCTCCGGGTCTCCTCTTTAAACTGGATGAGGAAATGAACCTCCTCTTCCTTATAAGGCGTACCGTCTTCCCGGAAGATGTCGTGAAACCACAGATTGGGTTCTCCATCGTAGGTGACTGACCATGAATCCCAGGCGTAATTGGTTTGCGTTTTGCCCGCGACCAGTCCCCAGCAGTAACCGCTTACCTTGTGCTTGTGGAATACCGGAAGAATGTTTTCAAAGGTGTTGTTCATGCCCCGTGCCATGTACTCAGTACACAGGATAGGTCGGTTGAACCGCTGAAGCAAAACAATACGCCGTTCCATCTCCTCAGGCGATTCATAGTTGTGAAAGGTAATGACATCGGAGTGCACGAGCATGAACCGGTCGAGCTCCTTGATCTTTTCCTCACACCACTCCCCTATCCACACTCCGGACGTGAGTGGTTGCGTGGGGTTAACCTCGCGCGCCCATGCAAACACTTTCCGCAACAGGGCAAGACCCAGCTCCGCCTTGTTTTCGGGTTCATGCGCACCGTAGGACGCCATATTCCTGTTGCAGGGCTCGTTGAAAAGATCCCATACATGGATGCGCGGGTCGTTCGCAAAATGCCGGATCACGCCTTTCACATAGGACTCAAGACTATCATGCCTGCTCAGGTCTTTCAGGATCTCGAGCCCGGGACTTTGAAGCCATCCCGAATTATGCACGCCGATCTTGTATTCACGTTTCCCTTTTTCCGGAAAAGGATTCCATACGCTGTCGAACAAAACGAACATGACACCGATGCCATGACTTTCAGCGATGGAAAGGAATCTCTCCATGCGTTGGATCAGGCCCTGCGAATCGTGCTCCCACAGGAGATTATGCAAAAATACGCGGATGGAAGTAAAGCCCAGATTGGACGCCCAACCCAGTTCCCGGTCGATCGTATCCGGGTCGAAGGTTTCTTCTTCCCACATCTCCAGTTGATTTACCGCCGAGGAAGGAGCGTAGTTACAACCAAGAAAGGGTCCATGTTGCTGGTACCAGTTCCGTGCTTTTTCCTCCGACCAGCGCATATCCGTCACTGTAGCGCCTCCGCTGACATTCCGTTTATTCATATCTTGTTTCGTAATGAGTTTATCTGAATTGATCGATGATGACGCCTTGCCAAATGATCTGTCTGTTTGCATTGATACATGGTTGAGTAAGCGTTCTTCAGAACAAAATTCATTCAATATTTGAAACGCCATTCTTTTCAGCGCAAGGAAAAAACCGATATGTAAGTTTTGAAGGAATTATTCATCAAATATCCGATGTTGCTGAAGCAGCAGTATACGTTTTGTCTGGAGTGAAGTCCGGCGATGTAAAAGACGCTTTATCAGCCGATGTTACAGCCGCTACAACGGCCTGCAAAAATTCTGTTATGTCCTGAACGGATTTTTCGGTTTACGCTTCCTGCAGGGAAGTCGGCAAGACGAAATATTTCAGAAAAAACATTCAAAAAGAGATTGAAATATTACGGCACAAAAAAGGGCTCCCTTGCAGAAGCCCTTGATTCTTTTTTCAGCTTACCTCCGCCAGCATTGTCTGGATCAGGTTACTGAAGGGTATATTCTCAGCTTCTTACATTTCCCCAATGTAAAGAGTAGCACCCCTTCTGAAAAAAGATTGTACATACCGTTGCTAAAAAAATATACCTGCTGAGCTTATGGCAAAATGAAACCCCGGGCAGAAAACTTTTCTACACTCGCTGCTGAAGCATGAACGGAATTACCCATTCACAATTTCGCCGCCGTTGGGGTGTATCACCTGCCCTGTGATATACGATCCGTCGTCCGAGGCCAGAAAAAGATAGGCTGGCGCAATTTCCGCGGGCTGTCCGGCGCGCGCCATCGGAGCATCGCTGCCGAAGACGGATACTTTGTCCGGCTTGAACGTAGACGCGATCAGGGGTGTCCACACCGGACCCGGCGCCACAGCGTTAACGCGGATCTTACGCTTGACAAGGTTCGAGGCCAGGCTGCGTGTAAAGCTGACGATGGCCCCTTTCGTAGAGGCATAGTCGATCAAGGACGGACTCCCGCGATAGGCAGTCACCGACGTTGTATTCACAATTGCCCCGCCTTCGGGAATATAGGGCAGGGCGGCCTGCGTCACCCAGAAGTAGGAGTAGAAATTGGTCGCAAAAGTCTCAAGCAGCTGTTTGGCAGTGATGTCTTCCAGGCTTTTTGCCTCATAGTGCACGGCTGCGTTGTTGATCAGAATGTCAATGGACCCGAATTTCTTCACCACCTTATTCACTGCCCGCCGGCAGTTGACCTCTCTGCTGAGATCGCCGGGGATGAGCAGACATTCGCCGCCCGCTGCTTCCACGAGCTGTTGCGTTTCTGCTGCATCGCGGTGTTCACTGAGATACGCGATGGCTACCCGCGCTCCCTCCTTTGCGAAAAGAATGGCGACCGCCCGGCCAATGCCACTGTCACCACCGGTGATCAATACATTTTTGTTATACAGTTTACCCGACCCTGGCTGTGCCTTTGCGCTGACTGGCTGGGGATCCATTTTCGATTCAAGCCCTGGTCTGGTCTGGCGCTGAGGCTTTCTCACAGGCCGTTTCTTCGCTCCTTTTTGCATACGCGTTGTTTGAAACCGGGGTACAATTTCCATTCCGTGGGAGGTGGGGCTAAAGCCCCATGTCAGACTAATCAACCCCTCCCCTCCGACCGCAATCGTCATCAGATCCTTCAATCAGCATCTCTTCAGCGTACCGATCAAAAATAAAACGATCTTCCTCGCGCCACCATCCCTTGTCGTTTTCCGCCGGGTGGATGTATCCGGGATCTTTTGAAAGGCTCATGAGATAATCGGCCATGGGCGTAGGAAGGGGGACGCCGGAGCGAACATCAAACACACCGGACTCGTAATCGCCGTATGCTTTCCGAAGGAGGTCATTCCATCCGAAAGAACCGAATAGCGCCCAGGCGGTAACAGCTTTTATCTCGATTCCCCTGACGCTCAATTTCGTGCAGGCGTCCCTGATCTCACTGAACCAGCGAACCTGGTTTTCAAAGTCGCAGTTAATATGACATTCAGTCACCGCGATGGGTATGTGATAGCGGTCCCAGCATTCCTGCAGAAGGACCTTGATTCCCGAACGCTCCTCATGACGTACGCGGAACGCCTCTACGTCCGCATATTTTTCAAAGTGGTTTGCGCCATGTGTCGAAGGCGGATACTTTTCCAGGGCCTCGTCCAGATAGCGCTCCGATGTCGCGTAGTAATCTACGCCAATGATATCGGGAGGACATGGTTGTTCTGCAAAGAAGTCAAGTGAACTCTTCGTCACTCCGCACCGGATAAAATACTCCCACAATGGGTGGTGGCGGTTTACTTTTCCGCAAAGGAAGTCCCACGTAAGCCATCGGCGGTGATTTTCAAAATCAGCCTGGTATTTCAAATGCGGGGTACTGAATATCTTAGCGAGGTCTTCGGTCTGCACCAGTTTTGCGTTTGGATTAACCTTTCTGATTTCGCGCATGGCGGTCACTACTGCAGTGAGTTCATTCACCAGCGCCTGTGCAAAGGCCCGGTCATTGTGGCGATGGGGGAACCAGAATCCGTAGAGCGCGCTAAACCGCGCCGTGGTCAACGGCTCATTCACCGGCGTGTAGTACTCGATCCATGGAAATTTTTTCGCAACGCGTGCGGCGAACTCACCCAATCCATGTGCAAAGGACGGGCTGAGCAAGTCGGCATATACCGGGCCGCTTCCATGGTGAACAAGCCCTGCAATGGGAGTTATGTCCTGTTCGCGAAGCGCGTTTAACGGGATCTCCACTGTTGTCCAGTCGATAGCATGCCCGGGATAAGGATGAAGGCGCTCCCATATCACGGGATAGCGCATGGTTCTTATTCCCAGCGAGGCGATGCGTTTGATGTCCTCCGCTGCACGCTGATAATGCCCGCAGTAGAGCAGTTGATCCAGAAAGTGATCTTTTACCCTATTGTAAGAACATTCAAGACCTCCCCATAGCTCAGGCTTTTTGAAAGACTTCCTCTCCATTAACATGTTTTTGCGCGTGCGCCTGCGTAATCTTTTCAAACAATGTGAGGGATTGCGCAACCACTTGATCCATGTTATAATACCGGTATGTCGCCAATCGTCCCGTAAAATACGTGTTGGTCATGGTGTTGGCCAGTCCTTGATACTTTTTATATATCTCGGCGTTTTCGGGACGTGGGATCGGGTAATAGGGATCTCCTTCTGCTTTCGGATACTCATATACAATAGACGTCTTCGGATGTTTCTGCCCCGTCAGGTATTTAAATTCCGTAATACGGGTATAGGGGTGCTCGTTGGGATAATTGATCGTACCCGTCGTTTGAAAGCAATCAGTCTCATGCGTTTCAAACCGGAATTCAATCGAACGGTACGGCAACCTTCCGTAACAATAATTGAAGTAACTATCGATAGGTCCCGTGTATATCATTGTCTTATAAGGAATGAGATCCACGATTTCCTTATAGTCAGTGTTCAGCATGATCTTGATATTCGGATGAGACAACATCTTCTGAAACATCCGCGTATAGCCCTGCGCAGGCATAGCCTGGTAGATGTCTGTAAAGTACCTGTCATCCCTGTTGGTACGGGTAGGTACCCGGGCAGAGACAGAGGCATCGAGCTCCGAAGGATCGAGATCCCATTGCTTCCGGGTGTAACCTTTGAAAAACTTCTCATACAACTCCCTCCCTACCCTGCTCACCACCACGTCTTCTGATGTAACGACCCTGGAGATCTTTTCCGCTTTTGATTCGAAAAAAGCTTCCAGTTCATGGCAATTCAGTTGCAGGCTGTAAAGTTTGTTGATCGTATTCAGGTTAATCGGAATAGGAACCAGCTGCCCGTCAACGCTGGCAAGCACCCTGTGCTCATAGGGGCGCCAGTGCGTAAAATGATTCAGGTAATCAAATACTTTTCTCGAATTCGTATGGAATATATGGGGTCCGTACTTATGGATCAGAATCCCATCCTTGTTATAATAGTCGTATGCGTTTCCTCCGATATGGTCTCTTTGATCAACAATTAATACTTTCTTATCTGAAACATTTGCCAGGCGCTCCGCTAACACACTTCCCGCAAAGCCTGCGCCGACAATTAGGTAATCAAACATATATTTGTTCGTTTATTTTTTTCATAGTCCGCTCCTTTTCATTCAACTTTCTGGTCACAAGATACATCATCCGTTGCCAGGTCTTATCCCAGGAGTCATGAGACAGAAGTTCATCGACTTTTTCAAGCCATTCTTCGCGATCAGTATTTTCCAATTCAAGTGAAGCAACTCTTACAAACTCTTCAGGAGTGCCTGCAATATTCACCAACCCGTTTCTTCCATACTGGCGAAGCACATCAATAATCGGTGTCGAGATTACAGGTTTACCTGCCGCCAGATATTCGGGAGTTTTAGTAGGACTGATATAGCGCGTGGATTCATTATGTGCAAACGGCAACATCGCAATATCCCATCCGGAGATATAGGATGGCAGTTCATCATACGACTTCATACCGAGATAATGGATATTCGGCAGTTTGGGCAACGCGTCATGACTGATCTTTACCACAGGGCCGACCATCACAATATGCCACTCAGGTTTTCTGAGCGCAATACCCTCGATCAGATTCAGGTCCACCCGTTCGTCAATAACGCCGAAGTAACCGATCCGTGGATGCGGAATCGCTTCCTGATCTGCAGGATCAATGCTATACAGGCGCGCCTTTCCAAAGTGCTTCGCATCGATACTGCTCGGGAAAGGATGTACATCGGGATGCCAGTTCTTTTTTGCTTCATACAAACTGTATCCTCCAGTGAAAACGAGGTCCGCTTTCCGGAACAATTCCTTCTCGCGGTCTTTCAGTGACTGCGGCGCAAACTTGAAGGCAGCGAGCTCATCCATGCAATCGTAAACAATAAGCGCAGGATTAAGATGATCACTGATGGGAAGCGCCATCGGCGTATAGTACCAGAAGAAGTAATGCGTTATTTCACGGTCAATAAAAAGTTTCGCTAAAAGTTCTTTCTGACTGGCTATACACTCCTCTTCCCTTAAACCGTCTCTCAGGTGCGGCACGACGACCCACAGATTTTCGGATGGCTTTGAAACATCAAGAAAATCGGTTGTCGCATCGAAGATGGGTTCCTCTATGAAATACACTTTCTGATTCCGCATAAAACGCGTCAATAGGTGCTGGGGCCTCTGAAATACAAAATTCCAACGTAAGTGGGAAAAGCAAACAAGGTCATGGACGGATGTAGATGTGTTGGTCATAGGGTTAGCATATTAGTATGGCTATCAATCATATTCTTATGCCAGCCTCGGTTCATTGGAACTGGACCTAAATACAATCGAAAAATGCCTTTTTCTGTGTAAAAAAATACACATGGGAAACTAGCCAAGGGCAAAAAAAACGCGTTGAAGAGTCCTGGAAAAGGGATTTTTTGCAGGAGAGATCCGAAAGGTTATCAATGCGACCAACAAAAAAAAACCCTTCACGAAAGAAGTTTTGACGCAAGAAGGAAAGTGTTTAACTGTTCTTCTCTTTCAATCTTTCGTCGCACGCCTTGAGATCGTCATGATGTTTTTTTAGCATCGTAAGTGTCCTGGTAAGAAAATCCTTTAGTTCTTCATCTTCGGTCTCTCCCAAACGGTCTTCGAATTTATCCAGGTCGTTGCCATGCAGATCCATCATCTCACTACACCATTGCCTGTCAAAATCATATCCCTGTTCTTCCGCCATGTTTTGCAGTTTGCGTTTTGATGCAACGGGTTCTTCCACAGGAATGGAGATCGCCTTTGCCTGCGCAAGTGTCTTCAAATCATTCAGTGAGGCTGTATGGTCGACGATCAATCGTTGTGCGATTCGCTTCACTTCATTCGTCCTTGACCTTTGATTGGCAAGCTCCGCCAGCTTTATCTCGCCATAGCTAGACGCCACAGCTTCATAGACAAAATCTGCGTCTTTCTGTTTCTTGCCGTTGAACTTGTCGTTGTTGGATTCTGCTGCTGCTTCATTTCTGTCTTCGTTCAATTTACTGGCGTTTCCGGTGCCTGATTCATTACAGGAACCGAAAACCAACGATGCGGCTATTGCCAGCGCCCGATATATATTCTTCATAATATCTTTCTTTAACGGTCATTTATGCACCTGCCTCAAAAATTCATTCCGCGAACATCCGTTATCCCGGGAGCGCCAGGAAACCGAACGGCAAACAAAGCTGAAGCGAAGACGTCATTGGATGGGTAAGACGATACCCATTAAACAACTCTTCCTCAGAGTTTTAAGCGGCTCTTTGATCCAAAGTGGCATTAGAATTTAGTCATGATTCGAGACAGATCTGGAACAATGGGCACGACAACGGCAGCAACGCGCAAACAAACATCCCGAAGACATATTCCGGCGGGGCCGGTAGGTTCAGAAAAGGATACGTTGACCGATAGCACCAAGCCGATGCGTACGAAAATCAAAGCTGAAAACAAATCGAAAAGAGTACAGCAGCGGAAGGTTGGCGCGCATGTGGTAACACTGACCAACCAGGACAAAATATACTGGCCAGCGGAAAAGATCACGAAGGGTGATCTGGTGAACTATTACAACGCCATCAGCAAATACATCCTGCCCTACCTCAGGAACCGCCCCCAGTCCCTGCGGAGAAATCCAAACGGCATCCGGGACCAGGGCTTCTTCCATAAGGATGCGGGACATGACACGCCCCCCTGGGTACAAACCGTTTCAATCAATTCGGAAAGCACGGATAAAAATATTGAATACATCCTCTGCAACAATAAGGCAACGCTCCTGTATCTGAACAATCTGGGATGCATTGAACTGAATCCATGGAATTCAACCGTAGCAAAGCTGAATCACCCTGACTATATGGTCATGGATCTTGATCCTTCGGAAAACAACACCTTTGAACAGGTCATCGACACTGCCCGGGTCGTGAAGACAATACTTGACCAGGCGGGAGCACCGGCATACTGTAAGACATCGGGCGCCACCGGCTTGCACATATACGTACCGTTGAAACGACAGTACGCGTACGAAGATGTACGGGCCTTCGCAGAGGTAGTCGCCAGCCTGACGCAACAACAATTACCCGGGTCGACGACGGTGGAACGTTCGCTCAGCAAACGAAATGGAAGAATTTACCTGGACTATCTTCAGAATAAAAAAGGCCAGACGCTCGCATCGGTATACAGTGCGCGTCCAAAACCCGGTGCAACTGTTTCGACACCGCTTCTGTGGAAGGAGGTGAAGCATGGCCTGCTTCCCGACCAATTTACCATCCACAACATTGAAAGGCGGTTGAATAAACACGGAGACCTTTTCAGCGCGGTACTGAAAGAGACGATCAATCTAAAAAAGTGTCTGAAGAATCTTCGGGTATAAGATGAGTTTAAATAAGGTAACAAGGGTATAAGGTTTAAGCATATGGAAAATAACAAGCGTGCAGTATTGCAAGGTCAGCATAAGGGACTGACAACCTCCGGTTCCAATATTTCGTATTGGCTGGATTCAGTGGAACCCATCCGGTTTTCACCACTCAGCGGAAACCAGAAGACGGAAATTGTAATTGTCGGGGGCGGGATCTCAGGCTTGTCCGTCGCCTATTGCCTTGTCAAAGCGGGAAGAAAGGTCATGGTCGTTGATGACGGTTATGTCGGAAGCGGAGAATCCGGACGAACGACCGCACACCTGGTCAATGCGTTGGATGACCGTTATACGGAAATTGAGCGGGTGCTTGGAGAAGAGCGCTGCAGGCATGCTGCGGAAAGCCACACGGAAGCAATCAACTTCATTGAACGCGTCGTCAGGGAGGAAAACATTGATTGTGCCTTTATGCGACTGGATGGATTTCTATTCCTCCATCCTTCGGACAAGGCAAAGACAATCGACGACGAATTCACGGTAACAAACAAGTACGGTATCCGGACTGAAAAATTACAGGGTGTTCCCGGTATTACAGGAGAAGCAGGTCCGTGTCTCCGTTTTCCGGACCAGGCGCAATTCCATCCCCTGAAATATTTAAAGGGACTGTGTGATGCCATCGTACGCGGGGGTGGAACTATTTATACGGAAACACACATTGAAGGAATTCATAAAACGGGGATCAAGTCCAGGGAGTTTACCATCGAGGCGGATCACATTGTTGTGGCCACCAACACGCCCATCAACAATATGGTCACCATGCATACAAAGCAACATGCCTACCGCACGTACGTTATCGGAGGATTGGTACCGAAAGATTCTCTTCGCCCGGCGCTTTGGTGGGACACCGGCAACATGAAATCAGAATGGGCTACCGAACCCTACCATTATGTGAGGCTTCAGCCCTTTGATGAGACCCATGATCTGCTTATCGCCGGAGGTGAAGATCACAAAACCGGGCAGGCTGACAAAGAGCACATTGAAGAAAAGGACCGCTATCCGAAACTGGAAGAATGGACACGCCAGCATTTTCCCATGATGACAGAAATCGTATTTCACTGGTCCGGGCAGGTCATGGAGCCGGTCGACATGATGGGCTTTATCGGTAAAAATCCGGGAGACAAAAACATCTACATTGCAACAGGGGATTCAGGCAACGGCATGACACACGGCACCATCGCCGGAATGCTCATCTCCGATCTTATACTTGGAAAAAACAACCCGTGGGCGAAATTGTACGACCCCGCGCGTATCACGTTAAAAGCAACCGGACACTTCATTGAAGAAAACATCAACGTGGGTGCCCAGTACCTTGATTTTTTTGAAGCTGGCGATGTCAAGTCCATCAACGAGTTAAAGCCTGGTCAGGGCGCCATCATCAATATGAAGGGCAAAAAGGCAGCGGTGTATAAAGACGAATTGCAAACCATACACGCCTTCTCTGCTATCTGCCCCCACCTTGGATGCGTCGTCCAGTGGAATGCCGATGAAACATCCTTCGACTGCCCGTGTCATGGATCACGGTTTACCTGCAAAGGTGAAGTAGTGAACGGCCCTGCGCTGAGCGGACTCCATAGAATTGAGCCAGGTGGCAGGAACGTTGAAAGTTAAAAGTCCGGAAAGACAGAAAGAGGACCGGACAGGGCGTGGACACCGCCGTTGCGGCCGCTGATCATTCGGGAGGACAAAAATTGCGGCCTGAAGTATTTATTTCACGAGGTGTAACCAGCTCTTGCAGGTTGCGTGGCCGTCGATGAAAACTTCATAGTAGTAGATTCCCGCGGCGAGTCCTTCACCGGACCAGTCGAATTGATAATTGTCCGTCTGATACACGAGGCGGCCCCAGCGGTTATAGATGGAAAGTGAAACATTGAAGCCGTATGCTGCCGGGGTGACGCCCTCCCCGGCGCCATAACGGATCGTGAAAACATCATTGTGCATCGGCTGGCCCGGTGTAATGACGTTCGGAATGAACATCTCAAATACGGGTATGGCTACCGCTGTTTCGTAAATGCAAAATTCCCTTTGTGTCACCAATCGGATATTGTATACGCCGTCCTTTTCGTAAAAATGTTCATCTTCCAGGAGATCGCTTGTGGTTCCGTCGCCGAAATCGAAGAACATGCCATCCGTGCTATTCAGGCTATCGGTCATGTTACGGACTGTAATGAGTGGACGCGCGACACAATCCGGCAATTTATCCCACTGGAACTCGGGCGTAATACCCGGTATGACATTCACTTGTACCGTATCGCGCCGGACGCATCCGTTGGCCTCCTGAAGCCTGACAAAAAAGACTGTCGTGTCGCGCGGCGTTACAAGCGGTGTCGGATCGCCGGAAATAAAACTTGTGTCAGTGCTTGTCCACGTATAGGTTGATGCACCCCCAGCCTGAAGCTGAAACGAGTCTCCAAAACAAACGTCAGCGTCATCCTGCACGTATGATTGTGCGATGTTTATGGTGACGATCGTAGCAGTGGAGTCGACCACCTGGCAGGTGCCCTGATCGATCGCTTTTAATTTTACCACGTACTGGCCCGGCTCCTGATATTCGTGACTGATAAAAGCAGTGTCAATTCTTGATACTTTTGTTCCGTCGCCAAAATCCCAGAAGAAAACCTCGCCGCCCGTACTACGATTTTCGAAGACGATCGGGTCGGGAATACAGGCTACATTCAATCCCGGCATATCGCGTTTGGCGGAGTTTGTCCGGATACGCGCCTTCAGGGATGAAAGGTCGAACTTAAAAGCAGCATTGTTGCAATTATTGCTTTTGTTCTGCGTGGACCATGCTCCCGGCGTTGTTGGAAAGTCAGAGGTCGGCCGCGGAGGATTCGTCGCATTGAAGGCAGCACATCCTGCACATACGGAGTGGTAGACAATACCGCCCTTGTCAAAACGGCTCGTGCCGCCGTCAACATGGGTTCGTGATTGATTGCCACCAAGAAAAGTTGCGTACAATCTTTCCTTCGCGTCATCGGTAAGGACGATGAAATAAAAATCCGAGCCGGAGGTAGTCTGTTGGAACGCATCCGGTGTAGTAGTCATCCCGTTGGTTCCAGCGTTGGTCCAGAAACCATTCTGTGAATTGACGATCCCACCCCACCCTGCCATATAGAGGTTGTTGCAATCATTTACGAGAAAAGCTGTCGGCGAGATATCGGGCTCACCCCTTTGCGCGCCAAAGACCGTGGAGAAAACAAGCGAATCTAAGTCGTTCGTAAATTTCTGAATAAATTGTCCACTGCCAGGATTGCTGTAAACGCCGGGAGTGACGGGAAAATTGCCGGTCGTCTGGCCGTAAACATATACGTCTTCCGCAGCATTGAGATCCAGAAAATAGATCTGATTATAATTTTCCGTCCCTGTAAACGTTGACTTCAGCAATGTTGCGCCATCGGCCGAGACTTTTGCTATCCAGCCATCGACATTTCCGCCGTGGCTGCGCTGGTAGCTGTCGGCAGTAACGGGAAAATCAATGCTGGTGGTGCCGCCTGCAACAAAGACATTGTCTGAGCTGTCGAGTTTGAGCGTGTGTGCAGCATCCGTACCGTTGCCTCCCAGGTACGTTCCCCAGACGATCTGATGAAGTTCAGGGTCCATCTTGAACAGGATGGCATCGGTTTCTCCGCCGCGGTAGGCGGTCTCCAAACCGGTCACGCCAGAGAAAATTCCGGGCGATGCCGTGACAGAACTCACATAGATATTTCCGGCGTCATCTGTGATGATATCGCCACGCAACTGATCGCCGTAGTTTCGCGTAAGTGCGCCATTGCCCGGATTCAGTCCATCGTTTGATGTTCCGCCGAAATAGGTGGACGCAAGAAGTTTCGTTCCATCAGGGCTGAAGCGCGAAATGACGATGTCGGAACCCGCGCCGTACTGAACAACATGTCCGGTACTTGCGCCGCCCTTGAAGGTATTGCTGTAAGCATTCAGGGTGATCGGAAAATTTCCCGAGCTCGTTGTGCCCAATACAATCAATTCGTCAGCGTGATTCATCACCAGGCTATGGGGAGATTCCGAATTACTGCCACCGAGGTAGGTGGCGAACAAAAGTTTGCTGCCGATCGAATCGTACTTGAGGATACCAAGATCATAAAGCCCACCGGAATTTGTCCGGAACGCGCCCGGCGTCGCCGGGAATTTTCCTCCCCCACCCTCTTCCGTCACTCCTGCCGAATACAGGTTCCCGTGTTCTCCCGGCGTAGCAGTACTGCCCCAGTTATCAGCCGTGGATCCGGAGTACGTGGAAAAGATCAGCAGCGGATCAATAACAAGTTCATAGCAATGGTCAAATCCGTCCGGGAAAACAAAAGAAACCAGGTTCCCGTCAAGGGAAAAGGCGCATGGTACATCCACCTTTGCACCATTGATCATCTGCCATGCCACGGGTCTTTTCTCAATGATGTCCGCCAGTGAAGTGCTGACGTGCAGATTGCCATTATCCAGAAACATCTTATCATAACCATCGTACCGCATGATGATGCGTGAAGGGTCTCCGTCGGGGCCGACGACAAAGTCATATTTTACATGCTCACCTGCGGCATAGACTTTCAGATCGATGCGGGGATACCAGGATTCATACAACATCCCCTCGAAGCCATAGGCCTTTGTCGCCCATTGCTCCGGGTTGTTTCCTAAAAAATAGTTATAATATTCATCAGACCTTCCAAAGGGCATCGGTGTCACGGTAAGGTCCGCCCCAGGAAAGTTAACAAACACGGCATGGCCGCGCACTTCGTCATCACGCTCCGGGCCATCGGGTTGTGCGGCATGCGAATGATGATGAAGCGATTCAAGTTTTTCTTTATCGAGAAAAACATATTTAAAGGATGCGGGGCCGACAGACATTTTTCCGCCAGGAATGCGCGACACAAAATGAATGTCCTGTCGCCACTGGTTCTTGTTTTCAACAAATCTTACAGAAGTCTGGGCGCTGGCACCCGACAGCTGACAGAGGAAGAAGCCAAAGCAGAAAAGCAGCTTAAAATTCGGAAATATACCGCACATACTGCATCGATTTTCGTAATGGCTCTGAGGAGCAATTTAGACAATTTTCGTGAATCGTGAGTGGTGAGTGGTGAGTGGTGAGGACTGTGGACGTTTGCCTAGCCTTCCTTCCTCAACACCTGCAGCGGTGGGGTATTGATCACCTCGCGGGAGTTGAACCACCCGATGGCGATGGTGAGTAACACAACCCCGAGGCTGATGATCAGCAGCTCTTTCCAGTCGAAGGCGAAGGTGATCTCAAAGAAGAATCTGGTGAGCAGGTAGCCTCCTCCCAGCGATAGCACCATGCCTGTCAGCGCTGAGAATAATCCCAGGTACGCATATTCAATAAGCGTAATTCGCGTGATCTGCGTCGTTCTCGCCCCGATGGTGCGGAGCAATACATTTTCCTTAATGCGGACAAATTTGCTGTTGATCACAGCGCCGGCAAGCACGACCAGGCCGGTGACGATGCTGAACAGCGCGAGAAAACGGATGATCAGTCCGAGCTTATCAAACAATTCATTGACCGTGGTGAGGATGAGCCGCAGATCCAGCAAGGAAACATTGGGATACTGCATCACAAGCGATTGCTGAAAGCGGTTTGCCTGTTCAGGCTTGTCGACACGGGTGGCGGTAACATACACCTGCGGCGCATTTTCCAGTACGCCCGGAGGAAAAACAAAAATAAAGTTCGGCGGGTCTTTCGGCCAGTCCACTTCGCGCACGCCACTGATGAATGCCTTGACCGGGATACCCTGAATGTCGAATACCACGGAATCGCCGATGACAATATCCAGGTTATCGAGCATGCCTTCGGAGATCGTGACCCAAACGGAATCCCTGCTCTTCTTTTTCTCGTGCAATCCTCCCTCGATCAATTTTTCAGCGTGGTGCAAACTATCCCGGTAGGTGACCCGGTACTCCCGTCTGATGGCCCAGTTCGAAACGTTGTCGGTGGTATCTTTTTGCAGGTCCTCCACAGACCTTCCTTTCACTTCACTTAACCTGCACGTCACGATGGGAACAACCTGATTGACCTTCAGGTCATTGTCTTTCATCAGTTGGATGACACCGTCGCGCTGTGAAGGCTGAATATCGAAAAGGATGGTGTTCGATTGATTTTCCTGCCCGGTGAATTCCACCTGGCCCAGCATGCTTTGTTCCACAATATTCAGCGTGGAAATAATAAAGGCTCCCAGACCGATGGTCACCATGAGAACGCGCGTCTGGTTATTCGGCCGGAAGAGGCTTGACAATGCATGGCGCCAGATGAATCCTGCGCCATGCGGAAAATATCTCCGCACGAGATACAACAACGCGATGGCTACTATCGTGAGGATTCCCAACGCGACGAGGAGACCGAGAAAGAACATCGAACCGGTATACCAGCTTCTTGCCTGCAGGGAGGCGAACGCGATGGGAAACGCAGCAATGAGCATGAGGGCGATGATCTTTGTCCTGGAAAATATCCGCTGTCCCTGATAATCTGCGCGCAACACGGTCAATGGGGGAACAAATCTGACGGCGACGAGTGGAAGCATGGAGAATAATACCGACACAACGGCCCCGACAGCGAATCCCAACAGCAGGGATTTCCATGAAATGGCAAAACTCATTTCAAAGGGTATGAGATCTTTGATAAAAACAGGAATCACCTGCTGAATGGCCAGTCCCAAAAAAGATCCGATGATGCTGCCGATGATTCCGAGCAGAAATATCTGGATGAAGAAAATGTTAAATGCCTGCCAGCCGCTGGATCCCACACAGCGCAATACCGCTACTTCTTCCCTTTTTTCGCGAGCGTATATGTGTACCGAACTGGCCACCCCCATGCAGCCAAGGATGAGGGCGACGAATGCCAGCAGCGAGAAGAACTGGTAAATGGAGCTGAAGCCGCGGCCCAGGCCCTCTTTCCTTCCTTCCACCGTTTCGTACGAATAACCCTGTCTGCGTATCACGGTTTTGAATTCATCAACAATCCGATCTACGCGCGCTTCGGTATCGATCTTGTAGAAATGTTTATAGTTGACGCGGCTTCCAAACTGGATGAGGCGAGTGGAATCAAGGTCCTGAAGCGAAATATAGACTGAGGGCGTGAACGTTGACATGAGTCCGCCACCGCCCGCAATGCGCGTCACGATTCCTGCTACCTTGAACACACTGTTACCGACCTTCAGCGAGTCATCGGAACTCACTTCGTACTGGCTGGCCAACGTTTCGTCTAACATGGCATAGCCGCCCTGCTTCATCTTTTCATAAGCATCCGAAGGCTGGGTCTCTATTTTGCCGTAAAAGGGAAAATCACCTTTCATCGCAACAAGCCTGATCAATCGGGATTTCTGGTTGTGCATGAACAACACCATCGAAGCCATATCAATCTCGGAGGCTTCCGGGAGTTTTAATGAATCAAACGCCGCCTGCAGTTCCGGCGTATAGGGCTTCTCGCCGTTGACAACGAGATCGGCGCCGAGCAGCTCCCGCGCATTGCGCTCGATATCCTGTTGCAGAGAGTAGTTGAGCGAATCGAGCGCAACTACAGCTGCGATGCCCGTGATCAGCGAAGCGACAAAAAGAAAAAGACGTGAAAAATTGTTCCGCGCATCGCGCCAGGCCATTTTCCACACCCAACGGTCGGTCAGTATAGATCGGGTCTTTCTTTTTACTTTGATAACGTATTCAATCATGGCGAGCGGCCCTCAGGATGGATCTTACTTGCTGATAACAGATAAAGGCTGAACGATCTCTTCCGCTAGTTTTCCACCACGCATTTTCAGGATTCGCTGCGTGCGTTGCGCCAGCTCGAGGTTGTGTGTTACCAGAACAAGGGTGGTACCGAGTTCCTTGTTCATGCCGAATAAAAGGTCACGGATATGATCTGCATTCTCCTCGTCAAGATTTCCCGTCGGTTCGTCGGCAAACAAAATCTTCGGATCGGTGATAAAGGCACGCGCCATGGCTACACGCTGTTGCTCGCCGCCGGAGAGCTGCGACGGATAATGGTGAATCCGGTCAGTCAGCCCCACCCGTTCAAGCAATTCCTTTGCTTTGGGCATCACATGCTTCTCTCCTCGCAATTCCAGGGGCACCATCACATTCTCCAGTGCCGTGAGGGTCGACAACAGCTGAAAATTCTGAAATACGAAGCCGACAAACTGATTGCGTATATAGGCGCGATCATCTTCGCTCATGACATTCAGCTTGAATCCCATCAGGGAGATATTGCCACCGGAAGGGGTATCCAGTCCTGCGCACAGGCCCAATAATGTAGTTTTTCCGCTGCCGGAGGGTCCGATGATGGAAATCGATTCGCCCTGGTGTACCGAAAACGAGATGTTATCGAGCACGACCAGGTCTTTTTCCGCCGAGCGGTAAATTTTTGTTAAATTTTCTGCCTGAAGTACAACCTGTGACATGGTTTTTGCTTTGAACCTTGAAATTTTAATCCTTAAAAAGCGAAAATTGTTCAGTTTACGTTAAAAGTTAAACGTATTTATTCAGATGGTCGTTAAAAATCTTGTCTTTATTGCCTTTATCCTTTTCTTTCAGGCATCTTCGGATCCCAAAGTAATCCTGTTCTTCGGAGATAGCCTGACTGCCGGCTACGGACTTTCACCGGAAGACGCCTTCCCCGCAGTCGTTGAAAAGAAATGCATCAAAAACGGAACGCCCTGCAAAGTAATCAACGCAGGTTTGAGTGGCGAGACATCTGCGGGAGGGTTGTCCCGCATCGACTGGATCCTTCGCCAGCCGATCGACGTGTTTGTTCTTGAACTCGGTGCAAACGATGGATTGCGCGGCCTCCCGCTTGATCAGACAAGGAAAAACCTTCAGTCCATTATCGACAAAGTGAAAGCCAAAAATCCCGGCGTGAAGGTTGTGATTGCAGGGATGATGGTTCCTCCCAACCTGGGGCCCGAGTATACCACCAGCTTTCAGAAGATCTTCCCCGAACTCGCGAAGAAAAACAATGCGGCCCTCATTCCGTTCTTACTGCAGGATGTAGCGGGTTATGAAAAATTGAATCTCGGAGATGGAATTCACCCCAACCAGGAAGGACACCGGATCGTGGCGGAGAATGTGTATAAAGTATTGGGTCCGCTGCTGTAGATTCGCTATCGGTACTTGGTTTTGTTGCCGGTTTTTGTGGCCTGAGCTTGTCGGGAACCCTCCTTTACATCGCATCCTTTCTTAACTTTTTCCGTCAGGATGTAACCCGGCATGAAATCCGCCGTAAAATAAATTTTTTAGCCTCCGGAAACATCTCCCTCCTGGATATCTTTGGGCCCTTATGAAGAACGAGCGATTGTTGCTGTATATACTGGCTGCCGCCATGTTTACCCATATCATGGATTTTATGATGATGATGCCGCTGGGCCCCCAGCTCATGCGTCTGTTTGACATCTCTGCACGGGAGTTCAGTCTGCTGGTGGCTTCTTACACGGTAACAGCAGGAGTATCCGGATTCCTGGCAGCTTTCTTTATTGATCGTTATGACCGCAAAAAAAGTCTGATGTTCATGTATGCCGGGTTTGCGCTGGGCACACTCGCCTGTGCTGCTTCCCCCACTTTTTCCATGCTGCTGTTGGCGCGATCGCTGGCCGGCGCTTTTGGCGGGGTGCTGGGCGCGCTGATACTCTCCATTGTGAGCGATGCCGTACCCCTGGAACGAAGGGCGCATGGCATCGGCGTTGTAATGGCCTCTTTTGGCGTGGCCTCGGTATTCGGGGTACCATTCGGTTTGTTCCTTGCCAGCAAATTCTCGTGGCATGCTCCATTCCTTTTTCTTGGAGGCCTGGCGGTAGTGATCGCTTTTCTGATTATCGCATACGTGCCCGTCATGACCCAACATCTCCGCGCGGGCGGCCATGCATCGCCGATGGAAGTGTTGCGCCAGATCTTCGGACGCCGCAACGCACGCCTCGGACTCGCCTTTACTTCCGTGCTGATGCTGGGACACTTTACCATCATCCCCTTTGTGGCAACATACATGGTTGGCAACGTAGGTTTTACAGAAGATGAACTGACCTACATCTACCTGGTAGGCGGCATATGCACCTTGTTGTTCTCGCCCTGGGTAGGACGCATGGCGGATAAGCACGGGAGGCTAAAGATCTTTACCATCTTCGGATCGCTCGTGATCATACCCATCGTCATCATCACAAACCTCACCCCCGTTCCCCTGGCCGTTGCCCTGACGATCACGGCTGTATTTTTCATTTTCAGCAATGGACGCATGGTGCCCTCCACGACAATGGAAACCGCGGTCATCAAGCCTGAAGTGCGGGGAAGTTACATGAGCATCCGGTCATCTGTTCAATCGCTCACGTCGGGGGTGGCTGCTTTTATTGCAGGATTAATCATTACCGAGCAACCTTCGGTCTTTGATCCCAGGGCGAAGGCGCTGATCCACTACGATTACGTCGGCATCATTGCGGTCTTCTTCAGCCTGGTGTCGTTGTATGTCGCACGCAGGCTTACCATCAGCCAGTAAGGATGTAAGGATCTCGTTGAGATGATCCCTTATTCATCCGCGACAACTCTCCATCCCCGCACAAATCAAAATTCATTAATTTAGGATCTTAATTCCCTGACGAATGAATAATTTTTCCCGGGTCATAATATTTCTCCTCATCAGCGTCAGTGTTGCACGTTCTCAAACAAGCGTTCCCGTGTTTGTCTCCGGTGAAGAAGGACATGAGTCATATCGGATACCCGCGATCATCGGATTGAAGAATGGCGATCTGCTCGCCTTCGCGGAAGGACGCATGCACGATGCCGGAGATTTCGGAGATATCAACCTGGTCATGAAACGCAGCACAGACAAAGGAAATTCATGGAGCGCGCTGACCACCATTGTCGATAACGATTCCCTGCAGGCCGGTAACCCGGCGCCGGTTGTGGATATGATGGATCCCCAATATCCCGACGGAAGGATCTTTCTTTTTTACAACACCGGAAACAACCACGAAGGAGAAGTGAGAAAAGGAAAAGGATTGCGCGAGGTATGGTACATCACCTCTGCAGACGACGGCAACACGTGGTCACCTCCGGTGAACATCACCACCCAGGTTCACCGACCAAGACAACCGCACCTCCATTCAGACTATAATTTCCCGGAGGACTGGAGAAGTTACGCAAATACTCCGGGACATGCGTTGCAGTTGACGGACGGGAAATACAGGGGAAGAATCTTTGTGCCCGCCAATCATTCTGCAGGTGACCCTCGGGAAGATTTCAGCGATTACGCTGCCCATGGCTTTTTCACGGATGACCACGGAAAGTCATTTCATCTCGGTGAAAGTGTAAATGTGAAGGGCTCAAATGAATCCACTGCCACAAACCTTGCTGACGGCACCCTCATGATGAACATGCGCAATCAACACGGAGATGTGCGGGCCCGGCTTGTTGCATTGAGCCGGACCGGTGGCCAGCGCTGGGACACTACCTACTTCGACAAACGTCTTCCAGATCCCATATGTGAAGGTTCCATCCTGACGATCGGAAAAAAGAAAGGAAAAAATATCATCGCATTCTCCAATGCAGCCGACACCGAAAATCGCGACAACCTGAGCGTGCACATCAGTTTCGACGATGGCAAAACCTGGGCAAAAAATATTGTTGTCGACAAGGCTCCTTCGGGCCAGGAGAAAAATCATGCAGCATATTCTGACCTTGTGAAACTTGGCAGGAAGGAGATCGGAATACTGTATGAAAGTAAGGATTACGCGCGGATTGTCTTTACTGCTGTGCGGTGGAAACCGTGATCGAGTCGAAAGACCTCGCGTGAATACCTACTCAAACCGGAGTGATTCGATCGGGTCGAGTTTGGCGGCTTTGTGTGCGGGATAATATCCTGAAAGAAGTCCCACCACGATACAGACGACAAGGCCCAGCAACATTTCACCCCAGGGTATGACGAACACGTCCACATTCATCAGGTGCGCCAGCAAATTTCCTACGAGGATTCCAAGGATAATGCCCGCAATACCGCCCAGCAGGCACACGACGATCGCTTCAATGATAAACTGCTGACGAATACGAAGGGGTGTCGCACCCACCGCTTTCCTGACACCCACCTCCCGGGTTCGCTCGGTGACAGAAACAAGCATGATATTCATCAACGCAATAGAAGCACCCAACAATGTGATAAAGCCAATGCCGACACCTGCAACCCGCAGACCTGAAGTGATGCTTTCCAGTTCCTGGGCCAGCGTCTCGCTTTTCTCCAGTTCAAAAGAGTTTTCGTATCCAACCCTGTCTCCACGAATACGGCGCATCACGCCGGTAGCCTCTCCCATGGCAAATTCCATTTGTGCGGCATCCGATATTCCCACCGTTAATTCGTACCAGAGTCCCCTGCCCTCCGCCATCTGATTTGCCTTGATGAGGGGAATGAAAATCATATTATCGTAATTATTCTCCGCCAGCATGCCCTTCTCCTTCAAAAGACCGATGACCTTGAACTTCGCGCCCATAAAAGTGATTTGCGTTCCGATCGGGTTTTCACTCTTTTCGAACAGCGTCGTGAATACTTTATACCCCAGCACGACTACCTGTGATCCGTACTGGACTTCCAGTGGTGAGAAGCCTCTTCCCTTTTCCATGTCGAGGCCTTTCAATCCGAAGTATTCCTCGTTGGTGCCATTCACGGCCACATTGGGATTTGTTTTTTTTGACAACCGCTTCACCTCCGCAATGCCTGTGAGGAATGCGCTCAGACTGATCGTAGAAGGCACCGTGAACTGGTCGATAAATTTAAAGGTCTCACCCATTGTTAACTGAGGGTACATCTTCTCCGTGATGCCCTGGGTGTTCATATTCCGGTTGGTCTTTGAATTGATATCAAACGTATTGACGCCCAGCGAGGATAAACTTTGATTTACCGAATGTTCTATACCGTCAATTGTGGTAAGCATACCGACCAGCGCGGTGATGCCAATCGCTATGATAAGCGCGGTCAGAACAGACCGGAGCAGATTTGCCTGTATGGAACGCAATCCCTCTTTAAGATTTTCGATAAGATTCATGGTGACGCAGACGGTTCTTTATACGAAATACGTTGAACAACAGAGGCAAATTATTACACTTTGGCCCCAATTTTTTACAAATAAGCTAATAATATCCACCAACTTATGAAAATGAGGAGCAGGATCGGTAAATTTAAGTCTATGATCAGCGGTTTGTTTACCATGCGCGGGACACTTTTTTTGTTTTTCGTTCTGTTTTGTCGCTTCGCTCAGGCCAATTCGATTCTCATCCCCATGGACGAAAATCAATCCAACCACCTGAAGGCGTATGGTATCGCCTACTGGATACTGCGGAATGAGATTGAGGTCGACTGGCTGCTCAACTACCGCGGCGGGAGCTTTATGGTCAAACAGCATCCCGCCATTCAAAATGAACTGGTGGTCCGGGGTGTCAGCTTTGAGGTGATCTCCGATGCACAGGCAAACCAGATCATTACCGAAATTGCCAGCCCCGCCCTCAATTACGACGTCATGAAGCTGGAGAAATACCCGCGTATTGCAGTATACTCTCCCAAATCCAATCAACCCTGGGATGATGCCGTTACGCTTGTGCTCACGTATGCTGAAATTCCCTACGATGTTATTTTCGACGACGAGATCATGACAGGCGTATTGCCGAAATATGACTGGCTGCACCTGCACCATGAGGATTTTACAGGACAATATGGAAAATTCTACAGCCAGTTCAGCAACATGCCCTGGTATGTCGAACAGGTGAAAGAATCAGAAGAACTTGCCCGTAAGCACGGCTTTCATAAAGTCTCCCAGCTGAAACTGGCGGTTACGAAGAAGATAAAGGAATTTGTCGCGGGCGGCGGTTTTCTGTTCGCGATGTGTTCCGCCACGGATACTTATGATATTGCCCTTGCCGCCGAAGGCGTCGACATCTGTGAAAGGATGTTTGACGGGGATCCTGCCGACCCGCACGCTCAGGACAAATTGAATTTCGACAATACCCTGGCCTTCACTGATTTCAGACTAAAACGCGATCCTTACGAATACGAGTTTTCCGACATCGACAACCACCCGAATGAGCGGGGCCTGCGCCAGGATAATGACTATTTCTCCATATTTGAATTCTCGGCAAAGTGGGACCCCATCCCCACCATGCTGACCCAAAACCACACCCGTGTCATTCCGGGGTTCTTCGGCCAGACCACTGGATTCAAGAAACATCTGATCAAACCCGACGCCGTGATCATGGGCGAAAACCGCGATATCAAGGAGGCGAAGTATCTGCACGGCGTTTTCGGTAAAGGATTCTGGACATTCTATGGTGGTCATGATCCCGAGGATTACCAGCATCAGGTCAATGAGGAACCTACGGACCTCCATCAGCATCCCAATTCACCCGGCTACAGGCTTATACTGAATAACGTGCTGTTCCCGGCGGCGAAAAAGAAAAAACAGAAGACGTAGTTACTGGTTATTGGTTGTTGGTTGATCTACTAATGACGGATCTACTGACGACTAATAACTGATCTACTGATAACTCCACGTCTGTCAAAAAAAAGAGGATAGCGCCCAAAAAATAATTCACGTAAATTCACCAGTGGAATAAACACCTGCCGTGAAAAAAGTCACCCTTTGCGTCGTAGCTTTTTATGTTTTCCTCTGGGTTAGTTTGGAATACAGGGCGCAAACCGGGCCGGCCGCGCCAGCAAGGCCGGCTTTTAAAAAGATCCCAAAAACCGACAAGCCAGTCAAATATCTTGAGTTCCACCGCGGTATTCGTACCCGCGAAGATGATGCCGCACCGGGGTACGAACAGAATTACAAATGGAAAGAACTGCGGCGGGCAAAGCAGCATGCTGCCGCAAGGAAACGCAGCGGCGCGGGACGCGGTAAAAACAATGGCGTCGTTAACTGGGTTGAAAGAGGACCTGGAAATGTACCCGGACGGACACGTGCAATCTTGAATGTACCCGGCGACCCGGCAAACAACACATGGCTTGCAGGGTCCGCTACAGGCGGCATCTGGCGGACCGCCAATGGGGGCGCCTCATGGTCGGAAAGAAGCAAGGATTTCCCGGCCCTGCCGATCTCGTCTTTTGCCTCCAGCCAGAATGGATCAATCATCTATGCAGCGACGGGAGAATTCGTTTCCTCAGTTTTTTCATCGATCGGGAACGGGATTTTCAAATCCGTTGATAAGGGACTCACCTGGCAGCAGCTTCCGTCCACCAATAATAACCCGGAATTTTCGGTCGTAACGCGGCTGATTACCAATCCTGCTGACGGAAGAATAATCGTTGCCACCACGGTGCCCCATAATCTGTCCACGGATAAGACCTCGTCTGTCATGCGGTCGGCCGATGGAGGTGAAACATGGGCAAAAGTGAAAGAGATCACAGGGATCCTGGAGCAGGTGATTGCTGCACCTGACAATTTCAATAACCAATACATATCGCAACACGGAATGGGTATCTGGAAATCAACCGATGCAGGTCTGACGTGGAGTTTGTCCAGCGACGGCATGGCGGCATTTGGAAGACTGGAGATCGCCATCTCGCCTGTCAATCCGAATAAGATATTTGTCGCGGCGGAAGGAAACTTATCGGGAACGACGGCGGACCTGTACCATTCACCCGACGCAGGAATTACATGGTCATTGATCGACATGCAGTTCAACGGGAAACCGATCGATTTTTTGGATGGCCAGGGATTTTATGACAACGTGATCCTTTGCGACCCCTTTCATGCAGGCAAATTCTATGTCGGAGGCGTCAGCCTGTTTAGAACCACCCTTGGCAGCGCCTCGACGGTGGTTGACAACTGGCAGATCAGGGAGAACGGAACAAGCGAAATTATATTTCTGCAATCCTTCCGGAATATTGAATGGGATCACGAGCGATTGACCGTCGATGAGTCCGACCCCAGGATAACGGTCGAGTTGAGATTCGGATCGGGTCAGTCACAGAAAGCCCACCGTTTTTTTGTTCCGCCCGGCGCAACGGATGGGGTAGATGCAAGTGATTACGCGTACCAGGATTATGCATCGGTACCATTTGAAGCATGGGATATCACCAACCCTTCGGCACCACGTCAGCTGATGGTTTCATTCCGCGACCAGAACAGGAATGGCTTTGACCTGGTACCGCAGAACCTGGAGGCGACCGACCCGCCTGCGGAACACAGTCGCGAATACGTTTACATTCATACTGTCGCGTATCATGCCACGCTCCCCAGCAGCCAGATAACAATAAACGGTGGCCATCTGAAAAATCTCGCTTACAACATTTTCCCATGCCTCGCGCCGGGCGCCAGCTGGCCTGCAACCTTTCCGGATGCAACCATGGAGATCAGGTACACCGGCATTTCAAAATACACGGCTACCACGATCACTGCTGCCGATGGCCGCAGCACGTACGACAAAAAAAACAAAGCAGATCAGATCAACCTGGATAAAGGCGTTCACCCTGACCATCATTGCATGGTGCCGGTGATCACAGATCCTGCTGCAAAAACCTATAAGATCATCCTCGGAAATGACGGCGGTGTTTTTGTTTCAAAGGCATCTTCCGATCCGGGGACAACGGAAGGCGACTGGCAGTTCAGGGGGATCGGTTACAACACCAGCCAATTTTACGGAGCGGATAAAAGACCAGGAAAAGATCAGTACATCGGCGGCATGCAGGATAACGGAACGCGCTTCTCCGCCGCAGACGAAAGCGCCGATGCGGCCAGCGCCTACCAGTTTGCCGTGGGCGGCGATGGCTTTGAAGCGCTCTGGAACAATAAAGATGAAACACGCATCCTCGGTTCTGTTTACTATGGCCAGGTGTACAGGTCGATTGATGGCGGAAGTACGTGGGAGACCGCGATGGTCGGACTGAATGCAGGGACGCAGGACTTCCCCTTTGTCACCAAACTGGCCAACTCAAAAGAATTTCCCGACCGTGTGTTTACTGTGGGCGCCAAAGGAGTTTACGTTTCCCAGAATTTCGGATCGCGATGGAATTTAACCGCTATTCCCGACAGGTTCGTCACCGGCTCGGGCTTTTACCTGGATGTGGAAGTTTCGAGAGCCGACGCGAATATCGTATGGGCCGGCAGTGGCATGAGCGACAGCGGCGCTTCAGCGAGAAACATCCACGTTTCAAAGGATGGCGGGGCGACCTTCTCGCCGACCCAGAATTACACAACGGCCGAGCTAGGCAACATTACCAAACTCGCGACACATCCGACAGAGCCCCATACCGCATATGCATTATTTTCATTTGCAGGAAGCCCGAAGATCCTGAGAACGAAAGACCTGGGCCAATCGTGGGAAGACATTTCGGGATTTGGCAATGGATCACCCGGAACCACGGGGTTCCCCGACGTCGCAGTGTATTGTCTGTATGTGAGACCTGACAATCCTGACATTCTCTGGGCAGGAACCGAGATCGGGATTGTTGAGTCACTCGACAACGGAGAAAACTGGGCGCTATTGGAGGACTTCCCCAATGTGGCGGTCTGGGACATGAAGGGACAGGATCATCAGGTGGTGATCGCAACCCATGGCCGTGGGATCTGGACCGCCGGATTGGAAGCCGATCAGGTGACTGGCAAAACTCCCTCTGTCATTGCATCGGGCACTGCACCCGGCGGAGATCTCGTGCTGCGGATCTCAACCCTGGAAAGCTACGACTCGGTGCAGGTCAGAGTGGAGTCAAGAGTTTCAAAAACATTTTACAGCATCACACCCGGGACGCATGATCTCGCACTGGCAAACGTTGCCGCCGGAGAAAAGAACATCAGGATCATATCGTATAAGGCGAATGTTCCCTACCAATCCGGCAACCACCGGATGCAACATCACTTTATCCTGGCGCCGAAGAATTCTTATTCAACATACTTTAACACGCTGACTGACCTGCACATCGATGGACTGATATTGCAGGATTTCTCGGCAGGCGTCAACCAGCGAAGAAGTCTTCATACAGGACACAACTACTCCCCCGACCAGACATACGAGCTTCTGATCAGGACACCCGTAAAAGTCTCTTCAACCATGCCGGTGCTTTTTTACCGCGACATCGGGATCATCGAACCCGAAAATGATTCTATCATTGTAGAGGCAACAAGGAACGGTTTGGACTGGAGTGCGCTTTCTCCCCCCTACGATGCAAACTTTGAAGGAGATAAAAACTCAGCGTGGAAAAATGCCTACCTGAATCAACGGCCTGGCAATGCGTCGATGTTCCTGAATCATGAGATCAATTTCGGCGACAAATTTGCCGCAGAAGAATTGATCTTATTCCGCTTCCGCGTGATATCGGGCCCGGCAGTCACCTCCTGGGGATGGGCGCTCGACTATGTAAGCATCCAGGAGCCACCCCTTACGCCGGTCATTCCGGAAATAAAGGAATCTTCTGTCTCTATTTTCCCGAATCCTTCACAGGGAAACGTGACCATGGAGTACATCCTTAAGAACCCTTCGGACATCACCATTCACGTTGCCGACATCTATGGCAAAACTTCTGGAAGACTCTTGACGGCGTCCCGGAAAGCCGGCTATCATTCGGAGAACCTGGACCTGAGCGGGATGGCGCAGGGAACCTATCTGATCATTCTGCACAGCGCCGAAGGCCGCATGGTCGGGAAGATCACGCTGTTGCGTTAGGTCCACCATTGGTGCGCGCGCCGCGGACCGGTGTACACACCATTGACGCTTCACGCGAAGTGACGCGGGCGATGAGAATGCTCACCCTTTCAATGCATCCTGTCCCCCCTTAACGCGAGGGTCTTCATGATTTCCGCTTCACCTTCCAGCCATTCGCGCCACCGGTGCATCACCTCCTCCTCGGGACGATAGACCTTTGCAAGCCTGAGAAAGTTCTTATAATGACCGGCTTCTGAAACCATGAGCTCATAGTAAAATTTAGATAATTCCGGATCGGGGATATGTTTTGAAAGGAGCCTGAAACGTTCACAGCTGCGGGCTTCGATCAGCGCATTCATCAGGAGTTTTTCCATCAGCAGCTGATCGCGGGATCCTCCCTTCCGGACCAGTTTTTGAAGTTTCTCCACATACTCATCCTTGCGCGGGTGCCCCAGCGTAAAGTTTCGTTTTTTCATCTCCTCAATCACCCTTTCAAAGTGACTCCACTCTTCTGCTACCACCGGTGTCAGCATGTCGACGAGCTCCTGCCTGTCGGGAAACTGTACGATCAGCGAGATACAGGATGATGCGGCTTTCTGTTCGCAATAGGCGTGGTCCGTTAAGATATCACCGATATTCTTTTCCGCGATGTTCACCCAACGCGGATCGGTAGGCAATTCAAGTCCCAAGACAAATTTGTCGCGCAAAGACATATCAATCGTAAAAAGACCAATCGAATCCGAAGTCCAGGATGTTGCGTTGACCGGGATAATAGGGTGTCGGAAGATATCCCGTTTTCATGAAGGCCTGCATGAGGTTGTTGTACTTGAAGAACACCCTGGCCCGCTTGATCTTCGCGTTAAAAAATATATCCATCTGCGGGAATGCCGGAGACTCGAAATCATCCTGGTTATAGAATTGCTGAATAACCGGATCATACCCGGGAGCATAATACGCGGATCTCCAATGAAGATCCAGGCCCGCATGCATGTCGAGATTTCCATTGAAGAAGATATTCGCGTAAGCGAGCTGGGCGTTGACAAACAATTCTGGCACGCGGATGGCCTGATCCGCATTCTCGATGAACACGGTATAGATAGCCTGATTGCTGAACGTGATGTGCCTGAAGAACGTGAGGGCAAAGCGCACTTCGGGGGAAGTATAGATCTGGTTCCCATCCGACTGCACGGGCAATACATGCTGACCGGAATCTGCTCTTACCTTGTCGAAGAAGATATAATTTCTCAGTCGCGTGAAGGTGATGCCGGGAGAAAGTTCCAATACCCTGCTTTTGTACCGAAGGAATCCGCCGAGTTGTGAACTTTCTACGTCACGGAAGTCATTTCCGTCAGCGCCGTCGTAGCCCCAGTAATCGTGACTACCACGGTACGCCTGGGTAAAAAACGAAGGCAAATAGTTCATTTGCTTCAACGAAGCCTCAAACCACTTGCTGTGGATCGAGCCTTCAATGCGATATTTCCGTTCCGGCAGCACCATGAGTTCCGCCAGCCCGGTAACTTCAACAAGCGAATCCAGCGCCAGGCGCATCCGCCCTCCCAAATAACTTTCATTCCCCTTGTTCGCCGGCACCGCGATGTTTAAGGTATCGGCAGGCAGATGGTTATATTTCACATGGTAATGCCGCAGGGCGTAATAACCATTGTAAAATAACTTCAGCAGATTTCCTTTGATCCCTACTTCGTTCCTGAAAGTGCGGATGGTTGTAGCGTCTTTAACGCTATCGTTCTCCTGGAGGGTGACATCGTAAAAATCCTCCTGCACCGGATTCTGAACATCGAGGAATTTATTCTTCTGTTTGTAGCGGTCGAGGGTATGATAAAGCTGCAGCGCGCTTCCGACGCGAAACTGATGAAACAGGTGAAAATTTGTTCTCAGGTCCTCAGACGAAGCAGTGGTGAGCCAGGGTTTGGCGTTGATATCAAAATAATTTATCAGCCCGGTGGAATCTTCCGGGTCTATTCTCACGCCGCCGTACTCGTTTACGCGGTGATACCCGCGGCGGAAGTTCATGAAAAGCCAGTAGGTGCTATCCTTGTTCTGGTAGGCCGTATAGGCATCGTAATAATTGCTCCGCGTAATACGATCGTTCTTCCCCTTTCGCTGGATCTGTTTGTCGACGAACAGACCGCGGTAGGTGAACCCGAAGTTCCAGCGCTCATTGATGTTCCGGCTGAAGGTGGCCCGCGTCAGTGACCGGCCCTTACCGCCCAGGATCAGCTGCATGTTGGTGTACGGCGACTTTGTATCGAAGTGCCGGATCGTTTCTGTATCCCAATAGAGATCATAGGTATGAAATCCCGAGCTGACGCCAATGTTTGCGGGGGACAGATAATAAACAGGACGTATAGCCGTGCCGATATTTCCCAGGTCCTGATAGAGATTGTTGTTGAGCTGTACGTAATTGGAGTTCCTGTGGTAATTGCGGATGATGGTATCGATGGGATGAAGCACCACGCGGTTATAGAAAACATCGCGTTCGTAATAGTATTTGGAGGTATTCGGGCCGTAGATCTGTTTGGTCGTATCATCAATGACGCGGGACCCTCTGCGCTCTGGCTGAAGCTGTGCCATGACCCCTGTTGCATTCAAAAGGAGAAAAAAGACGACAAGAATATTTTTCAGCAACCGCACGCGCAAAAATAGGCGCGCATCCTCAGGATCGGGCATGTTGAAACGCATTTTTTTACTGGCCATGGGATTTAACAGCGTTAAGCACCATCTCATCAAATTCCTTTCCATTTTTGAGGAATTCGACCTCAATGGGCAAATAATGAAGGGGAATGGACCGATCTTTAAAGACTTCAGCATCCATTTTTACAACATCTTTCTCCGTGGTCACCACGGCTGCATGCTCTGCCGCCGCCGCGTCACAAATTGTATCCAGATCTTTTTTTGAATAGGCATGGTGGTCAGCATACTTGAACTGTCTGACCAGTGTGAAGTGCTGACGCAGGTAAGCCTCCAGCGGCGCCGGATCGGCGATGCCCGATGCCAGGATCACTTTCCCGGGACGATAAGGTGACGGACCCCCCACCGGCAGGACATTTCCGTAACAGATCTTTGTGAAGAAAACCGCCCTCCTGCTATAGCGCCGGATGGAACTTTCAATAGAGATCATCTCATCATCTGAAATATTCGGAGGGCATTTCGTCACGATAATCACATCCGCCCTTGAGGCACCGGTCCTGGATTCACGCAACCTTCCCGCCGGCAAAAGATAATCCTGAACAAAGAGATGGTTGTAATCCGTTAGTAATATCTGAAAAGAAGGTTGCACCCGCCGGTGCTGAAACGCATCGTCGAGCAGGATCAGGTTAACATCAGGATGCTGGTCAATGATAAAAGGAATGGCCAAAGCCCGTTCCTCTCCTACCGCCACCACGACTTTTTCCCTGAACTTGCGGTAAAACTGCAAAGGCTCGTCCCCCAGGGTGCCCGCATCATCCCCGGCGCCGGCGATCCGTATCCCCCTGGTCTTCCTGCCGTATCCGCGACTTAATGTGGCAATGCTATAACTATCAGAAAGAAGGCGCACCAGATACTCGATCATTGGGGTCTTACCGGTGCCGCCGACGGAGAGATTTCCCACGCCGATCACCGGTAATTCAAATTTCGCGGACGGCCGCCTTCCGGAATCATAGAGCCGGTTTCGGATGCTGGCGACAGCATCATACATGACGGCGAATGGAAACAGCAGGACCCTGAGGACGCTCATAATCCGCAATAATAGTACATAAGTGTATAAGAATACAGGGGTCCGGGATAAGGAAATAAGGATCCGGCCGCGGGAAGTGTAAGCGATGTAGCGAAATAAGGGATTACTTTGTAGTTTAACGGATCAGTTATGCGGCTAAAGGTAAAAGATGTAACAGACCACCTGGAGTTATTCGCTCCTCAGGCGTATCAGGAATCGTATGATAACTCAGGGCTTTTGACAGGCGATACTTTTCAGGAGGTCACGGGCATACTGGTGACCCTCGATTGCACCTAGGCGGTGGTTGACGAGGCCATTGAACGGGGCTGTAACCTGATTGTTGCGCACCATCCGATCATCTTCAAAGGACTAAAGAAGCTGACAGGCAGCAATTACGTTGAACGCACGGTTGTGAAAGCCCTCAGGCATGGGGTGGCAATCTACGCGATCCATACCAACCTGGACAATGTTCACACCGGGGTCAACAAAAAGATCTGTGAAAAGATCGGCCTGAAGAATCTGAAGATCCTGGTGCCCCGGACACAGGTATTGACCAAACTGGTGACATTTATTCCGACGGAGAAGGCGGGCGAAGTGCTGTCAGCGTTGTACGCCGCCGGCGCGGGCCAGATCGGGAATTACGAGAATTGCAGTTTCAGTACGGAAGGCAGGGGCACATTTAAGCCTACGGCAAAAGCCAATCCTGCCATTGGAGAAAGATATGTCCAGGAGATCGTTGACGAAACCCGGGTCGAGGTTATCTTCCCCTCCTATTTAGAGTCAAAAATTCTGAGGGAATTAAGGAAAGCCCATCCCTACGAAGAGGTTGCCTTTTACCTCACAGACCTGAAGAACGCGAATCAGGAAGTGGGATCCGGAATGATCGGAGAACTGGAAAACGAAGAGGAACCTTCTGAATTTCTGCAACGTTTAAAAGCAAGTATGGATTTAAAGGTAATCCGTCACACCCGTTTACTAGGTCAGCCAATCCGAAAAGTCGCCGTCTGTGGTGGCGCGGGCAGTTTTTTACTTCCTAAAGCCCGCCAGGCCGGTGTCCAGATGTATATATCTGCAGATTTTAAGTACCATGAATTCTTTGATGCGGAAGACCAGCTGATTATTGCCGACATCGGCCATTATGAAAGCGAGGTTTTCACGAAGGAATTATTAGGAGAGGTTTTAACAAAAAAATTTCCTACTTTTGCGATCAATTTTTCAAGAACGGTCACGAATCCAATAAGTTATTTGTAAATAATGGAAAATCAATCAATTGCTCAAAAACTTGAAGCCCTCGTAAAACTCCAAGCAATAGACTCCAAAATAGACGAATTAAAAAAATTAAGAGGTGATCTGCCCGACGAAGTGCAGGATCTCGAAGATGAAATTGAGGGTTACAAGACCCGCCTTCAGCGCCACGAGACCGAATTGAAGGACCTTGAAGAAAGCATCAAAAAGAACAAGGAGGGCGCCAAGGAAGCTGAAAAGCTCATCAAAAAATACACGGAACAGCAGAAGAACGTCAGAAACAACCGCGAATTTGACGCCATAACGAAGGAAATCGAACTTCAGGAACTTGAGATCCAGATCTGCGACAAGCGTTCCAAAGAGGCCAAGGACCTTGTTCAGGCCAAGAAAGACGATATCGACAAGACAAATACCCTCATCTCCGAACGCAGCCAGCACCTGGAAAACAAGAAAAAAGAGCTTGATGAGATCATGGCCGAAAGCCAGGAAGAAGAGAAGCGATTATTGGGCGATCGTGAAAAAGCTACCAAGAAGATTGAAGACAAACTCCTTAAATACTACGAAAGACTGCGCGGAAGCCTCTCAAACGGGCTTGCGGTGGTAAGGGTCGTCCGCGGAGCAGCCGAAGGTTGTAACATCGTAATACCCGCCCAGAAGATCGCAGAAATCAGAGAGAAGAAAAAAATTGTGATAGATGAGCATTCTGGTCGTATTTTAGCAGACGTCGATATGGACTCTTTAGATGAAGGCGATAAACCGAAAAGCTCAAAAACACCTGTCACAACCCCCAGCAGGAGAAAAAAGGTTGAATAATCACTCAATCCGGAAGAATATTTCAGGAAAGGCAAGCTATCTGGTTTGCCTTTTTTTATTTGCTTCCCCCCTGTTTTCTTCCGGACAGGACCTGGTGTTCCCTGCGCCTGTCCGGGAGGCTTACAATCTGGCGCTGGACCTCCGTTGCGAGGAAGCGCTTGGAATGTTGCCTGAGCAAAATACAGTTGAGGCCACCTATGTTGCTTCCCTGGCCGAGGCCATCGAACTTCTGATCACGGAAGATAACAGTAAGTTCTCCCAGTACGAGGAGCGCTTTCAAAAACGGCTGGATAAGAACCTCAAGGTATCCCCCCGCGATTATCAGTTCCTGCAAGCGGAGATCAGGCTTCACTGGGCGTTTGTATACCTCAAGTTCGGACATGAACTGGATGCTGCACTCCATTTGCGACAGGCGTATCAGATCGCCGAGGCCTGCAGGGAAAAATATCCGGACTACCTCCCGATCCGCAAGACCACCGGCATTCTCGACGTCATTGTCGGCTCTGTGCCGGAAAAATACAATTGGATCCTGAGCCTTCTCAGTATGAACGGTTCCATCTCAGACGGGCTGGCGGACCTGCAGAAAATAGGTGCTTCTGCGAGTCCACTGGCGCTGGAAGGAAAATTTCTTTACGCGCTGGTACAGGGGTTTATCCTGTCAAAACCAGGCGATGCCCTTGCCGGCATGAAACTTATTCTGCAGCATCAGAAGAGCAACCGGCTCGCGCTTTTCTTTTCAGCGTCGCTTGCCCTGAAAGATTCCCGGAACGAGCTGGCACTTCAGATGTTGGAGGAACTGTCACAAAAAACACAGGGGATTCCTTTGTACTACGCCGACTATTTAAAGGGTGAAGCATATCTTCACAAGGGAGATTATTTGAAGTCGATCGCATCATACCGGTGGTTCATCAGCCATCAGCATGGTCAGAACTACATTAAGGACGCCTGGTATAAGATCGGTTTATGCTATTGGCTCAACGGCAATGATAACGACGCGCTTGCGGTGTTCAGGGACGCACGGAATAAAGGGAAAGAGGCAACTGAAGCTGATAAGGCTGCAGCCAGAAGTCTTTCAGACCCCGCGCCTCCACATATCAAGTTATCACGGATCCGTTACCTGACAGACGGTGGTTATTATAAGGAGGCGGAGAAAGTGATGGAAAGCATTACCAGTATGGACTTGCCCGAAGTTCGGGACCAGGCAGAGTACTATTACCGGAAGGCACGGCTGGATCATAAAATGGGAAAGGGTCAAGCGGTGGATTCCTACCTCGAAACGATTAAAATGACCGGGCAGGAGAACTGGTACTTCGCCCCAAACGCTTGTCTGCAGCTCGGTTACATTTACCAGTCACAGAATAAGATGGCAGAAGCCGAAGAGTATTTCCTGAGGGCGCTGGCATACCGGAGACATGAGTACAAGAACAGCATCGACAGCAAAGCGCGGTCAGCACTGGCTCAGTTAGGACGCATATGAGTGTCGTCGTTGTACTTTTCGATGGTGAACATCGCGCCGGTATAATTCAATAAATAGAGTCCAAGGTTCTGGTGTTCAAACATATCCATTGACTTTAATGGATAGTGCAACAGATAACAAAGGAGAATGCGTATGGCCCTTCCGTGCATGCAGACCAGGATCGTCTTCTCATCACTCCTGTTCATGATATAGTCCACCGCCGGCTTCATGCGCTGTACAACGTCCTCAGGACTTTCACCGCCTTCAATCTTCAGGGCGGTATTTCCCAAGCGCCATTGTTCGAGCATGTAATGATAATAGGCGTCTTCTTCGGGCGTCACGCGGTGTCCTTCCTTGGTTCCCCAGCTGATCTCGTTCAAGCCGGCGAGTGCATCATAAGGGATTCCCAGGTCTATGAATTTCTGAACTGATTGTTGGCTTCTTTTAAGCGCGGAGGTATATATCTTATCGAAGGGGACCTGCTTGTAGGTGTCGTAAAACAAACCCGCCTGGCTGCGGCCCAGGTCATTGAGGTCCGTGTCCACACCACTCCCCTGAACGATGTTCCTGAGGTTGAAATCCGTTTGTCCGTGGCGTATGAGGTAAACTTTTTTACTGATCAATTTTTACATTATTTTGTCGCTGCTGCCGGCAGGGCGCAAAAATAGGGAAATTGTTGAAAGTAGAATTGCTGCCGATCATATTACTGAACACAATGGGAATTTTTCAAGACCACATTACCCTCGAAACCCTGAACAGCCTTTCCAGGAACACCATGGCCGAAACCATCGGGATTGAATTCACGGCTATTGGCGCTGACTACCTGGAGGCAAAAATGCCCGTTGACGCCCGAACGCTCCAACCCTTTGGTCTGTTACATGGTGGTGCGTCCGTAGCCCTTGCTGAAACGATGGGGAGTGTTGCGGCAACGTGTTGTGTTGACATGGCCAAACAGTTTTGCGTAGGTCTGGAAATCAACGCAAATCACATCAGAAGCGCACGGAAAGGCTATGTGAAGGGTATCACAAAGCCCATTCATATTGGAAAAAAAACTCAGGTGTGGGAAATCCGTATCACCAATGAGCAGGAAGAGTTAGTTTGTATCAGCCGCATTACGATGGCTGTGCTGGATAGAAAAGATCATTAAAGAATGCTGGTTAAATGAATGTATTGTCGGAGGTTTCACCATTAAAATATTCAGAAAAGGAATTACTGTCATTTCTTCTTTACCAGGCGCAGGAGGGCCACTCACCGCTGGCCCTGTGGCGTGAGCCGGGATCCGCGCTGAAACATGTCATCATCTCTGAACAATACCGGAAACTGGAAAATCCGGCAACGCTTGAGGACCTGGATCCCGGTTTTTTAATGGCGCCGTTTGACAAGAACAAAAGCCGTCTCTTCCTGCCTGCCGACTTGCTCTTCACTTTCGGGGAAGGGCGCCTGAAGGACGATGCGGGTCCAAGGCAGGAAACTTCCGCTCAATGGCTGAATGCACAACTGCGTGCAGGCTTGTCCGGAAAACGTATTGTCCATACCCCCGCCCCCACCAACGTTGCGGCGGAAAGTGACAGGGATGGCTTTTTGGAAATGATACAAAAGGGCATCCGGGAGATCGAACAAGGCACTTTTGAGAAGATTGTACCTTCCCGCAGCAAGACCGTATCGCTTTCTCCCACCTTTGATGTGATCGAATCCTTCCAAAAACTCTGCGATCATTATCCGACGGCATTGATCTCCCTGGTAAGGATTCCAGGCGTAGGCTGCTGGCTCGGGGCCAGTCCGGAACTTCTTGTCTGCCTCCAGGATAAGACAATCTTCAAAACCGTTGCCCTCGCGGGGACCTTGCCTTTTACGCCCGGATCGGATATCAGACACATCGCCTGGACGCAAAAGGAAATCGAGGAACAGGCATTGGTGGAAAGGTATGTGATCAGTTGTTTTAAAAAAATACGGCTGCGGGAATACGAAGAACACGGGCCCCGGACGGTGATTGCCGGAAACCTGGTGCATTTGAAATCTGAGTTTACGGTAGACATCAAAGCGGCGAACTTTCCGCAGCTGGGATCCGTAATGCTGAATTTGCTGCATCCCACATCTGCGGTTTGTGGAATGCCACTGGAACCCTCTCTTCAGTTCCTGCAGGCAAATGAAAAACACGACCGCGGCTTTTACGCGGGTTACCTCGGTCCTGTTAATATTGAGAACAACATCAGTCTGTTTGTGAACCTCCGGTGCATGCAGGTGACAGGCACGGAGGGTATCTTATACGCAGGGGCAGGTGTCACCATCGACTCGGTTCCCGAAAAAGAATGGGAAGAAACTGAAATCAAATTCAATACACTACTCAACGTAATCCTTTGATGCGATACCAACCCATTTATGATATCGCACAACTTTGTGTTCGTCATAACATCAGACAGGCTGTTCTTTGTCCCGGCTCGCGGTGCGCTCCTTTAACCCTCGCATTTACGCGGCATCCCGAAATGACGACCAGGACTTTCAGTGATGAAAGGAGTGCCGGGTTTGTGGCACTCGGAATGGCCCAGGCAGCCAACGCTCCCGTGGTGCTTGTATGCACATCAGGAACTGCAGCCTACAACCTGGCGCCCGCTGTGGCGGAGGCGTACTTTAGCCAGACACCGCTGATTATTTTCACAGCAGATCGTCCGGCAGAATGGATTGCCCAGCATGATGGACAAACCATCTATCAAACGGATATCTTCGGCAAGCATGTGAAGAAATCTTTTCAGTTGCCACAAGACTATGACCATGCAGACAGTTTATGGGGCATCAACCGTATCGTGAATGAAGCTTTAAACCTGAGTCGCCAGCTTCCGTGTGGTCCCGTGCATATTAATGCTCCTTTCCGGGAACCCCTGTATCCTTCTCCGGAAGAAAAAATCGTGTATACGCCCGATGTCAGGGTCATCCGTGAACAGACACAATTCCCTGGATTGTCTCCGGACGTGATGGCGCAGATACAATCTGCCTGGTCAGGCTTCCAGAATATTCTCGTGGTGGCGGGGCAGCAAGATCCGGACGCCGAAGTTTTACGCGTGGTGTCTGAGTTTCATGAGAAGCACCACGTGCCTGTGGTTCACGATCTCATTTCGAACCTGCACGGGCTTCGACACACCATTCAGCACGCCGATCTGTTTCTTGGCCAGAGTGCTGACAACCTGAAGGAAATGCTTCGGCCCGACCTGCTGATCACCTTCGGCCAATCGCTGATATCAAAAAATCTAAAACTGTTTCTCCGGAAATATCCGGCTAAAAACCACTGGCACATTCAACACGCCGGCCCGGTGGCCGATACTTTTAAAAACCTGACCGATATTTTCTTTACCTCTCCGAAAAACTTTTTTGAATTCCTCTCGTCGGTGGCCGCGCCACCAGCTTTTGACAGTCGGAAACAGCAGAATTATTACCGGTTATGGGAGGCGGAAGAGAGACGTGTGGTTCGTGCGTTGGATGAGTTTTTCCGGGAGCCGGCGCTGGGTGAGCTGGCGGTCGTGAAAACCCTGATGGACAACCTTCCTCCTGAAAGCAATCTTCACCTCGCCAACAGTATGAGCGTGCGTTATGCCAATTTTATAGGAGTCACGGGTGGCAAAGAGGGCATCCATGTTTTTTCCAACCGTGGCACGAGTGGCATCGATGGCTCGACGAGTACGGCCGTAGGCCACGCGCTTCATTCCGGAAGACCCAACTTCCTCATCACAGGGGATCTTGCATTCTTTTATGACCGCAATGCGTTCTGGCATAACTATTCCCTTCCAAATCTGCGGATCCTGTTGCTCAATAACCATGGAGGACTGATCTTTGACGTCCTGGAGGGGCCGTCGTCGATGCCCGAAGCGCGGGAGTATTTTATCACGCGGCAAAAGTTAAATGCGCGCAAACTGTGTGAGGAGTTTGGCTTCGGATATCTCAGGCCAGACCACTCGGGAGAATTAAAGAACACATTCAGCGACTTCCTGACGTTTGACAATTCGACAAAGATTATGGAGTTGGAGAGCGACACCCTGACGAACAAGAAGACATTTGAATCATTGAAATCGAAAATCAAAAAGAGTTATGAGCTATAAGTACCCCTGGGTTCCGATAAAGGAATATAAAGAGATCCTGTTCCATAAGTATGAAGGCATCGCCCGCATCAGCATCAATCGCCCTGAAGTGCACAATGCTTTCACGCCACTTACGGTGAAGGAAATGATTGATGCGATGAATATTTGCCGGGACGATGCGGATATCAGAGTCGTGATCTTAACAGGTGAAGGCGGGAAGGCGTTCTGCAGCGGAGGAGATCAGCGTGTTCGCGGCCATGGAGGATATGTTGGCGAGGACACCATACCAAGATTGAATGTTCTTGATCTTCAAAAACTCATACGCTCTATTCCCAAGCCTGTCATCGCCGCCGTTGCAGGATGGGCTATTGGCGGAGGGCATGTGCTGCATGTGGTATGCGACCTGACAATCGCAGCCGAAAATGCACGTTTCGGACAAACAGGTCCGAAGGTTGGAAGTTTTGATGGCGGATTTGGCGCCTCTTACCTTGCCCGCATCGTGGGGCAAAAAAAAGCCCGTGAAATCTGGTATTTGTGTGATCAGTATGACGCGCAGGAAGCTCGTGAGATGGGTCTTGTCAACAAAGTTGTGGCGCTGGATCAATTGGAGGAAGCGTACGTTGCATGGGCAAAGAAAATAATCGCGAAAAGTCCGTTGGCGATAAGGATGTTAAAATCTTCCTTCAATGCGGAACTTGACGGCCAGGCCGGCATACAGGAACTTGCAGGAAACGCCACCCTCCTTTATTATCTGAGTGAGGAAGCCAAGGAAGGAAAAAACGCCTTCATTGAAAAAAGAGATCCGGATTGGTCCCGTTATCCGCAGTTTCCTTAATTTTATACCTCCCGGGCAAGAGGAGATTGTTTACCGTGCAGGGTTACCCTTATGTTACAGATGTCGAGTTCAGCGAAGTCCGCAATCCTCCGCGATCATGTGGAAATTCCTTACCCATTCCCTACCCTGTGGATCAATGGAAGAACTGTTTCACTGGAAAAAATTCTGCACGAGAAAGAAATCGCGCACACCCCTTTTGAAGTAAATACTTTTCAATTTATCAGGGAGTGGTCATCGGGAGCGGAAGAATTCCGGTTAACGACCAGCGGATCTACCGGGGAGCCCAAAATCATCCCGGTGACGAAGGCGCAAATGGTGTCAAGTGCTCGTAAGACATTTGAGAAGGCACAACTCCGGGATATAACTACAGGGCTGGTGTGCATCGACACCAAATACATTGGGGGCAAGATGATGCTGGCCCGATGCCTTACCCTGGGGCTACGGATCGTGGCAGTAGAGCCTTCCTCCAATCCACTTATCAAAATCCCGGTAGATAAATGTGTACAATTCACCGCAGTCGTTCCGTATCAGGTAACGTCAATTCTTGAGTCAAAACATCCACATTTACTGAACAATCTTGAAAAAGTACTGATTGGCGGTGCGCCCCTGAGTCACGCTTCGGCTGAACAGCTTGACCGGTTTCAGTGTCAGTTTTTCGAGACCTACGGAATGACCGAAACCATTTCTCACATCGCGTTGAGAGTTGTGAATGGGAAAATGAAGCAACAGTATTTCGAAACACTGCCCGGGGTCGAGATCAGCGCAGATGATCGCGGTTGCCTCGTTGTCAAGGCGGATCACCTTCCCGGCCCCGTTGTCACCAACGATCTTGCAGACATAGTAGCCCCTGGAAGATTTCTCTGGCTGGGGCGCTGGGATAGCGTGATCAATACCGGTGGTGTTAAGGTCATGCCTGAAAAGATCGAGAAAGCGCTGGAGACCATTTTTCAAAAACACAATCTTGCGAACCGCTATTTTATTGCCGCTTTGCCTGATGAGCGACTCGGAAATAAAGTCGTGCTTGTTATGGAAGGTGTACAAATGTCCTCAGAATTACTCAACCAGTCATTGACCGCCTTAAAATCCGTTTTGTCTCCCTTTGAATTTCCCAAAGAAGTCTATTCTATCCCCCAATTCGTGATGACGCCAACGCAGAAGATCGACCGGATCCAAACGTTAGCAGGGGTTACGTTGGTTTCATCGTTGAAATAGCGCGCCGAGTCATTTTTTATTTCCAACTTTAAATTTCAAATACCACCCAAACAGCCGCAGGTTGGTATCAAAATTTATAGAGAGACGGTATAGTTGGACTTAAATTTTATACATCGACATGAAAAAGGTATTAGTCATTGAAGATGACGAGCCTTTGTGCTGGCTTCTAGAGAAGATTTTGCGTGGCAAGTACGAAGTCATCGTTATGAACGATGGAATGGAGGCCTGGTCCTGGTTGACGGATGGAAACAGTTGTGACCTCATCATTTCAGACATCAAAATGCCCTCGCTGGATGGCATTGAATTCCTCGAGAACCTAAGCAACAGTGGTTTATTTAAGAACATACCTGTCATTATTCTCTCCGGATATGACGATATGCGTAAGCAATGCCTTGAATTAGGGGCGTTCACCTATCTGGTAAAACCATTCGAGCCCAGGCAGTTTCTGGATGAGGTAGATCGTGCTTTACTGTACGATAAGGAAAACGTTTTTATATCTTAACATCTTAGCAAGCATTTATGGAATTAGCATTACAAGCACCGGCTATTGCCCTGGAATCCCCCGAGTCTACGCCGGCAGTAGTTTATACCAAATATATTCTAAGGATCAACAATGTCACCGGTGGCAAAGATTCCGGTTATGTTCAGGAAAACATTTTCTTTTCCAACGTGACCTTGAAGGATGCCATCAACAAAATCCAGTCAGGTGGCAACATCCCCGATGCCATCCTTGTTGATCCCGAAGGTGTATGTGAAGAGTTCGCACAGCTCAAAGAGATCACCCAGAAAAGAGCAATCCCGCTCATCTTATATACTCCCAAATATGATAAGAGTGTAAAGGGTCTGGCCCTGAAGATCACCGCGGATGATTATCATTACGGCGCCATCTCTCCCGTCTTCTTCAAGCGCCTTGAATTCATCAAAAAACTCAAGGCATATAAGAATGAAAGGGGTAACAAACCCTATGTCACGAAGCATGTAGAACAGGTTCCTCATATCGAACTTTGGTCTATGAAAAGAGCGTTCGACATCCTCATCTCAGGAACTGCCTTGTTAATACTTTCACCTGTATGTCTTTTGATCGCTCTCATTATAAGACTTGAGTCGAAAGGCCCTATTTTCTACATTTCCAAAAGGGCGGGCACAGGATACAAGATCTTTAACTTTTACAAATTCCGCTCCATGCGCGTCGGTGCGGACGCAGAACTTGCCACGTTGGCGCACCTGAATCAATACAGTGAAAATTCGTCGGATGGCGTTTTCTTCAAGATCAAAGATGATCCGAGGATCACAAAATTCGGCCAGTTCCTCCGGAACACCAGCCTCGATGAAATCCCGCAGCTCTTCAATGTGCTCACAGGTGATATGTCATTGGTCGGCAACCGTCCATTACCCTTGTATGAAGCAGAAAAGCTTACGAAAGACCAGATTGCCTGGAGATTTCTTGCCCCCGCAGGTATTACTGGCTTGTGGCAGATCACAAAAAGAGGCAAGGATAACATGTCACCAGATGAACGGATCGCGCTTGATATGGAGTACGCCATGAAGAACTCCTTCTGGCTTGACATGAAAATCCTGTTGTCCACCTTCCCGGCATTGTTGCAGAAAGAAAAAGTGTAAGACGCAGCCCGGAGACACACGAATCAGTTGGCGTAGCAGCCTTGCAGGCCATTGAGGTGATAAATCTTTATCCTAATGTATATAATTGAATTAATCTTACTATCCTATTTCGGATACGTTTCACTCTATTCCTTTATTCTTAGTACAGCTGGTCTGTTCTATAAAACATTAAAAGCACCGGAAGCAGGGACGCTCAGAAAAGTCGCTGTCCTCATTCCGGCGTATAAAGAGGATCTCGTGATTCCCGGTGTCGCAGAACAGGCACTCCAGCAGAATTATCCGGCGGATTTTTTTGATGTGGTCGTCATTGCCGATTCACTGAAGGCGTCTACGCTTCAAAAGCTGAGAGCATTGCCTATCAAAGTGGTCGAAGTTTCTTTCGAGAAAAGTACCAAGGTGAAGGCGCTCAACCGGGCCATGCAGGAAATCGGAGACGACTATGACTGTGCCCTTGTTCTTGACGCCGACAATGTCATGGAGCGTGACTTCATCCGGAAGATGAACAACCTTTTCGACCTCGGCTACCTTGCTATCCAGGGCAGAAGGGATCCGAAGAACGAAAACACTTCCATGGCCCTGTTGGATGGTCTGAGCGAAACCATCAACAATTTTATCTACCGGCAAGGCAACGTTGCCATGGGCCTGTCAGCTTCTCTCAATGGATCGGGGATGATGTTCGACTATGCCATCTACAAGGATACGATGAGCAGGATGGACTCTGTCGGGGGATTTGACCGGGAGCTCGAGCTAAGGCTGCTAAAGCGTAACATCAAAGTCTACTTCGCGAAAAACACTATTGTTTACGATGAGAAGGTGGCCAACCACGAGGTTTTCGAACACCAGCGCAAGCGTTGGATCTCAAGCCACTTCTTTTACCTTAAGAAATACTTTTCAGAAGGCTGGAGTGAATTCTTCAGGGGCAACATTGCGTTCTTTAACAGCGCGGTACTCCGCAATATCCAGCTTCCAAGATTGCTGAACCTCGGGCTGCTCACCACGATCATTTTCCTCAGCCTGGTGTTCGCTGCTTATCTGGATGTAAGTCCGCTTGTATGGATATTCCTGCTGGGACTGAATATCCTGGCCATGGTATTCGCCATTCCGCGCAGGTTCTATAATATCAAGCTGCTCAAATCGGTGTTGCTCGTACCCAAGCTCTTTGTCAGAATGTTCCTGCTCCTGTTCAAACTGAAGGGAGCCAACAAGAGCTTTATTCATACGCCGCATGGCAGGGTGGAAATGAATGTCAACAAGAAATAACATTGAATGACATGTACCCGGTTGTCACGATCATAACAATCAATTATAACCAGCTGCAGCTCACCTGTGAACTTCTGGATTCGTTGCGGAAGGTAACTTACCCTGCGGTAGAAATTATCGTTGTCGATAATCATTCAAAGGAGGATCCTACACCGGTCATCACTGCGAAATACCCGGAAGTAAAACTTATTGCAAGCCCCGAAAACCTTGGCTTTGCAGGAGGCAACAACCTCGGGATCCAGGCTTCGCGCGGAGAATATTTACTATTCCTGAATAATGACACCGAAGTTCATCCCGGATTCCTTGAGCCATTCGTTGCATTGTTTGAGTCCAATCCGGGAGCCGGGGCAGCTTCTTCAAAAATACTCTATCATAACTCCGGTGAAACCATCCAATACGCAGGAAGCTCGAGCATAGATCCCTTTACCGGGAGGAGCAAGCGGATCGGATATATGGAGAAAGACAATGGCCAGCATAATGTGCAGCAGGAAACCGACCTCGCCCACGGCGCTGCCATGATGGTTCCCCGACGGGTGATCAATGAAGTGGGGATGATGCCGGAATTTTTCTTCCTGTATTACGAAGAAGTAGATTGGTGCGAGTCTATCAAAAGAGCAGGCTATAAGATCTTCTTCGTGCCTGAATCGAAAGTCTACCACAAGGAGTCAATGTCGATCGGCAAAGGATCGACCTTAAAAACATATTATATGACCAGGAACCGCCTGCTCTATATGAGAAGAAATACGACAGGCTTCAAAAAAATGACCTGGATATTATTCTTCATGTTCTTCACACTGCCGAAAAATGCCTTGATGTTTACAGTCAAACGGGACCTCGAGCATGCCAAAGCATTCTGGAAAGGATTATTTTGGAATTTCACACACTTAGAAAACGGTAAAAAACTTAAACTGTTTGCTTAATAGTTACTGTTTAACCACACGTCAAGGGAGCTATCACGAGGGGTTGAATTTAAAGGGTTAAATAAAATGAAAATCGGCATTGAAGTTCAACGGTTATTCAGGAAAAGAAAATTTGGAATCGAATCTTCATCCCTGGAGCTGATAAAGAAATTAAGAGAAATCGGGTCGGATCACGACTTTGTGATCTTTGCGAAGAATGATGAGGACACCGCGTGCCTCGCGCCTTCCGACAACCTGAAAA
>JBARAD010000216.1:0-5286 GCA_049791675.1 Chryseosolibacter sp.
CGTCATTCAAATAAATGTATGCTCTGTATTCCACGGAAGTATGGTCCGCTGCAGAGACACGCACATATACATAACCAGACTTCAATCCTGTGAAAAGGTATAGTCCGTTTGAAGATGATGACGGTTCTAAAACAAGACCGTTCTGCTCAACTACCACGGTTGCACCTTCGAAACCTTTGGACCGGCCACTGCTCACAACTGCATTTGAAGAAGATAATACAGTAACAGTATAGTGAACCTCGGTGGGGTCGCTATAGGGATCCACCAATTCCTCTCTCAGGTCCGCATACTGCTCGATCAATTTTTCCGCTTGCGCATTGCTGACCGTCAGTGTGTTGTTTTCAACACTTAATGTAGCCAGTTGTTCATCTGCAGCTGCGATCGCTGTCAAAAGCTCGTTCGCTTTCGTTTCATCTTTCGTTTCCACGAGCACTTCGTCCTCACAGGCAGCAAGACCAAATGTCAGGCCCGAGGCGAGTAACAGCATCGAATATATATTTGTTTTTTTCATTGTTTTAAGCACGTTTAAGACTTGGGCTTTTAATTAAAAAGTATAAGCTGAATAGTAGAAATCCTCGGTGACAACGTCGCCGGCATCCCGGTCACCGTAGTCCGATCCATCGTCGCTATCCCACATTCTGAATAGTCTCTTGACTTTGTACGTTGAAGGCATCGGCCAGGCACTTCTGGGAGCGCCACCACCTAATGTTGCGCCTGCAGGATCATAATCAACCAACGTCTGGTCTGCGACGAATTCTTCAAAGGACAGGTCCCACCAGTACTCAACATTATCGCCCCATGCATCCTTGTAAATGGATGTAACAGGAAGAACAAGTGAATATTGATTGTTTGCATCGAACACAGCTTCAACAGAAGCATCTTCGTAAGCAAGCTCGATCAGGTCGGCACTGTTTCCTCCATCGCCTGTTGCGCGTGAGAAAGGAACATAGTCAATGTCAACGTACAGGGTAGCGGTGATCTTTTTGTTGACTTTTTCATAAGTCCTGTTGTCGCCTGCGGCACCTGGTTCCTTGGTGGCAGCATCTGTGCCTTTCCAGCCGACGAAAGCTGTTCCTGAATAATGGAACCCACTTGCAGTGTCATTGGCCACGTTCGTGTTCGCATACAAGAATCCCTGAAGGGTATAGGTATTGGCAGCGCCACCTTTAGGGATCATGACGATCCTGGTGTTAACACCGGCTGCGTTAGCAAATGCGAGCGAAGCGTAATAGTTAACAGTTGCGTAACCAGTAGCCTTCACCACGGCAGCCACCGTACCGGCCCTGACGTTTTCGATCTGGACAGCACCTGATTCATCGGTAGTTTTGGTTACAAGCGTCCCATTCTGGTTCACGGTAACTGACGCCGCGGGAATAGGGTTACCCAGGTTATCCAATGCAATTACCGTGTAGGTTACTGCGCGGTTATATTGCTCCTGCAATGAAGCGATCTCCGCTTCAAGTTCTGATTGCAACGCGGCCAGGTCTTCACTTTCACTTGTTAAAAGATCGTTCTCCAGCTGCACGCCATAGATCATTTCCTGGACTGCTCTCAATTCATTTCGAAGCTGGTCGATCCGTGCCGTATCCTCGACGGGCTGGGGGGTTTCTTTTTCAGAACAACTGGCGCAAAACAGCACCAGTACTGCCATCAATGTGGCAAACACATTTGTTTTCATCATAGGGGTTTAATTAAAAAAATTAGAAGTGGACGTTTATTTGATTACAAAACTTAGAATTCAAAGACTTTATAAGCGATATAGAGTTGCAGCATCATATATTTTGGATCACGGCTTGCACGCACATCGCGGATGAGTTCGCTGGTTCTTGTGAGGCCCATGCTGTAGCGGACGCCGCCTTCGAAGTTCTGGCCCATGAGTTCGAATGGATAGGAAGCTCCGGCCAGGGCGCCAAATTGCCAGCGCTCATAGCTTCTGAGCTGGTCACCTTCTTCGACCTTGAAGCCTTCAGCATCTTTGGTCACAGAACGATATTCCTCCACGAACAGCGATGCCACGAGACCGGCGTGAACACTGAGTTTCTTCCAGACCTGGTAGTTTATGGAGACAGGAAAATCAACGTACGAGGCTTCGCGTTCGTAGTCAATGCGGTTCCCGTTTATGTATTCACTCAGATACATACCCCTTGTGGAGAAGAGCGCCTCGGCGCGGGCGGTGACATCATGATTGAAAAGACTAAAATGATAGTCGCCATAGGCGCCGGCATGGAAACCGGCATGGGGCGTGCTTACAAAATATTTATTGCCTGCCTGATAGGTATCATAAAGATTACCACCTGCCTTCAGACCGATCTTGATCCTGCTCGATCCGGGATCCGCAGTCTGCGCGTTTAAATTGATTGAAGAAATAAGGGTGAGGAATACAATAATAGCCAGCGAGAATTTTTTAGTCATAGAAGTATCTTTGCGACCTGTATACGTAACTGGTCGGAAAAAGTAACTGCCAAAAGAAAATATCTTCTACTTACTAACGGCGTGGGTATACGCAACAGCGCCAAAAATCGTCCACCTGTAAATTCTTACTATTAAAAAAGCACGGCTTGAAGCGAATATCATACATTTACAAAATCAGTATTTTATAGAAGCAACTCCAAGCCTATGTGCACAAAATATGGCAGAAATGCCTATTGTCGAAATATTCGGTAACCTGATAAAAGAAAACCCCTCCGCTTTTATCATTCGGAGGGGTTTTCAATTTATTTTTAACAGTGTTCAATTTCTTCTGAAAAAATTCAATCCCCTAGGGGACCCTTTCTGACCGTTATGCCAGATAGATCGTCTTCGCGTTGGTGAATTCTTTAATTCCGAGCTCAGACAATTCCCTTCCGTATCCTGATTTCTTGATCCCGCCAAAGGGCAGGCGTTGGTCCGAGCGCATCAGTGAATTGACAAAAACACATCCGGATTCAATTTCGCGTGCGACACTTTCCCCGCGCTCCGGATCCTTTGTCCATACGGAAGCCCCTAACCCGTACCGGTTTTGATTCGCTTTTTCGATGGCCTCCCGCTCGGTTTTTACCGTGATCACCGCCGCAACAGGACCGAACATCTCTTCATCAAAGGCAGGCATCCCCGGGGAGACCTGGTCAAGGATCGCAGGCTGATAGTTGGCGCCCGCGCGCTTTCCGCCTGTGATCAGTCTTGCGCCCGCACGAAGTGAATGATTCGCTTGCTTCTCGAGATCCTCCGCCAGGTCCACGCGCGCCAGTGGCCCAACAGTTGTATCCTCCGCCAAGGGGTTTCCCTGACGGAGCGCCTCCACATTTTTCCTGAACCGGTCGAGGAATCCATCCCGCACTGATTCCATGACGATAAATCGTTTTGCCGCGATGCAGGACTGACCTGCATTCTGCATCCGCGACTGTGTGGCTATACGCGCAGCCAGATCGAGGTCCGCATCCTCCAGCACTATGAACGGATCGCTTCCGCCCAGTTCAAGCACGGTCTTCTTGATGTTCCTTCCCGCCGCGGCAGCGACTTTGCTTCCTGCAGATTCACTTCCCGTCAGGGTAACCGCCGCGATCAGGTCATGGCCGATCACAGGTTCCACTTTCTTCGAGTCGATCAGCAGTGACTGAAAAGCGCCTTCGGGAAAACCTGCCTCGCGGAAAATACTTTCAATAGCAAGGGAACATTGCGACACGTTGCTGGCATGTTTCAGCAAACCAACATTGCCCGCCATCAGCGCAGGCGCGGCAAAACGGAATACCTGCCAGAAAGGAAAATTCCACGGCATGATGGCCAGTACGGGCCCCAGCGGTTGGTAGCATACGAAACTCCTGGACGCATCTGTCTGAATGATCTGGTCCTTCAGAAACACCTCACCGTTCTCTGCGAAATAATCACACGCGTTCGCGCATTTCTCGATCTCACCCTGCGCCTCCTTCAGCACCTTCCCCATCTCCGTGGAGATGATCCTTGCATACTCATTTTTTTTCAGCCGCAGCAATTGGCCGGCCCGCTGTATCAATGCAGCCCTTTGCTGATAACGTTCCTTCTTCCACGATTGAATTGCCCTGGCCGCTGCTTCTATCTTCCGGTTAATGGTTTGTTCATCGAATTCAGGAAATTCACCCAGCAGCGACTGATCGAAAGGATTGACAGACTTCAGCATACATGTTTCTTTTAATACCCAGACCAAGTTCCATGAATGAGCAGTAATAAAAAAGTACCATCCCTTAAAACATGTAAATAACATTCTCCCGGAGAGTAGATTGCCGGAACATCCAATACGTCGCGTCCTGTGACCGACACACTGCCATTCCCCGATCACTGTCAATCCCTTTCGACTTCGCTTGATCCTGAAACGTCCGAATCGACAGTGGGGTCGCCACGGTAAACGACATGGCTGGCGCCGGTGGCGACGACTTTAAGGTGCTCTGTGACAGTAAGGCTGCCATCACTGGCGCCGGAGCAGACAACATCCGCACGCATCACGGGGAAGCCAAAAGCTTTGAGGGCCGATGCGCCTGAGATGTCGGCGCGAAGTTCCTGTGCTTCACCACGAAGATTCAGATAAGAGGCGCCTGAAAGTACGGTGTTGACGCGAGTTGATTCAACGTCAAGCTGACAAACGGAGGCCCCTGAAAGATACACATCAAAATTCTCCGCATTGTGAAACCCATCTATGCGCGAATCGCTCGCGCCGGAAAAATTAACAGTGTATAATTCAGGCATTGTAATGGTGATGTGGGTCTCATGCCTGCGGTTGCGGAACTTATTGTAGCGGATCACCAGCGTACTTCCCTCGGTAATAACGATCAGGTCGTCTATATTTCTTCTGTCGCCGCGAACCCGCACCTCGAAGAAGTCTCCCTGGTGGACCTGGATATGAAAGGCATTGCCCATTTCGAGGCGGTCGAAATCAACGACGGCAAAATTCCTCTCCACTTCATGGATGGGCCCCGGATCCTCCACAAAACAGGAGGTCAGGATCATGGATGAGAGTATCATCAACAGCAGGGGCAAAGTTTTGTTTGAAAGTGTCATATGCTCGATTTGATGCTATGACAACCGGAGTACTGACAACCCCTATTTCCCTTCGGGAAATTTTATTTAAGATTTAAAGTTTAAAATTTCAGATTGAAGATTCCGCGTAGACGTCGGAGTCCACCCCCTCAATCTTAAATCTTGAAAGGGCACAAAAAAAGGGGCTTTCGCCCCTCTTATCATAGATTTGAACCAATGATTAAAACTTTAAATCTTAAATCTTAAATCTTAAATCTTAAATCTTAAACTTTATCCAATAGAAACGCGTCTGAATTCCGC
>JBARAD010000217.1:0-4334 GCA_049791675.1 Chryseosolibacter sp.
CGAAAAAGCCCTGAGATCTTATTGAAACGAGGTCGGTTCCCTGGAACAAAAAAGGACCACTGAACACTGATTACTGAATACTGAATACTGAATACTGATTACTGATTACCGATTACCGATTACCGATTTAACCTATGATGAAAATAATTCCTATCCTGATTTTAACCCTTTCGTTGCTTTACAATGTTCAGGCGCAAAAGAATGCCACGATAAAAGAGTCAACGAAGGTCTTCAAGACTTACGATTTCTCTGATCCGAATCCGATTCCGGAGGCCGGTAAAATCTATCCCTATTACCGGTTTGATGGTTATACGAACACAGGCGTACCGAAAGCGTGGAAGATCGTTGAGCTGGAAAACGATTACATCAAAGTGATGGTGCTTCCGGAGATCGGCGGGAAGATCTGGGCCGCGTGGGATAAGTCGACTGGTAAACCCTTTATCTACTACAATCAGGTGGTGAAGTTCCGGGATGTCGCCATGCGCGGACCGTGGACGAGCGGTGGTATCGAAGCAAACTATGGTATCATCGGCCATACACCGAATTGCGCCACCCCGATGGATTATCTTACCGAAACCAAAGAAGATGGCAGTGTGAGTTGTTACATCGGCACCCTCGACCTGCTGACGCAAACATACTGGACCATCGAGATCAATCTGCCCAAAGACAAAGCGTACTTTACAACCCGCTCCTTCTGGAACAACAGCACCCCCCTTGAACAACCCTACTACACCTGGATGAACGTGGGCATGAAATCAACGGGCAACCTTGAATTCGTTTATCCGGGAAATCGCTATATCGGTCACAGCGGTGAATACGCCGACTGGAAAATCAATGCCGACAACGGGAAAAATATTTCTCTTTATGAGAACAACAACTTCGGTGGATACAAGTCATACCACGTCTTCGGTAAATACACTGACTTCTTCGGCGCCTATTACCACGATGAAGATTTTGGCATGGCCCGCTATTCACTCCGCGACGAAAAACCCGGAAAAAAGATCTGGATCTGGGGACTCTCCCAGCAGGGAATGATCTGGGAAAAATTGCTCAGCGACACCGATGGCCAGTACGTGGAAGTGCAATCAGGACGACTCTTCAACCAGGCGTCTGACGGAAGTAATTTCACTCCCTTCAAACAACTCGGCTTCGATCCTCACTCCGCTGATGAATGGACCGAGTACTGGTTTCCTGTCAAAGGCACAAAAGGTTTCGTGCAAGCAAATCCGTATGGGGCGCTGAACGTTCGCAGCGACAAAACTTCCGTAAAAATAGATATCATCGCTGTCCAGGACCTGAAAGAGGAAGTGAAAGTGTATGACGGCGAAAGCGTTGTCTATTCAAAAGCCGTGAGCCTGACACCCCTGAGATCATTCTCCGATTCGTTCTCCTTCAGTGGCAACACGGATAATCTGATCGTGACTGTAGGCGACAAAATAGAATATCACGCAGACCCGAAACACGGTCTGTTGAACAGACCTGTTGATGCACCGGAGAACTTTGACTGGAATTCGGTGTTCGGCCTGTACACTTTGGGTAAAGAGTTTATTCAGCAGCGATATTATCCGCAAGCCGAAGAGAAGTTAAAAGCTGCTCTCGCGAAGGATGCCAATTACCTGCCGGCACTGGCCGACCTGGCCATGCTGGCGTTTCGCAATATGGATTATGAAAAATCCCTCGCGTATGCCAGGCACGCACTGAGCATCGATACCTATGACCCGGCAGCGAACTTCTATTACGGGTTAGTCAACGACCAGCTCGGAAATATCACTGACGCCAAAGACGGTTTCGATATTGCTGCCCTTTCACCCGCCTGGCGCGGAGCCGCTTACACGGAACTTGCGAAAATTTATCTCCGGGAAAAGGATCTGGCGAAAGCGCTGCACTATTCGGAGCGGAGCCTGGAGTTGAACGCTGGCAACACAGCGGCCTGGCAGACTATCGCGCTGATCAGTCGTTTGAAAAATGACAAACGGAAGGCTGACGAAGCGCTGGAAAAACTGCGCGCACGCACGCCCCTGAACCATTTCATCCGCTTCGAAAAATACCGGTGGGAGAATTCAGACGCCAATAAAACACAATTCGTATCGGGGATCCGGAATGAAATGAAACACGAAACCTTCCTGCAACTGGCGGATTGGTACGGCGCTGCCGGCCAACTCCAGGAAAGTATTGAGGTCTTAACCCTTGCGCCCGAAAATCCGGAAGTCTATTACCGGATCGCTTTTTTGAAAGACAAACTTAAAACGGGAAGCGGAAAAGAGTTTATTGAGAAAGCAAACGGCCTCTCTCCCGCCCTCGTGTTCCCCTTCAGGTCAAGCGCTGCTGAAACACTCGAGTGGGTCATCCGTCAATCAGAAGACTGGAAGCCCAAATACTACCTGGCGCTGATCCACTGGAGCCGCGACCATAAGGACCGCGCAAAAGAATTGTTTTCCGCCTGTGGCGATCCCGATTTCGGTCCTTTTTACGCAGCCCGTGCGGAATTGTTCAAAGACAATAACAATAACAACTATGATCGCGATGTCAGGCGCGCAGCGCAACTGGACCCCGGACAGTGGCGTTATGGAAAAATGCTTGCCGACCATCTGATAGCGGAGAAAAAATACGAAGACGCACTCGCGGTATCCCATGATTACCACGAACGCTTTACAGGGGATTTCCGTCTCAACATGCTGCATGCAAAAGCGCTGTTGCTGAACAAACAGTATCAGGCCACGACGGCTCTGCTGGCAAAGACCACCATCCTTCCCTATGAGGGCGCGACAGATGGCCGTCAGCTGTATCGCCAAGCATGGCTGATGCAGGCAGTCGGTCAGATCAAGTCAAAGGATTACAAGACTGCGCTCGCCTCCATCAACAGGGCAAAGCTATGGCCGGAGAATCTCGGGGCCGGAAAACCCTACGATCAAGATATCGATCTGCGGCTCGAGCATTACCTTGAAGGGTTGGTCTACGAAAGGAGCAGACAGAAAGACAAGGCTGAAAAGAAATATGAAGAGATCATTGCAACCGAAGCGCGACGGAGAAATCAGCCAACAGACCTGCTGACGGCCCTGGCTTACAAGAAAACCGGTCGCGTAGAGGAAGGTAAGAAACTACTCTCCGCGTGGAGGGAAAAACAACCCGACAGTAAAATGGCGCAATGGGCTTACGCGACCTACATTGGCGAATCTTCCGAAGATGCGCCTGAGGGGAATGATAACCTGAAGATCATCAAGGAGGTTGTGGAACTCTAGGTGCCGGGTGCCGGAACCAGGTGCCAGTTGCCTGTTACCGGGTGCCGGGTGCCAGTTGCCGGGTGCCTGTTACCGGATACCGGATACCGGGTGCCGGATTCCGGTTCATCGTTCAATGGCAAGAGAGACAACAAAAAAGGGAGCTGTGAAACGACAACTCCCTTTTTAACAGAATTATTTCAGGTAAAGACGACTCCCGGAGGGTTACCCCTGGCAACCGGCACCCGGAAACAGGAAACTATTTCAACTCCTTCACCTTAAGATCCTTCCACCTTACTTTGATACCGCCGCCATCGTGGATCTGGAGTGCAATAGAGCCTGCGCCCGCGCCGATCTTGGCATCCTTCAGGTGAACCATCTGTTTGCCATTCAGCCATGACGTTACTTCGTCACCTTTGGCCTCAATACGCATATGATTCCAGCCAGTGGCATCAAGCACTTTCTGATCTTCAGCGGTAGGTTTGATCAACCAGCCACGTCCATAAGATTCGTAGATCCCGCCTGTGTCATGGCCGGGAGGAGCAACTTCCACCTGCCATCCGGAAACTTTTGTTCCGTCTACCGTCGAACGAATGAAAACGCCACTGTTTCCGTTGGCCTCCAGTTTGAAATTAACATCCAATACAAAATTCTTATAGTGTTTATCGGTGGTCAGGTAACCGTATCCCTTGTCCGGCCCGCTCTCGCAAACCAGTTCACCGTTTTCCACATACCACTTTTCGGTACCGTGAATGGTCCAGCCCGTCAGGTCTTTTCCATTAAAAAGTTTTTTTGATTTCTGGGAATAACCAGGTGCGGCAACGAGCCACAAAGCAAAGACGAAGACGAAGTATTTCATGAAAGTTTATTTTTTAATTAAAAGACATTTAAAATTCAAGATCCAAAATTTAAGATTCAAGGTTTAAAATTCAAAATTCAAGATTCAGATTTGTGGGCTTGGGGAAGAAGGGCGGTTAATTCAAGATTTAAGATTTAAGATTTAAAATTGAGGTTCGTGGGGTATTGGGAGACCAGGTCCTGATTCAGAAATCAAAATTCAAAATTCAAAATTCAAAATTCAAAATTTAAGATTTAGACCCGTGACAAGTGAAAGCC
>JBARAD010000218.1:0-18824 GCA_049791675.1 Chryseosolibacter sp.
GCTCAGGATCCTCAATTTTCCCAGTTTTATGCGGCGCCGCTCTATCTGAACCCGGCGCTTGCGGGATCGACCAACCAGGCACGCGCCGGCATCAATTACCGCAATCAGTGGCCTGCGATCGATGCCAACTTTACGACGATGTCTTTCTTTGCGGATTATTTCATCGAGGATAAGAACAGCGGTGTCGGCCTTTTGGTTACCCGCGACAGGGAAGGACTCGCCGGATTGCGTTCAATGAGTCTGGCCTTGCAATATTCCTATGAGCTTCAGCTTACAGACTATTTAGGTTTTCGCCCGGGTGTTCAGCTTGCCCTTTACAACCGCGATGTAAACTTTGACCGTTTGACTTTCGGTGATCAGTTCGACCCGGCGACCGGGGAATTTATTGATCAACCGAGTGCTGAGAGTTTTACGACCAATTTCAGCAAAACCTTTTTCGATGTTTCCTTTGGAGGCGTTTTCTTTACCAAGTCAGCGTGGCTGGGAGTTGCCGCCAATCACCTGAACAAACCGAATCAGTCGATCATTGACGAGCGCAGTCTCTTACCTGTCAAACTCTCTTTCCACGGCGGATTTAAGTTCTATATGAAACCCGGTGTGGTGGGCAGCGGGGTGTACGCGCGGAATGCGGAGCGAAGCATTGCTCCCGCCATTCAGTACCGCCATCAGGGCGAATTTGATCAGATGGATCTCGGCCTGTATTTCACGTTTGAGCCCCTGGTGCTGGGGACGTGGTACAGGGGTGTTCCTTTCAAGAATATTGACGGGTTTGTCAACAACGAATCGATCGTGTTGTTGCTGGGCTTCACCCAGCTCGGGGCCAAAGATGCGATCAACATCGGCTACAGCTTCGACTACACCATTTCCAAACTCGGCCCCGGTAGCGGAGGCGCGCATGAGTTCAGCCTCGTCTATACCTGGCCGATGAGGAACCCCAGGAAACCGCCGAAGGATAAGTTGATCATTCCATGTCCTGATTTTTAGATCGCACGGTCCACGGAAGGTTGGTCTTCGGGGCACAGGGCGGTGATTATTCAAAATTTAAGATTTAAATTTAAGATTGGGATTCGTGCCATTTGGGGAGAGCAAGGACGCATGATTATGCGTCCCTACGTCTTGCCGCACGTGCAGCCCATGTATTCCCGTCTCCTGATCCCCAATGCCTAATGCCTAATGCCTAATGCCTAACGACTAACGACTTTTGATAATCGGATAACATGACAGAGTAGGACTAATGACTAATGCCTAATGCCTAATTCCTAACGACTAATGCCTAATGAACTAACTCTTGTTAGTATTAATCCCGGTGGAGCGTGTTGACGATATTTCAAATTTGGCGTGATATTTTAGGAGTATTCCCAGGTGCGGGCAACAGGTACTTCGGCATCGGGCGCCGGCCAAAAAAAATTGAACTTTTTTAAGCAATTCTTCGTAAATTGCTTGACGATAATAAATAAATATCGTTTAATTTTGCATAAAGTGTTTAACCAAAGCAACCTGAATGGATTTTCTCTAACGTTTTAAACTGTTATAAGAAATTGAAAACAACGTTCACCTTATTCACTGCGGCTATTGCTGCATACCACTCCTGCAGAACTTTTCAGTTCTTCTCTAACGCCTGTTTGGTGACCAGGCGACCTCGACCCGCACGGTGCGCGCGCATTTAATCCGTACAACATCCTGTTGACAAACTGAATAATGTCCGGGACATTGTTCTGCGTATGCCTGAGGCATTTTTACCATTCATCATTTACACACTTATTTTTAAGAAGACATTGGAAAAAAACAATATGATCGTCAGAGTGGCAACACCTGACGACAAACACTATGCTGAAACCATCACTACAGAGATGGAGGAATCAGCCAAGGCGCGCGGCACCGGTATCGCCAAGCGTTCTCCTGATTACATCTGTAAGAAGATGGATGAAGGAAAAGCCGTTATTGCCGTCACCACTGACGGTACATGGGTGGGTTTTTGCTACATCGAAGCATGGCAACATGAAAAATACGTTGCTAACTCGGGCTTGATCGTTTCGCCCGCTTTCCGGAAAACAGGCGTTGCCACGGAGATCAAGCAGCGGATCTTTGCACTTTCCCGCGAGAAGTATCCGCACGCAAAGATTTTCGGACTCACGACAGGGCTGGCGGTGATGAAGATCAACTCGGACCTGGGATATGAGCCGGTGACCTACTCGGAGCTCACCACAGACGAGGAGTTCTGGAAAGGTTGCCGCAGCTGTGTGAACTATGACATACTGATGGCCAAGGGGCGCAAGAACTGTTTGTGTACTGCCATGTTGTTCGATCCTGAAGAAGCAGCGGCCAAGCTCAATATGACCTTGCCGCCGGCCAAGGTTGCCGATACCGTTGTTACACCCGCAGGGGAACTCGTGGTAAATCATGCGCACCGTCATTTCAAGGGCAACTTCCGCCTCTTTGAGCGGTGGATGCGCTTTAAACAATTCGTCCTGCTGAAGGCCTTCCGCAAAAGAGAAAATGGTGCGGGCGGTACGGGCGATGTCGAAAAAAAGCGTTCTCTCCTCGGTCTCTTCTTCTGGTAAGCTACAAAGTGAGCGCAGAAAGTGCACAGGCAGAAGCCGGATGATATCCAGCTTTCTGCCCCAGGCTTTTTGCTTTCAGCTTTAAGCTTTTACATTTGCACACATGAGTAAGAAAAAAGTTGTTTTGGCTTTCAGTGGGGGTTTGGATACCTCCTACTGTGTTAAATATCTAAGTGAAGAAAAGGGCTATGAAGTCCATACGCTCACGGTAAACACTGGCGGATTTGATGAAGGGGAGATCAGGGCGATCGAAACACGGGCAAAAAACCTCGGCGTTGCGTCTCACCGTACCGTTGATGAAACCCGTAATTATTACGATAGTGTCATACGTTATCTCATCTACGGGAACGTATTAAAGAATAACACTTACCCTTTGAGTGTGAGCGCAGAGCGCATGTCACAGGCGCTCGCGACCGCCAACTATGCGCGGGAAATAAAGGCCGACGCTGTGTCGCATGGCAGTACCGGAGCAGGGAACGACCAGGTGCGCTTTGACATGATCCTGAACATCCTTGTGCCCGGGATCGAGATCATCACACCCATCCGTGAAATGAGATTGTCCCGTGAGGACGAGATCAGCTTCCTGAAATCGAAAGGCGTCGATATGAATTTCAACAAAGCTCTTTATTCTATTAACAAGGGACTTTGGGGAACTTCTGTCGGAGGCAAGGAGACCCTCAAATCACTGGGCATGCTCCCGGAGGAAGCATGGCCGACCCAGGTGACGAAACACGGGAGCGAAACCGTTAAACTTGGTTTTGAAAAAGGTGAATTGCGGAAAGTAAATGACCGCGCTTTCGATCACCCCGCTGGCGCTATCCAATTCCTTCAGACGCTCGCAGGCCCTTATGGGATCGGACGCGACGTCCACATAGGGGACACCATTATCGGCATCAAAGGGCGCGTCGGTTTCGAGGCCGCAGCCCCCATGGTGATCATCAAGGCGCACCACACGCTGGAGAAACACGTGCTCACGAAATGGCAGCTGAGCTGGAAGGATCAGCTCGCGCAATTCTACGGCAACTGGTTACACGAAGGACAATACCTTGACCCGGTGATGCGCGACATGGAAGCTTTTCTCACCAGCAGCCAGAAGAATGTCACAGGGGAGGTTTATGTCGAGTTGTACCCTTACCGCTTTGTTGTGACCGGAATTGAATCTGCATTCGACCTCATGTCATCAAAATTTGGAAAATACGGTGAAATGAACCTCGGCTGGACCGGTGATGACGTGAAAGGATTCACCAAAATATTCGGAAACCAGACCATGATCTACCATCAGATCGCAGCAGAGGGCGGGGAGGGTTAGATTTAAGATTCAAGATTTAAGATTCAAGATTCAGATTTCAAGATTTAAAATTTAAGATTTAAAGTTGAAAATTAGAGCAGGTATTATTGGCGGTGCGGGTTTTACAGGAGGTGAAACCATCCGTCTGTTGTTGAATCATCCACAGGTTGAATTAACATTCGTTCACAGCAGAAGCAATGCAGCAAAGCCGTTGCATACTGTTCACAGTGATCTCCTCGGCGATACCTCCATGACCTTCTCGGAGTCATTTCAGGAAAAAGTCGACGTCATCTTCCTCTGTCTCGGTCACGGTGAGAGCAGCAAATTCCTCGGAGAACATTCCTTCGACCCATCAACCCGCATCATCGACCTGAGCCAGGATTTCCGCCTCGGAGAATCCGCGGGTGAGCGAAAATTCGTGTATGGTCTTCCGGAATTATACCTCGAGGAAATCAGAAAAGCCAGGAACATCGCCAACCCGGGATGTTTTGCGACCACGCTCACGTTGGGATTGCTCCCACTGGCGAAGGCTGGAATTCTGAAAGAAGTATACAGCACCGGCATCACGGGGTCCACCGGCGCAGGACAGAAATTGCAGGATACAACACACTTCACCTGGCGGGCAAACAACATCTCGGCTTACAAAACACTAAGCCATCAACATCTGAAGGAGATCACGCTTCACTTGAAGACCCATCAGCCTTCCTTTCATGCGCCGATAAATTTTATCCCGTGGCGCGGCGATTTCACACGCGGTATTTTTGTGAGTTCGTGTACCACATGCGACCTCCCGCTGGAGGAAGCAAGAAAAGTATATCAGGAGTATTATCGCAACCATCCGTTTACCGTGGTCTCTGAAAGATCCATCGACCTGAAACAGGTGGTCAATACCAACAAGTGCATCATCGGTTTGGAGAAGCAAGGCGATAAGCTCGTCGTTCATTCCGCCCTTGACAATCTTCTCAAAGGAGCGTCGGGCCAGGCAGTGCAGAATATGAACCTGATGTTCGGGATCGGGGAGCGGGAGGGGCTGGCACTGAAAAGTACCGTATTTTGATTTTTTTGATTTCAAATTCAATCTTTCATTTTTAAAGTCCGCCCATGCAACTCTTCGACGTCTACCCCCTCTTCAACATCACCCCGACAAAAGCCCTGGGTTCATGGCTGTGGGATGACAAGGGAGAAAAATACCTGGACCTCTATGGCGGCCATGCCGTTATTTCCATCGGTCACACCCATCCGCATTATGTCAAACGGATAACGGAGCAACTTCAGAAGATCGCATTTTATTCCAACAGTGTTCAGAATAATCAGCAGCGGGCTTTTGCCGAAAAGCTCGGGGCGATATCAGGGTACCCGGACTACCAGCTGTTCTTGTGTAATTCAGGGGCCGAGGCCAACGAGAACGCGCTGAAGGTTGCTTCGTTCGTTACAGGACGAAAGAAAGTAATTGCATTCAGGAAAAGTTTTCACGGCAGAACTTCCGGGGCTGTTGCGGCCACTGACAACCCGAAGATCGTGGCGCCTTTCAACGCCTGCCATGAGATCCAGTTCGTTCCCCTGAATGATGTGGCGGCCTTTGATTCCGCCATGGGGTCCGATGTTGCGGCGGTGATCATCGAGGGCATACAGGGCGTGGGTGGCATTCAGGTTCCGGACGATGCGTTCCTCAGACATATCGAGGCCCAATGCAGCACGTATCAGTCACTGCTGATCCTGGATGAGATCCAGTCGGGATATGGTCGTACCGGGAAGTTTTTCGCACACCAGTTTGCAGGCGTAAGGCCGCACCTGATCACGACGGCGAAAGGGATGGGAAATGGTTTTCCCATCGGAGGTCTTTTCATTCATCCCGACATCAGGCCGTGGAGCGGAATGCTGGGCACCACTTTCGGCGGAAACTATCTCGCCTCTGTTGCGGGCCTCGCTGTCCTGGAAGTCCTTGAAAAGGAAAAGCTCCTCGAAAATGCCGCTGCCATGGGCAGCTACTGGTTGGAAAAACTTAAAGGCTTCCAAAAGGTCGCTGGCCTGCGCGGGCGGGGGCTGATGATCGGTATTGACTTACCGGAGGAATTTAAGCAGGTGCGGAACAATCTGCTCCTGAAACATCATATCTTTACCGGAGAGGCCAAACCCAATACAATCCGCTTGCTTCCTTCGCTGGCCATGACCAGAGTGGAAGCAGACATGTTTCTAAACGCCCTGAACGAAGAACTAGCATGAAGAACTTTATTTCTGTTCACGATGTGGCTGACATCAATGCGCTTGTACATAAGGCGCTCGCATACAAATCGGATCCATACAGCGACCGGATGTTGGGCACGCATAAAAGGATCGGGTTATTGTTCCTGAATCCAAGCATGCGTACGCGGCTCAGCACGCAGATAGCCGCTTCGAATCTGGGCATGGAAGCCGTCGTCTTCAACGTAGGGCAGGAGGGATGGTCTCTTGAGTTTGAAGATGAAGCGATCATGAGTGGCAGCACGGTAGAGCACGTGAAGGATGCTGCGCCCATCCTGGGTCATTACTTCGACCTTCTGGGGATCCGGACATTTCCTACGCTGAAGAACAAGGCGGAGGATTACAGCGAGCTTTATATCAATCAGTTCATCAAATACGCAGGAATACCGATCGTCAGTCTGGAGAGTGCTACGCTTCATCCGCTGCAGAGCCTGACTGATATCATTACCATAACGGAAGCCTTCAAGGAGAAGAAGCGCCGTCCCAAAATCGTGTTGACCTGGGCCCCGCACGTGAAGGCTTTGCCACAATGCGTTGCCAATAGTTTTTCACAATGGATCAACACCTGGGATCACGCGGATTTTGTGATCACCCATCCCGAAGATTATGAACTGGATCCCGCCTTTACAAAAGGGGCGGCCATCAGCCACGACCAGGATTACGCCCTCAAGGATGCGGATTTCGTATATGTGAAAAACTGGAGTACCTACCATGATTACGGCAGGGTCTATTGCAACGACCGCGAATGGATGCTGACCAGTGAAAAGCTGTTACTCACCAACCACGCGAAGGTAATGCATTGCCTGCCGGTGCGGAGAAACGTGGAGTTGAGCGATGAAGTGCTTGATGGCTTCAGCAGCATCGTCACCCAGCAGGCATCAAACCGGATCTGGGCGGCGCAGGCTGTGTTAAGTGAACTTCTTACGGCCAGGAACAGCTGAATTCATCCGCAGCAATAACAGAAGAGAAATGGACAAGATGTTTATCGTCAAGATAGGAGGCAACGTAGTGGATAACAGCGAATTTCTGAAGCGGTTTCTTCAGGACTACGCAGCCATTCGGGCACCGAAGATCCTCATTCACGGTGGCGGAAAAATTGCGACACGCATCGGCGATCAGCTTGGCATTACCTCACAGTACGTGAATGGAAGGCGGATCACCGATGAACAAACCAGGGATCTGGTTACGATGGTATATGGAGGCCTTGTCAACAAACAGATCGTATCCATGCTCCAGGCCATGGGTTGTAATGCGGTGGGTCTTACCGGGGCGGATGGCAATGTCATTGAGGCGGTAAAACGGCCTGTAAAGGAAATCGATTATGGCTTTGTGGGCGACATTCAGCCTTCCAACGTGAACACCGGCTGGTTGCAGTCGCTGCTCCGGGATGGGCTGGTGCCGGTATTCGCTCCCCTGACACATGCCCGGGGAAATATGCTCAATACCAACGCAGACACGATCGCCTCGGTTCTGGCGGTGGCCCTGAGCCAATATTTCGAAGTTCGGTTGATCTATTGCTTTGAGAAGAAGGGCGTGCTCCGCGATGTAAACGATGTGCATTCCGTCATCCATCATTTACCGGAGAAACTATATGAAGAATTACTGGTAAAGAAAGCCCTGCTCGATGGAATTCTGCCAAAGCTTGAAAATGCCTACGCTGCCATCCACGCAGGAGTGAAAGAGGTTTTAATAGGCGAAGCGGGAGATCTGATTAAAAATACAGGAAAAGAAACAGCCGGGACGTTGATCACCGCATAGCGGTGACCTGATGATATGAAAACATGAAATTGCAACCAGATGAAATAGCGATTAACCTCCTGGAACAGCTTATTGCCATCCCGTCGTTCAGCAGGGAAGAAGATAAAACTGCACTTGTGCTGGAGGGTTTTTTTAAGTCGCATGATGTTCCGACCGAGCGCAAGGGAAATAATGTATGGGCGCGGAACAAATTCTTTAAGTCTGACCTTCCTACCATCCTCCTGAACTCACATCACGATACAGTACGGCCGAACAGCGCGTATACGCGCGACCCCTTTGCGCCGGAAATCATGGATGGAAAAATTTACGGTCTGGGCAGCAACGATGCCGGTGGACCGCTGGTATGCCTGATCCTTGCCTTCCTGCATTTTTACGAGCGGAAGGATCTGAATTTCAATCTCGTCATGGCCGCCACTGCCGAAGAGGAGATTTCGGGGAGCGAGGGAATTGAGAGCATCTGGGATCTTCTGCCCCAGCCGATCAGTTTTGCGATCGTCGGAGAACCCACCCAATGTCATATGGCCATTGCCGAGAAGGGGCTCATGGTTCTGGACTGTACGGCGCATGGCAAGGCAGGTCATGCCGCGCGCGAAGAAGGGATCAATGCCATTTATGAGGCCATGGAAGATATCGAGTGGCTCAGGACATACAAATTTCCGAAGGTGTCTCCCAGCCTTGGGGAGATCAAAATGACCACCACACTGATTCAGGCGGGCAAGCAACACAACGTAGTGCCTGCTGAATGTAACTACACAGTGGATGTTCGCGTGACGGATCAATACACCCTCGAGGAAGTCCTAGGCGTGATTCAGCAGCATGTGCGTGCCACCGTTACGCCGCGCTCCCTTCGGATGCGTTCATCAGGGATCCCTGCTGACCACCCGCTGGTAGCGGCTGCAAAAAGACTTAACATCCCTTTGTACGGATCGCCGACAACATCCGATCAGGCGCTGATACCGGTGCCTTCGGTGAAGATGGGGCCGGGTGACTCGGCCCGATCGCACACTGCGGATGAATTTATCCATGTCGCTGAAATTGTAAAGGGAATTGATACCTATATTGCTTTGCTGAATGAACTGTAGGGGGTTGGCATCGGAAACTTATACCTGTCTGTTATGAAATTGTGGCAAAAAGACAAAGCGTCGCTCAAGGAAGTGGAGAGATTCACGGTGGGCAAGGACCAGGAGATGGACATGTTTCTCGCTCCTTTCGATGTGCTGGGTTCTCTTGCGCACATCACCATGCTTGAATCCATCGGCCTTCTGACCCGTGACGAACTGCAAAAGCTGACGCAGGCGCTCCGGGAAATTCACGCCGCTATCGAGGGCGGTGATTTTAAAGTAGCGGAGGGCGTTGAAGATATCCATTCGCAGGTAGAGCTTGAATTGACCAAACGTCTTGGAGACACCGGCAAGAAAATTCACAGCGGCCGGTCCAGGAATGATCAGGTGCTGGTAGATATCAAGCTTTTTCTTCGTTCAGAAATTGAACTGATGGTTCGGGAAGTGCAGCGGCTTTTCGACCTGCTCCTCCGCCAGAGCGATAAGTACAAAGATCACCTGCTGCCGGGCTACACGCATTTTCAGCTGGCCATGCCATCCTCGTTCGGGCTCTGGTTCGGGGCGTATGCTGAAAGCCTGGTGGATGACCTCATTACAGTGAAGGCTGCCTACGACGTGGTGAATAAAAATCCCCTGGGTTCCGCGGCAGGCTATGGATCTTCCTTCCCCCTGAACCGGAAGCTGACCACGCAATTGCTCGGCTTTGGCGATCTGAATTACAACGTGGTCTATGCGCAAATGGGCCGTGGAAAGAGCGAACGGATCGTTGCGGGTGCGATCTCCAATATTGCCGCCACGCTGGCGAAACTTTCGATGGATGCATGCCTTTTCCTCAATCAGAATTTTGCCTTCATATCATTTCCGGATGAGCTGACCACAGGATCCAGCATCATGCCGCATAAGAAGAATCCGGATGTTTTTGAGCTGGTGCGGGGCCGTTGTAACCAGTTGCAGGCGCTGCCAAATGATATCGCACTGATGACGGGAAATCTTCCCTCGGGATATCATCGCGAGATGCAATTGCTGAAGGAACTCCTCTTTCCCGCCATTCAGAATCTGAAGGATTGCCTGCGCATGGTTTACCTGATGCTGGACCATGTCTCCGTGAAGGAAAATATCCTTGCTGAAGAAAAATATAAATTTCTTTTCAGCGTGGAAGCGGTGAATAAGCTTGTTTTATCCGGAGTTCCCTTTCGCGATGCCTATAAACAGGTCGGATTAAATATCGAGGAAGGAAAATTTCATCCGGATACAGATCTCAACCATGTTCACGAGGGAAGTATCGGTAACTTATGCCTGCATGAAATTTCCGTCAACATGCAGAAGCTGGTCAGCTCTTTTGATTTCGATCATTACCACGAAGCCATCAGAAAATTGCTCAAAGACCGCTGATCTCCGCGCCCTGTAGAAGAACCTCCGCACCTTTTTTTTAATTTTTCCTCGATGCGTGACGATTGAGAAAGTTTACCTGTCAAACAGGTAATGGCATACGATTTTATTTAATGGGTCAGTTGATTGAAAACAACGATTGTTAAATAAGAAGATATGCGAAATACTGATTCTAGTCTGAGAAGAAATCGACTCAATGATTTTCCGGAACTGCAGGTTGGGTTCCCTGAAAGGAACGACGTAAGTAATCCTAATATTGAGATGGAAAGGATTCACGTCGATTTTGAAACCCTGGGGATATCCAAGAAAAGTGCGGCTGAAATAATGCGGGAAATCAGGGGGACAAACGTCCCTCAAGCATAAAAGGCAGTGAATTGAATTCATTGCTTTAGTCAACAGATGTGGTCAGGGGGGTGGCCCATCTGTTGTTTTTTTTTAGGGGGTTTCATACATTCGGTATAAACTGTCAAGAGGATTTGAAAAGTAAATGGCACTTCAAATAGGGAGGTATCTCGTCATCATTCTTGGTTATTTTATTGTAGCAGTAAGTCTTGTTCCGCTGATACGCAATGACAATTGGGTTTTCCGGATATTTGAGTATCCGCGTGCCCAGAAACTTGCAATTAACGTGGCACTACTGGCGCTATTCCTGTTCATGGCGGACTGGCGTGAGACCCATTCGTTCATTTTTGCCGGACTGCTTACCGCCAACACATTTTATTTGTTTTACCAGATCTTTCCGTATACCGTGCTGGCGAAACATCAGATGAAAGGGAAGAAGACGCGCGAGGAGGGAAAATACTTTAAATTACTGGTATCCAATGTTTTTCAGGACAATCGCAAAGCGGCGCGTTGTCTGGAGCGGATAAAAAAGCACAATCCCGACATCATCCTTCTTGTGGAAACGGATGCGTGGTGGAAGTCACAGCTGGACGGCCTCGAAAAGGATTACCCGCACCGTGTCTCCAAACCGCTGGAGAATACTTATGGAATGCTTCTCTTTTCGAAATTCGAGCTGATAGATCCGCAGGTTAAATATCTGATCGAGGAAGGGATACCTTCCATTCATACGCGGGTGAAGCTTCCGTCGGGCGATATATTCTTTCTCTACTGTCTGCATCCGACCCCGCCGGTGCCGCAGGAAAATCCCCGATCGACGGAACGCGACGCCGAATTACTGACCATTGCCAAAGAGGCTAAAGCGTGTATGCATCCCGTTATTGTTGCGGGTGATCTCAACGACGTGGCCTGGAGTTATACCACCGAGTTGTTCATGAAGGTGAGCGGCTTGCTGGATCCCCGCAGAGGAAGGGGTTTTTTCAATACGTTCCATGCACATTACTGGTTTTTGAGATGGCCGCTCGACCATATCTTCTGTTCGGAGCATTTTCAGCTCATCAGCCTGAAGCGACTGCCCGCATTGGGATCCGATCATTTTCCCATTCTTGTGGAGCTGGGGCTCGACTTTCGCCAGGCTGAAAAGAACAAGCAGGAACAGATGCATGCCGACGCCGGTGAACTTGAGGTGGCCGAGGAAAAAATTGAAAAGGCTAAATAAAAAAAATATCCGGCGCTGGGACACAGGCCGGATATTCAAGAATCCTCATTCAATTTTATCTATAAACTAAAAACCGCACGAGGTATAAACAACACTCAGCTCTCCACACCTGTGGATTTGGTTAGTTTACATGGTGTTGATAAAATTTCATTGGGACTAGACATGGTACCTCCTTTCTTTAAATTCGACATAAGCGAACGGGCATTGTTCAAATAACTTATGAATCTATTCCTGTTGCCGGTAACGATCGTTACCTTTTGTACAAACCAGGATGGGGTGCAATTCGTTCTTTTGGAAAAAAAATTTTTAGCGATCACGGATCGGAAACCAGGGTGCAGGAATTTGTGAAAATCCGGACCGGAATTTCCGGCTTTGCTGTAAAGGGTAAAAAAATAGCCAGCCAGGATCGTCGCTTCGGACAGGCCTGGATGGCTGGGAAATTGTTAACCGTCAAATTGAATACTCCCGACCGCCGCTCAACCTTCCACGTCGAGGGAGGAAGACACTGTCTTATTGTAATCTTCCCACAGGTCATAAAGTTTGAAATCTTTCATCGCATCAAGTGGCAGGAGATAAGCGCTGCTAAACATCAGGTCCTCCCTGTGCTTAGTCTCTCCTGATTCATCCTTCCAGCGCAAATCACATGAGATCTGGTCTCCGTACTTTTTCACCGGCACCACGACGCAACTCTGAATGGGAATTTCATAATGCTTGTGGTATTGTTTGTGCTTGTGCTCGCTTACTTTGTAGGGTTTTCCCAAACGGATGTTCTCCATTATTGTATTTTTTATTGATTAAATGCAGAAACAGCTCTGCGACATAAAAATTGAGGGTTTTTATGTGCCCTGTGTCACAAGTGGGGGAATGACAGGATCCGAGGGATGGTTTTCCCTCCTCTTAGGGAGGACTAAGGTATGAAAACATTTCCAATTAAGCCTTAAAGTACAGGTTATTTGGCCATGTTTTACCAAGTCACTGAATCCGAACGGAATACGGACATTTACCCCGGTTAGCCGTCCGGGGTCGCTCCCGGATTTAAGCTTTCCGCTTTGATCTTTTCTTTGTACCATTGATTTTATGGAACCTAAGGTCATATTGCTCATCATCGTCGCCATTGCAACCATTGGTTATTTGTTTGATCAGTTGCTGGAATACATTAACCTGAAGGCACTTCGAAGGGATATTCCCGGTGAAATTGCATCTTTCTACGATCCGGTCAGGTACGTCAGGTCACTCGATTATCACAGGGATCTCACGCGCTTTTCCTTTATTTCCTCGGCGTTTTCTTTTTTTCTTTCGATCGCCATGTTGATGGGTGGCGGTTTTGGATGGCTGGATGAGTTTCTCCGGCAGTATGTGCAACACGAAATATTGCTGGCTCTTGCTTTTTTTGCGGTCCTGATGCTGGTTTCCGATGTGCTCACGCTCCCCTTTCAGCTGTACTCCACCTTTGTTATTGAAGAAAAATACGGATTCAATAAGACCACACCCGGTACCTTTTTCAAAGACAAATTAAAGGGATACGCCCTCGCCGCGTTGATCGGTGCTCCGCTGCTGGCCCTGCTGATCTATCTGATCCAATCGATTGGCCCGCAGTTCTGGATCTGGTTTGCGGTGATCGCTGCCATGTTCATTGTTTTTATGAACATGTTTTATACCAGCCTCATATTACCCTTGTTCAACAAGTTAACGCCATTGCCTGACGGCGAACTAAAGTCCGCGATTCAATCTTTTGCCGGCAAAGTGAACTTTCCGCTGGATAATATTTTTGTGATCGACGGGTCAAAGCGCTCGAGCAAGGCAAATGCTTTTTTTTCCGGCATCGGCCGCAAGAAGAAGATCGTGTTATATGACACCTTAATTGAAAAACACACAACCGATGAGTTGGTAGCGGTCCTTGCCCATGAAGTCGGCCATTTCAAAAAGAAGCATATTGTTCGCGGATTGATACTCGCGATCCTCCAGGTCTTTTTTACCATGTTCGTGCTGTCACTCATGGTCTACAACACCAATCTTTCCATTGCCCTGGGAGGTGGTCAGCAATCCATTCACCTGAACCTGATTGCTTTTTCCATACTGTTTGCTCCGATTTCCGGCATCACGGGGTTGTTCATGAGCATGTACAGCAGGAAAAACGAATTCGAAGCGGATGCTTATGCCAGGGAAACCTTCAGTGGCTCGGCTTTGGCAAATGCATTGAAAAAACTTTCTGTTGATTCACTGAGCAACCTGTATCCACACCCGGTGTACGTGTTCTTCCATTATTCCCATCCGCCCCTGCTCAAAAGGCTTGAGGCGATTGAGGTTGTGGAGGATCCGCGGTCCGCGCGCAATGGTCCGCCGCACTAGGATTGGGATCGATTGCCATCTCTACAGTAGAGACGAATTGACGGCGACTATTGGCGCGATTGCACAGTATCAGGCCCTGATTCTTTCTTGAGGGTCCACCAGATACTACCCAGGAGCACGAGCAGCACGAGCCACGAAGAAATTCTGGTGACCTTGTTTCCAACCATATAAGGCTTCGGTCTGAAGGTGAACTCGATGGTATGGTTGCCTGCGGGAATTTCAAGGGCGCGCAGGATGTAATTAGCGCGTAGAGCTTCCGTTGGCTTTCCGTCGATGGTTGCCTCCCATCCGGGATAATAGATCTCTGAAAAAACAGCCAAACCATCGGCGGATGACTGGCTTTCATATTTAAGCGATTTCGGATTTCCGTCAACCAGTCTTATCGTTGCATTCGTATCTGAAGCGATATTGCCCACCCTGAACTTCGACGTATCGATCACTGCTGTAAACCTGGTATTGGCAGCGCAGGTTTTTGCCAGTTCCTCCCGCGCATTGCCTGCCCTTGCGATCTCCCGCACAAACCACGCATTGCCATATGCCGACGGGTTGGGAAGCACATCCTGCGCTTGCGGTCCGATGTAGACATATTTAATGTTGAGCATGTTGAAAGCCGTCAGGTTCTCAAAACCGATGTTTCCTTTTTGTGCCTGGGCGACGAACTGCTGTGTTTGTGTAACGACGCATGAGTCATAAAATTCTTCATAGCGTTTGAGTTTTGCACCGTGGTAGCCGCCGATAGAATGATGATAATACGAAGTTCGCGCTTCCGCGAACGTATTTGTGCCGCTTCCGGTCAGGTAGCTGAGATTGTAAACGCGGTAGCTGGATTTGTCTTTCAAGATCTGCTGGTCGGCTCCCGTCATGGCGAAGAAACTGTTATCCCGGCTGCGTTTGTAATTGTCTTCCGTGAAATATCGTTTGGCAACGGGCGCCAGATCGACGGCGACCACAAAGATCAGGAAAGCATAAAAACCTGTCGCAGAAAGTCTTTTGTGGAGGTCAAAATAAATGGCGGCGAATACAATGAGGATGAAAAAAAACGAACGTATCGCATCTGCGCGGAACAGACTTTTGCGGTCTTCCGCGAGCGCATCTACAAACCAGGCTGGAAGTTGTGCTTCAACTTCCCGGGTGAATCCGAACATTCCCGCAAAGATCCAAAGCAACAGACACAACCCGCCTGTTGCGCCAAACGCGATCAGCAACTTGCGTTTGGCTTCACGGGTCATGCCACCTGCCCACAGGCGTTCAAGCCCCAGCATGCCCAGTAAAGGCATCGCAAAGAGGATCATGATCAAGGTAAAAGTCACCGATCTGAAATTGTTGTAACCCGGGAAAAAATCGAACATCAGGTAGTTGAAGGCAGAAAAGTTGCTGCCCCAGCTGAGTAAAATGCTCCATACACTCACAGACACAAGCCACCACACATATTTTTTTTCCGCGAAAGCGATACCAAGAACAAACAGAAAGATAATGGTGGCGCCTGCGTAATAAGGTGCAGTCATTCGCTGTTCGCCCCAATATCCTCCTGTGAAATTGGCGAGCTGATTGGCGGTTTGCTGATTACCTGACCGCGCCAGCGCCTGGTATACCTCGCTGCTCCGGTCGAGGAACAGGAAGTTGCTCGTGCTCCCTCCATAAAAATTCGGTATCATCAGCGTGAAAGGCTCGAGTATCCCATTGCTGAATTCGAAGGCATATTCCTTCCGCATGCCGGCGCCATCCGCATTTTGCGGTGATCCTTCCGCGACAAGATCGGATTTACCACGGGTGGAATAAGCGCTGTACTCTTTCAAAGCCCACATTTGGCCGAAGAATGTTCCGATGCCAAGGAGTACGGCAACGGCAAGCACGCCAATGTTTTTCAAAAGCACGGGGACGGTCTTCAGTCTGACTGCCTCGATCAATTGGATCAAGCCATAAATCAATACAATCAACAGCAGGTAATAGGTTATCTGCACGTGGTTCTCGCGCAAATGAAGCGCCATGGCCATGGCGGTCACGCCAAATCCAAGAACACGTTTTCCGGTGAATACCAGGTGAATGCCGGCCATGATCAGCGGCATGAAAGCGATCGCGCCAATGCGACCGTTGTGGCCCGCTGCAAGGCCGATGATGATGTAGGATGACAAACCGAAAGCAATGGCTCCGGCGATGGCGAGGTAGGGACGTATCCTGAAGGAGAGCAGTAAAATATAGTAGCAGACAAAGGCGATGAAAATATTGGCGACAGGGTGGGGAAGGAAAAGTGCCAGAAGCGTTTTTACATAGGCAATCGCCTGATTGCTCCACTGCACACTGACGAGATAGGCGGGCATTCCGCTGAACATGGAGTTCGTCCAGAGCGGTTCATCGCCTGTTTCGTTTCTGTAATCTTCAATGGCTTTCGAAGAGCCTGCGAATTGCTGGATGTCGTATTGCTGAAGGGTTTTGTTTCCAAAGAAAACAGGATTGAAGAAGAATACGGTGATGATAAAAAAAACGGCGAGCGCAACAACGTGGGGAAGGATGTGCGCAGAAAATCGGATGTTTTTCATGTTACTCATTAGGGCCGCAAAATAGGAAGTAAAGCTGATTAATCATTCAAAATTTAGTATCCCGATGCACGGAAAGGCCGCCTACAAATGATCTTTCAATATCTTTATTGCGGCCACAAAGATGACCAGCGACGTAATCCTTCTGATATGAACCGGATCAAATTTGCGGACCCCGAGGCGGGACCCGAGCTGCCCGCCGGCAAACACGGCAACAAGCAGGGGAAGTATGAAATTCCATTCAATTCCCTCCGTGCGAGTCATCTGGCCCGCCAGACCGCTGACGGAATTCAGCAGGATGAACAAGCTCGCCACCGCAGAGATCTTTTTCGGTTCGTCCCAATGAAACAGGTGAAGAATCGGGGAAAGAAAGATCCCTCCTCCGATGCCAACCAATCCGGATAGAAATCCGATACCTCCGCCGACGAGGGTGTTCACCAACGGGTTCGTCAGCCTGTGTTGTGCACGCGCCACAGGCTGTATCCACAGAAGAAAGGACGCCAGTATGAGGCAAATGCCCAGCAGGATGAAGAAATACGTTACATTTTCGATCTTCCACATGCCTCCGGCGAAGGCCATGGGGATACTCGTTACCAGGAAGGGCCAGCTTTTTTTCAGATCCAGGGCGCCGGCTTTCCAGAAAATGTAGGTGCCGCCGCCCACGACGATGATGTTGCACAGGAGCGCGGCGGGACGCAGGATCTCGAAGTGGACGCCCATCACAGCGAGCAATGCCAGGTAGCTCGACCCTCCGCCGAACCCTACCGACGAATAGATCATTGCAATGATAAAGAAGGAGACTGTAAGGATCAGCAGCGTGGAATCCATCTGAATGCGTATAGGAAGAACGTTATGTTAGGAAAGGACATTTCATCCACCAATGGTCGACATTGACTCAAACGCCGGCAGTTGATCTTTGCGGCTGGCTTCCGCTTCGAACCCATCCTTTGGTCTGTGGGTAAAAGAATTTATCAGGTGATTCCTTAATGCTTCATCCCCGGCGCCTGAGCGAAGCAGATCTTTGATGTTGAGCACACCGTGATCGTACAGGCATGTTTTCAAAGTACCCTGTGCCGTGACGCGGATCCGGTTACAGGTGCCGCAAAAAGTTCGGGAAAAGGCAGCAATGATTCCGATGGTGCCCTGGTAGCCGGGAATCCTGTAATGAGAGGCTGTGGCATGATCGGGGTCGCCTATCTTATGGATGTCGGGAAATGCCTCCTTCAAATGATCGTGGATCTTCCGGTGATTCCAGATCAGTTTTTCGCCATGTTTTTCACCTCCGTTGAAAGGCATCTCTTCGATGAATCTGACAGAGAGACCTTTTTCTTTCGTCAGCCGGGCAAGGGGAACGATGTCGTCGGTATTCTTTCCGTCCATGACCACCGCATTGATCTTTACAGGGATATGCTGGTCGAGCAACAGGTTCAGGGTGCGGATGGTATTGTCGAACTCATCGCGCCGTGTGATGACTTTAAAACGTTCTTTGTCAAGCGTGTCCAGACTGAAGTTTACGGATGCTATCCCCAGTTGTTTCAATTCCGGAATGTGGGGAGCGGTGAGGATGCCATTCGTGGTAAGGTGCAGGTCTTTGATGCCCGGGATTTCAACCATGCGTCTGATCAGTTGCATCAGGTCATTCCTCACAAAGGGTTCCCCGCCGGTAAGTCTCACTTTTGAAATCCCCATGGTGGCCATGAGGGAAACCAGGCGGATGATCTCCTCGAAGGTCAGCAATTCCTTTTTTGGCAGATAATGGATACCCTCTTCCGGCATGCAATAGAAGCAGCGGAGATTACACCGGTATGTAACAGCAAGCCGGAGGTAATTGATGGGGCGTCCGTGGTTATCGTATATGGTCGTCAAAATGTGGAATTACGAATGATCTTAAATTAATCTTTATTTTTGGTTAAAAATACGTAAGATCGGATTGAATTCCGCGGCATCAATAAAAATCCATTTAATTGCGGATATGGCAAAATATGTAATAAAGGCCTTCGGGATAACGAAAGATATACTTGGGTCCAGGGAGACGGTTTTCGAAACCGAGGGTAGCTCCGTTGGCGCTTTGAGGAGCGCCTTAAA
>JBARAD010000219.1:0-32409 GCA_049791675.1 Chryseosolibacter sp.
TTTTTAATGATGTCCCTTCGATTCATATGTTTAAGTTTTGTTGGTCTGATTATGCTGCATCAGTGACCGGATCTGACTACCAAGTCTGAACAAATCCGGCGCGCCGATGGAGATTGGCATTCAGGAAATGTCGTAAGAATATTACAAATAGTAAAGCTATTTCTTTCGAAAGTCGACCCTTCGCGATTTGCGCGGAAGGATCGTTGCCCATCTGCCTGCGCACCTGGCTCCTCCTTTCCTCCAACCTTTTTCACCGTGCAGGAGATCGGCCGCTACAATGGGTCGGCTGAGGGAAATGTTTCTGATCGGCGCCTGATCTATTCCCCGCTGCCCGGCCTTTCCCGGGCGGAAGGTTTCTTCCACACCGGATTCATTGCGCAATTTTGAACGTCGCGTGCCGGGATCACGTTATTCCATTGTCTCGGTATTGTCCAGCTCCTTCAGGATCTTATTCACATCCTCTTCGGTAGCTGTGAGTTTACTTTTACATATCCTGATCAGCAGCGCAGCGCGTTTTACTTTTTCAGAGAGATCATCGACAGAGATGTGTCCCTCCTCGATCTCCGATACAATCTGCTGGAGTTCTTCAAAGGCCTGGGCGTAATTAGGATTTTCAATCATGATTCGGAGGATTTTTGAATTTTATCGACTTTACTGAATACCGTGCCATCGGTGAGAATGGTTTCAAGTGTATCGGAAGGATGCACCTGATCGCGTTGCGTAATGGCTTTTCCGTTGATGCGGGTGATGGTATAACCGCGTCTTAAAACATTGTCGGGATGCATGTTGGCCACGGTCTTTACCATGTTTTCGATCCTGTTTCCCTCATGCTTGAAAATAGCAAAAAGGTCTTTACGGATCATGATCAGAAATTCCTTCACCTCCTGTTTGTGATGGCTGCATAACGCAAGCGACATACTCCTCAGTTTGTAAACCAGTGAGGTGTGCGTCTGCTTTTGTCTGACCATGTTCAGATTCGACTGCCTGAACAGATCGCGTGCATGTTGCCTGACCTCATGATGACTTCGGATCATCACATTATCCGTCACAGACCGAAAAATGCGTACGGTGTGTTGCAGGTGCTGGCGCTCTTCAACGATCAATCTTTTTACGCGTGCAACCAGAAACGCTTCGGCCTTTTGGACGGGCATTGAGAAATCATGGAAACGCTGCAGCAGGAAGTCGGCCAGTTCCGTTGGTGTAATGGCATTTGTATAAGCGACCATTTCTACAACCGTCTCGTTGGTGGCATGCCCGATCCCTGTGATCACAGGAATAGGAAAAAGTGCAACCTGCCTGGACAGTCCATAATTATTGAAACAGGATAATCCAACATCTCCGCCTCCACCCCGGATAATGGCGACTACGTCAAAATGCGCTGCCATCTTCCGGATCCTGTCTAGCTGCAGGCGGATCGATTCAACGGCCCGGTCACCCTGAAGGAGCGAAGGAAAAAGCACATGTGAAAACTTGTATCCCCAGGGATTGCCATCGATCACTTTCAGAAAATCAGCGTAGCCCTTACTGGTTTGTACCGAAATCACTGCCATCCTCTTCGGCAGCAAAGGAAATTTCAGCGATTTGTTCCGGCTGAAAATCCCTTCGTCAGTAAGCCGGGAAATGCTCTCCTGTTTTTCGCGTTCGAGCTCCCCCAGCGAAAATGCCGGGTCAATATCCACGATCCGCAATGCCAGACCGTGTACAGAATCAAAAGTGATCTTCGCGCAGAAAAGGATTTTGATGCCATCTTTAAGAGGGGCCTTAACCAGGGTTAAAAAATTCTCGTTGATCCTGTGGTAGTCATCCTTCCACAGCGTCGATTTCAACTGTGCGATCACCTTGCCTTCGTTTTTTTCCACCAGGTCAGGGTAACAATGGCCGGAATGTGGATAATAGTTAAGCTTGTTCATTTCGGCCTTCACCCAAAAAGAACTTGAATATCGGACCGCAAGCGTTTTCTGTATGCTGGAGGTTACTTCCTGCAGGGAAAAGATCTGTTTATCGTCAACTGTCTGAGGCATATTCTGAACTTCAATAAACAAAATTACTACAATACAACACTCGTTTGCGGCGTTAAATGGCACGATCACAGCCTACAGTCTGTCCTGTGGTAATGCATTCTGCTGCCCTAATTTGTTACTCTGGCAACATGAGGAGAAAAAAATATCATTTATGCGTTTTTTTGCTTCCAACGTTCATCATGTGGCACGTGTCTAATGATGAGTTCTAAAAAAAAGCACATTCAGGAAAAACCCTTTTGACAAGTTAACGTTAAGATCAAATCTATGGAAAGTCCTTATTTTTTTATCCTGATTCTTTTTGTTATGGGTGTGGGATGGCACTCCCTTCTGTTGCGTTTGAAAAAGAAGGAAGATTGACCTTCCATAAACGCTGCATTCTTATGGAAGTCAACACCGTCATGCGACAGAATTTCTCTTGAGGGATGAAGGTAACTGATTGAAATGAGCTTAGTTACAAGTTAATTTTCGGTATATTGGGTAAGCCCTTTTTAAGCGGGGCCCCAAAATGCGATCAAAGCTATTCCTTTTAACGACAGTAGTTTGCTTGTTGACCCTATCGCAGGTACAGGGCCAAGATGGCACGGGACTGAATATTCACGACCATCTCCTGATCCGCGAATCAAGGTATTACATGGGGGTAACGCCCGAGCATTATGAAGGTTCCCCCTACCTAAATGATACCTTTTTGTCAGGAACAGTTTACACTGGCAGCCAAAAAATCCCATTGCCCCTGCGCTATAATATTGTCATGGATGTAATGGAATTCCAACACCAGCGCCAGACCTTCCTACTCGATCCTGATCCTCGAATTTTGAAGATCCAGGTCGGTGACGCGGTTTTTGTGGTGGACAACGTAAAAGGTCCGGCCCAAAAGGAATTCGGATTTCTGGAACTGCTGGGAAGCGGGAAATTTACCCTGCTCGCAAAAAAAATGGTCAACTATCGGGAAAAGATTGTGATCAGTGATGTGCCCGCAAAATACAGCAGATCGCCCGATCAGTATTACTTCAGGATTGACGGCGGATCACTGGAAAAAGTGACGAACATTAATAATCTTCTTGATCACCTGCCTGAAAAAAAAGAAGAAGTGCAGCGATTTGTCAAAGGCGGGAAACTTTCCCTGAAAAACAGGGATGATCTGGTCAAACTGACAAACTTCTACAACTCGCTCTTTACAGTCAACTGATCTGACTGCATATTGCTGGTTGGCGCGCGAACAAAAAAAGGGCTTATGAAGCCCTTACGTCCCTCAACGGAGCGAACTAGGAGAAGATGGTCAAAAAGCTCTCTTTCAGCGTTGACTTTTCGCTCTCTTCTTCAGAAGCTTCGACATTGATGCTTTTCTCAGCGATCTTCGTCAGCAGTTCATCCGTCTTCTTCTCTTCACTCAGCGTGGTACCAAGGGCGCTCGCGATCCCTTTCTTATTCATCGTCCTGGCCAATTGCGCCAGACCACCATACGCGGCGATCTCATAGTGCTCCACTTTTTGTGCTGAGATGATCAGTGCGGCATCCCGTGTGAAGGTATCATCTTTTGTTTCGGAAATAATGGATTCACTTTCCTCAATGAGACCCGCCATGGCTTCACATTTCTTACCCTGTGCTTTCTTGCCCATTTGCCCGAAGATCTTGTCAAGACGTCCGATCTGTTTTTTGGTAACCTCAAGATGTTGCTCAAACGCTTTCTTCAGCTCTTTTGAAGTGGCAGCCTTCGCCATTTTCGGCAGTGCTTTTGTCAATGCCTTCTCCGCCCAGTAAATGTCTTTCAGGGCATCCATAAAAAAATCTTCGAGCATTGAACCGTTCTTGTCAACGGACGATTTCGCGGGTTTCCTGCCTGATGCTTTTGCGCTTCCTGACTGCTTCCCTCCTTTTGATTTTGATTTTGCTTGTGCCATAGTTGTTTTTACTGACCTCTGTAAAAACACCGTGCCATCAGTGGCAGCTGATGCCTTCACTGCACAGCCTGCTGACGATCGCTGATAGCCAGGATCACGCGATCAGGTCTAAGCGTCACGAGTGGTTTCAAGCCCGGCACTGTGCGTGTCGGCAGAATATCAAAGCGTCTGATCATGGCTTGCAGAAAAAGCGTCATCTCTGCCATGGCGAAGTTATTTCCTATACACAGGCGCGGGCCGGCGCCGAAAGGAAAGTAGATTTTGGTTTTCTCTTTCATGCCTTTGTCCTTTAAGAATCTGTCAGGCATAAAAGCCGTTGGATTTTCCCAATAGCGTTCATCGCGGTGAAGACCGTAATAGAAAAGGATCACGATGGTGTCTTTAGGGAAAGTAAATTGGCCAAATGCATCATCGTGCAAAGCCACCCGGTCACTGATCCAGGCAGGCGGATACAAGCGCATCGACTCCCTGATCACGGCATTCAGATAATCATGGCTTACGGTTTCGTCAACGCCCAGATGTTGCGTTGCTGTCCGCAGCTTGTGTAATATTCCGGGATGATTGGCCAGCAGGTACAAGGTCCAGGAAAGTGCGTTGGCAGTCGTCTCATGCCCCGCAATCAATAAGATGAGGATCTCATCGATGACCTGCGTTTCCTCCATGGGAAGTCCCGTGTCCTCATAGCGGGCATCAAGCAACATGTCTAGCAGATCGTCAAACTTCTGACCGCTTTCCTTGCGTGTCCTGATGATCGAACGGATGATCTGACGCGCACCCCCGGCCTTCTCCAGATTCTTTTTCACCTCTCCCGATAAGGTGAACCACCAGCTCTTATGGGGTTGTCTGATGTCTTTGATGACGAAATCCTGCGTATCGGTAATAAAGCGGCTGAGTTCATTTCTTGTCCCCGGCGGCACTTTAACGTTAAACAGGGTATTGATGACGATCTCAAACGCCAGGTTATTCATTAACGGATACACATCCACGTTATCCCCTGTGGGAAAATCGGAAATAGACTGGTCCACTGTTCTTTTGATGATACCGTAAAGCGCATGGATCTTTTCCGGATGAAAACCCGGCTGAATCAGACGCCTTTGCTTCAGCCAGTATTCGCCGTTGGAGGTGAGCAACCCCTTCCCGAGAAATCTTCCCAATTGTTCGGTAAGGATCGTTGACTTGTAATAATTCTTGTGATTCGTCTTTAATACGTACTCAATAAATTCAGGATCCTGTGTGGCAATCATTCTTCGCGTTCCGAGATTGACAGCGTACGTGCCGTTGTATTTCGCCATACTTTCCTCCATCGATCCAATGGGATCCTTAACCTGCTTATAGGTTCTGGCAAAAGACTGCAGCAGGGTATAGCCGTCGGGTAACTTATAGTTTTTCATTCTTTGGGATCTGTGCTGACGCTCCTGTCTGTTAAGGTAAAGAAAATCTGAAAAAAGTTTCAGCACCTGACAGGCTGGGAGGTTTCTTTCGGGACAAAAAATACCAGTGTTAACAGAAGATCAGACCAATCCGGCCAATCCGTAAATCCCCACAAGAATGATGGATACAATGCTTATCCAGAAAGCGATCTCATAGAAAGCGCCTGGCGACTCAATAATCTTCGGTCGGTAGTATTTGATGTGAAGGACTGCGAACACGATGAGGAACAACATCACCGAACCTACCGCACCCCCAAACAGGATCATCACTACCGGCAGTTCAATAAACAGATACGTTATCGCCCACGTTGCCGGAAAGATCCAGGCAAGCGCTGCAATTACCTTCTTCCGTTGTTCCAGATTCTTAAAATTGATCCACCCGAGCTGGCCTGACATATCGGAGTACATCCGCGTCCACGCCGCAAGTGAGGCAAAGAGACTTGAAAACAAAACGAAGAACGCGCCGACGAGATACATGTTTCTCACACCAGGTCCCAGTGATTCCGTGTAGATGAGTGCAACCGTCTCAATCAACTGATTGCCTTCGGGAATAACCCCCCGGTTGTGAAGGATCGCCGCGCCCAGTAAATAAAATGCGGCTGTCACCGCTGTGTAAATCACCATGGCCACGAAAGCGTCGAGATACATGACACCGATCCATCCCTTTGCTCTCTTTCTCCACGCGTCGCTATCGGTGCGCGGACCTGTAAAAGCCGCATATCCTTTTTCAATGCACCAGTAATTATAGGCGATGATCTCATCGCTGGCAACGCCGGTGATACCAAAAGCGCCTATGGCTACCATGATGACTTCGTCCGGAAGCTGGAACGTCAACCCTGTGCCGATCTCGGTCCAGGCAATGCTATAGGGCGTAAAATACAGGAAGAAAACCGAAACCAGGGTGAGCACTGTAAACATTGCGATCATCACCAGAGAAGTCTTTTCGACTACCCGGTAGTAGCCGCGATAGATGAGCAGCGCAACCACGCCGGCGCAGATGATCACCCAGTAAGTCACCGAAACGCCCTGAAACAAGATGTTCAAGACGATCGCGGTGCTTCCCAACATTCCCCCCAGCTGCACAACCTTCAAAAGCAATAAAATAAACAAGACCCAAACGGTCCAACGTCCTTTTCCAACGCGGGGACCCGGAAGTTTATTAAAGATCTGCATCGCTGTTTCACCGGTAAGAATGGTGTATCGCGCAAATTCAAGCTGCACTGCTACCTTCACCAGGCAGCTGACAATGATCACCCAAAAGGCGATAAACCCTGCTTTGGCCCCCAGCGTGGTCGTGGCGATCAACTCGCCGGACCCTACGATCGACGCTGAAAGAATGAATCCCGGACCAAGGAAACTCATCCTTTGAATCCACGATGCGGGAGGCTCCTTGACGGTTCTTTCGGTGATGAGATAATTGTTTTCTTTCAAGCGAAATGATTCAGGGGTTTAATTGACAACGCCGGTCTGGATTCAAGATAATGACTTCCCCGGATATTGCCTATAGTAGAATTACCCTTACAAAATCGACATTCAATTGTTTTATTGCTTTAATATTGCGTCGATGAAATTCGCCACACCTCTCATTTCGGTCCTCATCATTATTGCAGTATTGATTCCCGGAAAGGATCTTCCCGATGTAAGCATTGGTGGTTATGATAAGTTGATACACATTGCCATGTTCGCGACCTGGGCAGTGGCCGTCCGTTATGACTTCAACACGAGGTTCAGGTTTGCTGCAATCTTCATTGCGGGCCTGTTGTTCAGTCTGCTGACGGAGGTTTTGCAACTGCTGGTTGAAGGCCGAAGCTTTGATCTCTATGATATGGTCGCGGATGCGGCGGGCCTGGTGCTCGGCTTGCTGCTGAGTGGATGGGTATTGAAGTGGATCGACCGGTTAATGAAATAATGCTGACCCTGAACCGCGGTCGAAGCCCACGAATTCTTCACGCTTTTTTCAGATAGATCGTTTTCAAAACGATGTGGCTTCCGTCTACCCGCCCTTCTATTTCGTCCTCGTGTGAAGTAAGTTTTATGTTCTTCACCACTTTCCCGCGTTTAAGCGTGAGCGACGATCCTTTTACTTTCAGATCCTTGGTAAGTGTAACGGAATCACCTTCATTCAGCGGGTGCCGTTGCTGGCCTTTAAGTTCATTTCCATTATTTCTTTTCTGTTGCCGCAGGTGTAACGCCGAATTTTTGCAACACCAGGTTGGAAACATCCATCTGAGGCTGATGGTATAATACAAAAGGATAATTGCTGATGGTTTCGGTCAGAATGATGGCGTATCCATTTTCTTTCGCCACCTCGCCAATGGCGCGGTTCACCTTCAGGTAGATGGGCGCCATAAAAAGTTTTTGCTTGTTCTGCAGGGTTACCTGGGCATCCTGCTGCATCTTTTCCAGATCACCCATCGCCTTTTCCAGATCGCGCTGTCTGGTGGCGCGCACTGTGTCGGTCATGGTGTTCATGTTCTGATTAAAGTCAGCATATTCTTTTTCAACCTCTTTGGTTTTAGTCTGGATCTGAGTCCGCAACTGTGTCTGGGTGCTCTTCATTTCCGTTTCCATCTGCTTCACATCGGGAAGCTGGGAGATGATATATTCCATGTTGGCATAACCCACCTTATGAGGAGCCTGCGTAGATTGGGCATTGGCAAAAAAACCAGCGGCTATTCCAAGCAGCAACAAAATCTTTTTCATCAGTTTCTATTTTCTTGAGAACGTCAAAGATAACAATTTTTTATCGGCCCGGTGGGGGCGGCCGAATGAAGAGAAGCCTGCTGTTAGACTGAAAAAACAGCCAAAATTTCATGAAACGCTGCAATCAGAAGCCTGATTACAGAAAATCTGACCGATGGTCCGACGATTTGTCCCGGTGCAGCAACTGGTACAGTGATTGATTACAGGTGCCCCAAAGGAGGCAATAAATGAGTAACAAATTTAAACATCTGTTAACAACGGTAGATCTGCTGAACACGCTCAATGGCGGAGTGAGCGAACCTTACGTGTCTTTCCGTGAGGAGCCAACGGGACGTGAACTTCGCGTACGTGTTCCCGGTGTGAGAAAAGAAATGCTTCAGGTTGAAATAAACGAGAACCAGTTGTCGGTTTCCTATCACATACCCATGACGACATCCGGAAAGCAGGTATACCTGCCCAATGAGGTTATCAAACAGACGCTACCTTATTTTATCGAAATTTCCGGGATCAATGCTACCTATGAAGACAATGAACTGGTAGTAAAACTTCCGTACAACGAATTATTGAACGGCTACAACCGGAAAGTACCGATCGTTGAATAATTATTCTTAACCATTTGCAAGCCCGTCTGATGTCGAATCGGACGGGTTTATTTTTTAGCAGCATGTGATGGATATCTTCTTACCGGGCCCCCTTCACCTTCATTTTCAAAGTATAGACTGACCTGGAGGCGGTAATAAAAAGTGTTTTCTGATCCTTACCGCCGAAACACACATTGGCTGTCCACGGCGCCTCCACGGCAATGTGCTCAATTTGCTTTCCTTCAGGATTGAAGACCGTGACGCCCTGACCGGTGAGGTAAAGATTTCCTTTGGTGTCGATGGTCATGCCATCCGACCCCATTTCTGCAAACAGCTTTCTGTCCGAGAGCGATCCGTCGGGCGCTATTTTAAAGGAGTAGGTTTTGCCCGCACCGATATCGGCCACAAACAACATGTCTCCATCTGCGTTTCCCACGATCCCATTCGGTCTCTTGAAATCGTCCATCACCATGGTAAGAGTCTTGCGGTCGGGAGAAAGGTAGTAGACATTCTCCGCCTCGATTTCTTTTTCTGTCCTCGTCCAATAATCGCGTTTATAAAATGGATCCGTAAAATAGATCCCGCCTTTTGGATCAACCCAGAGGTCATTGGGTCCATTCAGTTTTTTGCCATTGTAATCCCTGACCAGCACGGTGACCTTCTTATTTTTATCGATCATCCACAACTCGTTCTTCTCATCCGCACACGCCAGCAGGTTTCCGGCATGATCAAAGTACAATCCATTGGAACGTCCGCTGCCTTCCATAAAAACGGTCAGTCCTTCCTTCGGTGACCATTTCATGATCCGGTCATTAGGCTGATCCGTAAAAAAAACATTTCCGTCAGCGTCGACTGCGGGACCTTCCGTGAATTTGAAATCAGCTGAAAGCAACTGTGGTCTGGCGCCTTTAGCAATCAACTTACTCTTTTCGCCGGATTGAGCAATCATGCTGGTCGATACAAAAATAAGCGCAGCCCACAGGCCTACTGCTCTCACTTGATTCTTTGTCATTTCTTCAGGGATTTGAATTATTGCTTGTAAAAAATATAAACAGCACGTTCATATTGTTGGCCGTTAAAGATATGAAAAGGAACTGCCGGGGGCAATAATAGTGTACAACTGACATCGCCTCCCCTGCTGTGACCCGTAAATCTCCGGAATTTTAAAGTCAGCTTGCAACCGCGTGGTTAAATGGCGGGTCTAAAACACATTAACCGGCCCAACCCATGGTTTCCAACTTCATACGCACCGTTTGTTTCTTCCTGCTCGTGTCCTGCGTAAACCACGATTACCCGACTGGTACAGCGAAGGCGGCCGTATCGGCAGGTTGCCGGTTATGTCACGCCTCTGAAGAAGATATGGAATGGCTCAAAACCCTGGTGCAGAAAGCAGAGAACGATTTCTCCCTTCACGGAGACATTTATGTAACATCCATTGATGGCAAGGTCGTATTTGTCCATCAACCGATGATCATGAGTTGCTATGCCTGCGTGTTGTATGATTGTGAGGGGAACAGTTTAACCCCGGGTACCATTGACCCTGAGAAATTGTTCGAAGGAATGCGCGAGGCCGATCTGATCTTCAGGGCAATTTAGAGCGGGAAGGATCCCCAACGGGGATTTGAAATTCCAGGATAGTTGCGTAAAATTAGGAATGGGAAATTCCAGCGAGATACGGTGGGGAATTTTAGGATGCGGTGATGTGTGCGAAGTAAAAAGTGGTCCCGCCTTCAATAAAGTCAGCGATTCAAGGTTGATCGCGGTCATGCGCCGTGATGGGGAAAAAGCAAAAGATTTTGCCCGCAGACATGGCGTGCCGAAATATTATGACGATGCCGCCGAGCTCATTGCGGACAAAGATATCAACGCTGTCTACATTGCCACACCGCCAGCCTCCCACGAGGCCCTTGCCGTCCAGGCAATGAAGGCGGGGAAACCTGTATACATCGAAAAACCGGTGACGCTGAACAGCCAATCCTGTGAACGGATGCTGGCTGCATCAGAGCGCCTGGGCATAAAAGCATCTGTAGCCCATTACCGTCGCGGGCTTCCCCTTTTTAAAAATATAAAATCATTGGTGCAATCCGGCGTCATCGGAAAACCAAGCCTGATCATTGCGAATACATTGCAGGCGCCAAGCGCAAAGATGCAGGCGCCGGATTACTGGCGTACCACGCCTGAAATTTCCGGAGGTGGTCTGTTCTTTGACCTTGCCCCGCATCAGCTCGATATATTTTATTGGATATTCGGAAAACCCCTGCAGGTAAACGGATTTTCCGTCAATCAGAAAAGCCCATACCAGGCTCCTGATCTTACAACAGTAGAAGCGGTGTTTGATCACGGTGTTTATCTCCACGGCATCTGGGCCTTTAACCTCAACCCTGCCTCGGAAGCGGAAACCTGTGAAATTATCGGCGACGAAGGCAAGCTTGTGTTTTCCTTTTTCCGTAAATCCGATATCGATATCATCACCCCAAAAGGAAAGGAAACCATTTCCATGAATTATCCGGAAAACATTCAACAACCCATGATCGACGAAGTGGTCCGGTTTTTCAGAGGCCAAGGTCCGAATCCCTGTTCCATTGGCGATGCCTTGGTCACCATGAAGATGATGGACAGCACGGTGACGTCAGCGTGAATCGTGAGTGGGGCCCGCGTCAGATAGGTCTGTATTCCATCGATCGATTTATCTCAATCGTTGACTTTAGTCCCTTGCCTTAGGGGAAGAGGCATCCCGGTTTATGCGCGGACGAGCGAACCGCGAACGGTCAAACGACACTGCCTCTTGCTGGACCTATTCAATTCATTTTTGTAGCTTGGGGAAACAAAAATTCTCAACGATGTCAAAACGCATTCACAGACGTGACTTTCTCAAGCACAGCGCCATCGGTGCGCTTGGTTTTTCCATCTTACCATCCATGCTTTCAAAGGCTGCACCCAGCGACAAACTCCGCATTGCACATATCGGGTTGGGTGGCATGGGCAACCAGCACATGCGTTGGTTTGCTGCCCTGCCTGAGGTGGAGATCGTGGCACTATGCGATGTGGATGCCGATCACCTGGGCGGTACGCTGCAGGCCTTGAAAAAATTACATCCTGATACGAAGGCAAAAACCTATGAAGACTTCCGTCATATTCTCGACCGTCAGGACATCGATGCCATCACGTGTGCCACGCCTGATCACTGGCACGCCCAGATAGCAACCCTGGCCTTCCAGGCGGGGAAAGACGTATATGGTGAAAAGCCCCTTTCCTACGACGTGCGTGAAGGACAAATGATGTTGAAGGAGCTGAACAAGCACAACAGAATATTTCAGCTTGGCACACAGATCCACGCCACCGATAATTATCACCGCGTTGTCGAACTCATTCAATCCGGCGCCATTGGCAAAGTGCACACGATCCGCTTATGGAAGAATGGTTTCACGCCAGGGCTGGGTTTCCCGAAAGCGCAGACCCCCCCTCCTTCCCTGAACTGGGATATGTGGCTGGGCCCGGCGCCTTATGCAGACTACTTCCCCGAACGATGCCACCTGAACTACCGTTACTTCCTTGATTACTCGGGCGGCGTGTTTGCGGATTTCTGGTGTCATATCGCGGATGTGGCCTGGTGGGCCGTGCATCCTGAAGGATTAAAAAGCGTCGTGGCAAGGGGAGAAAAAACGGATGGGATTGCGGATGCACCCAAATGGGTAGATGCGGATTTTGAATTTGAAAATGTGAAATTGCATTGGACCACCTCACCGCCCAATGTGCCGGGTGCCGCTGATCGCGGGATCGGCGCTTATTTTGAAGGCGACAAGGGAACACTTATCTGCGACTATGATACCAGGTCTGTCACGATCAATGGCGAAACAGTTGAGGATATCCCTTCCGTTGGTAAAACCATCGTGCGCTCACCCGGACATCAGCAGAATTTTGTGGACGCCGTGAAGGCGCGGAAGCAACCGGAATCGAACCTCGCCTACGCGCGGGAGATGACCCTCCCCATGCACCTTGCCGTGATCTCATGGAGGCTGGGACGCAAACTCGACTGGAACGCGAAGAAGGAAAAGTTCAATGACGACAAAGAAGCCAATGACCTGTTGTCGAGAGAATACAGAAAGAAGTGGAACCTCGTTTAACATCACCCTTTCAGGATTTGATGCTGTGAAATAAATACACATCCAGATTCATCTACAAAGCAGGGACGCGCACGGGGCACGTCCCTTTGCTTTTTTAAGGCGGGTATGCATTTTGTCCACGATGGATATGTTCTTCTCATGAAAAAACCAGGGATAATCACCACCCGCAAGCGCGAACTTCACCCGATGCCCAAAGTACTGAAGCAGGCCCTTACTGACGCCGGTCTGTGGGAGGTATGCCAGGACCGCACCCCGTATCAACGCAATGCCCATGCTGGCGGGGTAGACGCTAACCCGGACCCAGCCAGGCACACACGCACAAAACCGATGCTGGAAGAGCTGAAGAACGGCGGACTTTACACAAAAAGAAATGGAATCCGCGCTAAAAAATAAACCACGCCTCTGGCCTTTTCAATCCTCAGGGCCGCTTCCTGTAACGCGGAATATTTCCGTTCTCGTGCCCCTCAGGCGCCTGTGGTACCGACTGACTCATTGGGAAACGTGGGACTGGCGCATCAAGTATATCCTGATTGGCCCCGCGTGGATCTGGTACTGCCTGCGTGCGCGATCCCTGTGGTTTTTTACCGCCTCCAATCCTACCCTGACCTTCGGTGGATTTGACGGCGAAAGCAAAAAAGAAATGTATGCGCAACTGCCGCCGGGAAGCTATCCAAAAAGTATTTACGTTTCGCCAGACCTGTCCTTTCAGGAACTTGAGAACCTGCTGCAGGATCGCCAGTACGAATTTCCGTTCGCAGTAAAACCCGACGTCGGAAAAATGGGATTCATGTTTCGGCGCATCAACTCTCCGGCACAATTGAAAGCCTATCATGGGGGCATCCAGTGCGAATATATTATTCAGGAATTGGTCAAACATCCCATTGAAGTAAGCGTGTTCTATTACCGCTTCCCCCATGCGCAGAAAGGCACGATCACAGGTTTCATCCGCAAGGACTTCCTGGAAGTTACCGGCGATGGAAGGTCAACACTCTGGCAATTGATGTTGGCGTGCCCCCGCCTCCAGTTCCGCCTCGAAGAGATGAAAGCAAAACACACCGGCAAACTCGACCAGATCCTCTGCGAAAATGAAAAGTATTGCTTATCCCCCGCCTTAAATCTGAGCAGAGGCGGAAGACTTGTGAGCCTCGAAAAGGAAAAGGACGACAGGCTGCTGAAGATATTTGATGACCTCAGCCATTACGCCGGAAATTTTTATTATGGACGATACGACATCAAGTGTGAATCCATTGAAGCGCTGAAAGAGGGAAATTTCAGTATACTGGAGTATAACGGCAGCGGCGCAGAACCACACCATGTATATGGCAATGGATATAATCTATGGCAGGCCTGCAAAATACTTGTTGCTCACTGGCACGTCCTGTACCACATTTCGAAGATCAACCGCGCCAACGGCACATTGTACTGGGATTTCAGGCGTGGACGAGAATTTTTACAACAAACGGCAACCCACCTGAAAAAGCTCAGACAACTTGATTTGCAGACGCCCCTGACCTAAGCAGCCGGCGGCATAGTTTTTATTTGTATTGCCAGGGAAGGCAATATGGTTGAGATCAGGCACAAAGCAATTATCGGGGAGTTTCAGGATTTCATCATGAATGAAACGTATCCGTGCGTAGCCGCGCGTGCAGCGATGGCCCGCAAACAAATTGCCTGTCTCGTTGCCGATCATATGGCATGCGGTCATGAGGATGACAGGATTCTCCGGTTTCTCTATGATTTTGTTGCCGGTTTCCGTTCGGCCGGCACAGACTTTCACAGTGCTGCCGTGATCTTTCAAGGTCCGGAGGGCATCACTGAAAAAACATTCGAGAACTTGTTATGGCGAAGACTTCAGTCACTATCAGACCTGGATGCGAACAATTTCGATCATGACCACAGAGTGGATCCGGATCCGTCAGCACCCGATTTCAGTTTCAGCATTGGAGAGGAGGCGTTTTTCGTGATTGGATTACACCCTTCAAGTACAAGGCGTTCCAGACAATTCAGATATCCCGCCATCGTATTCAATCCGCACATACAGTTCGAAGAGATGCGCAGCGCCGAGCGTTATGAAAAGTTAAAAACGATCGTACGGAAACGTGACATCCGGTATTCCGGTTCTATCAACCCCATGCTTTCGGATTTCGGTGAAAGATCGGAAGTCTACCAATACAGCGGAAAAAAATATGATGATGACTGGACGTGTCCCCTTCACATTGCACATGGAAAAACTGAAAACAATTCCTCCCAGAAGTAGCGTTGCCTTTACGCTGAAGAAAGGTCAGCGCCTGAAAATCGTCGACATCCAGGGAGAACAGGTTTCGGATTTCATTTGCTTTAACGAACACGACACACACGAATACCTTTCCTCCGGACGAACGATCGATTATGCAGAGACGATCTTCCTCACAAAAGGGCATCCGTTCTATTCGAACCGCAGCAACATCATGTTCGAAATCATCGAAGATACCGTCGGAAGGCATGACTTTTTGCTTACGCCCTGCAGCAGCGACACTTTCCGGATCATCTATGGCCACACGAATCCGCACCGGGGCTGCCTGGGGAATCTGAGCGAATCGCTAAGCCCCTATGGCATCAGCGCTGACCAGATCCCGATATGTTTTAACATCTTCATGCATGTGAACGTAGACGGTGAGTCGGGAAAAATTTCGGTTTTGCCCCCCAGGAGCAAGGCTGGGGATTCCATCGTCATCGAGGCCCGCATGGATCTTATTGTCGGTATGACAGCCTGCTCGGCGGAAATGTCGAACAACTATTCCTTCAAACCTATCGGCTATGTGCTGGAAGACGATGCTCAATCGTTTTGAAAAGTGTCATCACAGTCAACATGCCGCAAGACAACCTGATGATCGAATTCAATTGTCTGTGGCGATTTAAAAACATCCCGGTTTCCGCTGTTTAATATTTCTCCGGTACCCATCACAAAAGCATCGGTTCTTTTCAGGAAGGCCACCTCACGGTAAGACATCAACCCTTCCGACGTAAAAGCATAGGTAGCCAGTAGTGTGTCACCTTTCATCATCCCGTCAATTGTTCCATGGGTTTGGTCCTTTTCGTAAAATGTGAAAGAAAGCCTCCCACTGATTCTCCCCTCGCTGCTTCGGACAGAGAGTCTTATGGTATCCTGGTTTTGAACGAAGCGGTAACATTCACGATTTTCGAATCCGGAGATGGCGGTATCATTCTCTCCCTCCCCCTTTTGCGGTGGGCTACAGCCTGTCAGTGATGACACAGCCAGGGCAATCAAAAACCTGTATTTCATTCGCGTATCTTTAATTGCCCTGATCCCTTGTGATCGCTTCAAATCTTCCCAGCAGTTCTTCTGCAGAGAACAATTCAAGCGAATTCCCGCGAATGCGATAATGGTCAGCGCTGGCCAGCATACCGGTAAAGCCCGTCTCAACGTCCATCTGTAATTCACAATACATCCGGGTAGTGATCGGTTGGAACCGGATCGTTTTTCCCGCTGTCGTGTAGTCTCCTCCAAGGCCATTGCATCCTGCATACCCATTCAGCCTTCCGTTCACACCCTCTCTGGTTAATTCCATGTACACTTCCCGTCCGCCTTCCGGCGTCGTGACCGGCTTTCCTCCCACTTCCACGAGTTTCCAGTGTGTGTTTTCAAGCGTTGCAGGAGCTCCGTAATACTGCTGGCTTCTGCACTGAAGGAGAAGCAGGACGGCAAGGAATAATAAAGATGTTTTCATAACCCGGAAATATCATTATATGACGCATAATTATCGTACCCGCGAGCGCCACTTGTAAGAATCGGGTAAGGAATACCAGCCATTTGATTTGGCGTCCGAAAGAATCTTTCGTAATTTATATAAATCGGAAAATCTTACAGATGGATCGGGCGCACATCCCGGGGATGCTACGAAATCTTCGACAGACCGATCGGACTTATTTCCTGCATTGAATTATTATCCGCCAATTCCCTATTTTTGTGCCTTCATTTAAAAACAACCATGCAGGAGCGCTGGCTAAAAGATAAGTGCATCGTCATCATCGGTGGTACCACAGGCATCGGCTTATCGGCTGCGGAGGCATTTATCCAACAGGGAGCTAACGTCGTCGCTATTGGAAGAAATCAGGATAGCGTTGAGAAAGCTTCCGCCAAACTCAAGAAAGCGTTGGTGCTCAGTGGAGATGCGACGCTCGAAGGTACAGCCCGTGAGGCTATACAAAATTGTGTTCGTCATTTCGGTGGCTTTGACGGCCTATACCACGTGGCTGGCGGAAGTGGGCGTAAATTCGGCGATGGGCCGCTTCATGACCTTTCAAAGGAAGGATGGGAATATACGCTATCGCTTAACCTTACCTCATTGATGTTGTCGAACCAGGCTGCGGTAACAGCATTCATGGAAGCCGGCAAGGGCGGAAGCATTCTGAATATGGGTTCTGTTCTGGGGTACTCACCTTCGCCAAAATATTTCGTAACGCACGCGTATGCGGCGGCCAAATCTGCTGTCATCGGCTTCACCAAATCCATCGCAGCGTATTACGCATCCTATAATATCCGAATAAACCTGCTCGCCCCTGCCCTGGTGGAAACACCCATGGCACAGCGAGCTGCCAACGATGAGAACATACTGTCGTTCATCAAAACCAAACAACCGCTGGAGGGAGGACGGATTGGTACCCCGGCAGATCTTGACGGAGCAGCCGTATATTTTATGTCGGATTATTCACGATTTACCACAGGCCAGATCCTTTCAGTAGATGGAGGCTGGAATATTTCTGAAGGACAGTACTAAGATTGAATGAAAAACATCGCGATAGGAATTGATTTAGGATGTACGAATATCAAGGCAGTTTTGCTCGATGAACAAGGCAACATCCTTTACCAGCATCGGCAGGAAACACGCGAACAGGAAGACCGGCACTGGAAGCAAGCCATCAGCACGATCGTAAAAGATTTTGGGCTGCGTTCCCCGGATCCCGTCACGGCGATCGGGTTATGTGCCCCCGGCCTTGCCAACGCCACCAACACCTGCATTCAATGCATGCCTGGAAGATTGCCGGGCCTGGAAAACTTTAACTGGTCGGATTTCACCGGGAAGAATATTTTCATTCTGAACGATGCGCATGCAGCCCTGACAGCCGAAGCATCTTTCGGGACAGGGAAGGGCAAAAAGCACGCGCTGATGCTGACCCTGGGTTCCGGCGTCGGTGGAGGAATTCTGATCGACGGTCAGTTATATCAGGGTCTTTCACAAATGGCCGGCCACTTCGGCCATACCACCGTGGATGCGGGCGTCCATACACGCGATGTCACGAACATGCCGGGAAGCATTGAAGACGCGATCGGAAATATCACCATTCAGCAACGGTCTTACGGAAGATACCAGACTACATTCGACTTGATTGAAGCCTACCGCCGCGGCGAAACTTTCGCTGTCTGGCTTTGGCTCGATTCGGTGAGAAAGCTGGCCATCAGTATTGCTTCTGCCATTAACCTGATCTCGCCGGAAGTCGTTATCATTGGCGGCGGAATTTCGCAGGCAGAAGATGCGCTGATGAAACCGCTCATACAATTCCTGGAGTTGTACGAATGGCGGCCGGGAGGCAAACATACACCTTTGGTGGCCGCACAGTTTTCCGATATGGCAGGCGCCATTGGCGCCGGCGCATTTGCATTATCCAAAACAAAAATGAAATGACACCCACACAAGCATACCTGAAAAAATGCAGGCATATCCTCGACGTCATCGCCACCCAGGAAGCAATGATTCTCCAGGCCGCGCAATGGTTTTCCGGGACGATCCTTGCCGGGAGAATGGTGCACGTCTTTGGTTCCGGACACAGCCGGATCATGGTAGAAGAAATGTGGCCGCGCTACGGCTCGTTCCCGGGGTTCAATCCCATCGTTGAATTATCGCTGACCTTCCATAACCTTGTCGTCGGCGCGAACGGTCAGCGTCAGGCCATGTTTCTGGAAAACACTCCCGGCTTGGCGGAGCGGATCCTGCGTAACTTTGACATATCCTCCCAGGACAGCGCCCTGATCATTTCATCAAGCGGATGCAACGTCGTGCCTGTAGAGATGGCGGAATTATTCCAGAAGCGGAATGTAAAAGTTGTCGCCATCCTCACAAAAGAGCATTCAGAAAAAAGCAGGAGCAAGCGCGCCGACGGAAAAAAGCTCGGTGACTTCGCAGACCTGATACTGGACACCGCTGCGCCCGTAGGCGACGCGATGGTGTATGTGGAAGGTCTCGACACACCCGTGTCGCCTGGCTCAACCGTTGGAGGTGCCGTGATTATCAACAGTATCAAAGCCGAGCTTGCGCGGTTGCTTACCGCCGCCGGGCAGCCACCAAAAGTACTGAGTGGCGCTGCGGTTGTCGGAGACCAGCGCGCGGTCGAACTCTTTGAAAGCGCCTACGACGAACATGCCCGACGGTTGGCCAAACTCTATGAAAACGCAGGGATCAAATCCCAAGATAAACCGAAGTAATATGCAACCCATTCCTATCCGAACCACCGTTATTGGCAGCTATCCCTTTCCGGGATGGCTCGAATTTGCAGTCAGAAACCTTCATGAGTTCGGCAACGCGGACAAAGAAGAGATGATCGAAGACGCTGTCATTGCCGCCATTCATGATCAGGTCACCTCCGGGCTGGATGTCATCACCGATGGTGAGCAAACCAGACTGGATTTCAATCTTTCGTTCTACGGATTCATCAAAGGCATCCGTGAAAATACGGATGAACTCCGGAAGTGGGGCCCCGCTGCCCACGATCAGCGTGGAAAACATTCGATAACCGAAACTTTAACCGCTCCCCTCGGACTTGGCGCTGTGAAAGAATATAAGCGCCTGGCGAGGCTGGCGCCCCCAGGTCCCGTGTTGAAAGCAAGCGTACCCGGCCCCTATACTTTAAGCGGGCGAATGCTTCCCAACGACCAGTACAAAGACCGGTTCGCGATCACGGAGGCCTTGCTGCCGTTTGTAAAAAAAGAGCTTGAAGACCTTGTGGCCGCGGGATGCCAGGAGATCACAGTGGATGAACCCTCCATGAGCTGTTATGCCTATAGAGAAGACACTAAACGTTTTGTCGACATTTTCAACCGGACGGTGAAGAGCATTTATGGAAAGTGCCGCCTTTCAACGCACCTGTGTTTCGGAAACTTCAAAGGACGGCCCGTGGGCTACCGCAGCCTTGCGCCGATGCTTCCCGATTTCCTGGACCTGACTGTGGATGAGGTGCATGTTGAAATGGCCAACCGTGAATTTGCGGAAATAGAATTGCTGAAAGTGTTTGCCGAAAGAATGGACGTAGCCGTGGGCATCATCGACGTAAAAAATTATTACATCGAAACAGTTGACGATGTCGTCAACAGAATCAACCGTTGCCTGAAATATGTTCCCGCGGAGAAGCTGGCGGTGGCGCCGGATTGCGGTCTCAGTCAGACGGCACGATGGGCGTCGCGGGCAAAACTGATGAATATGGTGAAGGGTGCCAAAAAGGTCAGAGAAGGGCTATAACCTGAATGATGGAAGACATGGCGCTGATTCCGGCAGTTCGTAAAGGAGCAGATTTACAAAAGGAGATCCACCAGGCGAAGAAGAACGGAAATGCAGATTCTTTCGATGTCTGGTGGTTGGGACAGAGCGGGTTCCTCATTCAATGGGATCATCGCTGTCTGCTATTCGATCCGTACCTGTCGGATTCGCTGACCAAAAAATATGCTTCCACGAAAAAGCCGCACGTGCGGATGAGTGAACTTGTCATCGATCCGCACATGCTCGACGGCATTGACGTGGTGACTTCAAGCCACAATCACACTGACCATCTCGATGGCGAAACGCTGATACCACTGTTGAAAGCAAATCCCGGCTTATCGTTCGTGATACCGGAAGCGAACCGCGATTTTATTGCTGACCGCGTGCAATGCGACAGGGAATTTCCCATTGGTTTAAGCGATGGCGATACCAGGGATGTCAAGGGTTTCACTTTTCATGGTATCCCGTCGGCACATAATGAACTGGAACGCGATGAAAAGGGGCGCTGCAAGTTCATGGGCTATGTCGTGAAATTCGGAAAGTTTTCTTTGTATCACAGCGGAGATACCCTGTGGTTCGAAGGCCTGGAGAAGATCCTGGAGCCTTTCCATGTCGACGTCGCCTTCCTTCCCATCAATGGCAATGACCCCGGCCGTGGCGTTGCAGGAAACCTGAATGCTTCGGAGGCGGCGCAATTGGGAAAGAAGATTGGCGCGCGTTTCGTCATTCCTCATCATTACGATATGTTCGTCTTCAACACGGCGGATGTTTCATCTTTTGCAGCGGAGGCAAAGAAAGCTCAACAACCTTATGTGGTTCTCCGGCATGGAGAACGATGGACGACTGAATGATCGTATGTCAATAAGGTCCTTCCCCCGAACCTGTAAGCGAATTTCTACGGTCAGGCGACACTATGCGCTTTGACCCGCAAGGCTGACCGGTTGCTTTTCCGGCGATTGTCTGACGGCGACGATCGTCAGGATGGCTGAAAGCAACAGCGACCCAGCCATGAAAATATAGGAAGCGCCAAAGCCTCCCGTGGCTCCATTTAAATAACCCACGATATAGGCGCCGACGAAGGAACCCAAAGCACCAAAGCTGTTGATAAGCGCCATGGCGCCACCGGAAACGTTCTTGGGCAAAATCTCCGTGATGATGGCAAAGAACGGCCCATACGGCGCGTACATGGTTGCCCCCGCAATCACCAGGAGCACGAACGAGATCCAGAAATGATCAGGACCTATCAGGTATGAAGCGTAAAAGGAAACCGCGCCGATGAGCAGGAACGGCCAGATAAATATTTTGCGGTTTAACGTCCTGTCTGAATAATAGGAGGCCACCAGCATTCCAATGACAGCGAAGACATACGGGACCGAAGAAAGCCAGCCCGCTGTAACAATGCTGACATTCGGTGCTGCCTTGAAGATGCTGGGTAACCACATCACAAAACCATAAACACCGATGCACCACAGCGCATACTGCAGGCACAGCAGGACCACCACCCGTGACTTGAATGCCTCACCGTAGTTCTTGACGGGCTTGATGCCTTGTTGTTCTTTCTGCAATTGGTTGTCCAGGTCGCGCTTCTCTTCATTGGATAACCAGCGCGCATCCATGGGTTTGTCGTCAACCAGTCTCCACCAGATAAATGCCCATATGATGGCAGGAAGTCCTTCAATGATGAACATACCTCTCCATCCGACCGAGTCGATCAGATAACCGGATACAATTGACATCCACAGGATCGTTACCGGATTTCCAAGGATCAGGAACGTGTTGGCTCTTGACCGCTCACTTTTTGTAAACCACCGGCTGAGCAAAATCAACATCGCCGGCATCACGGCGCTTTCCACCACCCCAAGCAGGAAACGTATGGCGATCAACAGATTTACATTCGTCGCCAATCCCGTGGCGGTAGCCAGCGCACCCCACAGGATGAGGGACCAGAAAATTAATTTCTTCGCACTTCTTTTTTCAGCATAGAGGGCCCCCGGTATCTGAAAGAAAAAGTAGCCGAGAAAAAAAAGGGAAGCCAGCAACGAGGACATGGCGGAGGTAATGTTCAGGTCTTCGCCCATCCCCCCTGCCACACCAAATGAATAGTTGGCCCTGTCGAGGTACGCAAGGCTATAGGTAATGAAGGCAATGGGGATCAAACGGATCCACCTTGATTTGGCAATTGTTTGTGACATCGCTTATTGATTCAATACTGAAAACACTTCAATGGAATTGGAACTCCAAACTACTTAAAAAGACGTGACCGCCAAAGTCAGTGACCATGAATTCGTTCGCTGGTTTTCACGAACGGGGTGTTCAGTTCAGAGATTTTGGGCTATCTTGTTTTGAAACTTATCGCCGCACAATGAGAAATGCATGCCTCTTCCTGGTATTGGTCGTCCACCTTTCCACGCAAGCCCAAAGCAATGCTACAGCAGAAGGCGCTGCTTTTCCATCATCGAAGTATTCCTGGAAAACTCCGGTTGACAAAGTGAAAAAAAACATTCTAAACACCGTTCTTTTTGAAGGAAGCGCATACGATATGGCGTATCTGCAAATGTCGGCACAGGCCGTGCTTCCGTCAAAAAGAAATACCTGCCTCCAGGTGCCGCATGATGAAGAACACCTTATTATCATCAAGTCAGGAGCTGTGAACATTTCCTTTGGTGATTCATCCTGGATGCTGGGATCCGGAAGCATTGCGTTACTGATGCCCGATGAAAAATATACGATCCGGACTCCCCTGGAGGAACCTGGCTACTATTACCTGATGAAATACCGGTCCAGGTCACCTGCCGATTACGCACGCGGCAAATCATCGGGCGGATCATGTGTAAAAGACTGGAATAAGATCCCCTTCAGGCCTCATGACCGCGGTGGAATACGGCGGTATTTTGACAAGCCCACCGCGATGTGCAAAAGATTTGAAATGCATGTTACTACTTTGAATGTTGGTCTGAAAAGCCACGAGCCCCACACGCACAAGGCGGAGGAAATTGTATTGATGGTTGAAGACAGCAACGGTTCGCGTGCAAAAACGGAAATGCAAATAGGCGAAAACTTTTTTCAGGGTTCCGCCGGCGACCTGTATTATATCGGCTCTGACATTTCCCACGCGATCAGAAATGACGGCGGTTCACCGTGTACATATTTCGCCTACCAGTTTAATTAGATCAAACGGACCCACTTTAATTGTTGATTGATCAGCGGCCTTTAGCCGTGGCGTTAGGCGCATGACCCCGCGCCGTAATCTAACGGCCGATAGCATGTGTGTAGAATCCACACAAGAATGTTGAATTTTTCATCACTCTGATCTTCACGAACAGCCGTTCCGGAATTCCCTTTCAGCATCGATATCGCGTGATGCGCTTCAAAAACAGCATTTTTCACAAACAGTCATTTCAATCCGCGTCCTTCTTGCGCGATGGTACGATAGTTTCAGCATAGACGTAAACTATGTTTAATTTTAAAAATTTGCCGATATGAAAAAACTATTGTTAACAGGAATAGCAGCTGCGCTTCTGAGTGTAGCAGCCATCGCTCAGGAACAGGACTCAACACAACGCAATGAGAGCAACCAGTTCCGCCAAACAGAAGAAACCCAACAGGATCCTGCGGAGCAGGCAGCTGATAGCGCGTCTACCGATTTCCAGCAAGGTGTAAACGAAGCTGAACAGGATATCGATCAGGCGGAAGACAAAGTCCAGGAAGAAAGCAATGAATTCCGTCAGGATGCCGAACAAGCAGGAGACAAGATCGAAGAAGGTGCAGAACGCGCCGGGGATGAAATAGAAGAGTCGGCTGATGAGGCTGACCAGAAAATGGAAGAAGCCGGACAGGAAATAAAGGAAGACGCCCGTGACGCAGGTCAAAATATTGAGGAAGGCGTACAGCGCACCGGTGATGACATAGAGCAACGTGCAGACGAAGCCGGAGATAAAACAGAACAGGCGACAGATGAAACCTTGAATGAAATGAACGAAGGTTTCAAATCCACAGTAGGTGCCCGCGGAGAGGAAGGATCAGCTTCCACACCTGAACTGAAGGTTGTCGAAGACAAGGAAGGACCCAATAATGAAGTGGTTTACGAATACCAGAACGAATTCTTTTATGTAGACCGCGACAAGAAAGAAGTTATTAAAGCTGAAAAATCTGATTTAAAAGACGCAGCTCATGAAGTGATCGTGAAGGAACCAACTTCCGCTCCCGGACAATCTGATGCTACAACGGCTCCCGAACAAACGGAGCCTGCAACTGCACCGGATCAAAGCGATGCATCAAACACCCCTGAAGAAGATAACGCAGTAGAGAGCCCGGGAGCAAGTGATGCCACCGCCACTCCGGAAAACAGTGACGCTTCTTCAACTGAAGAAAACACGGATGCTTCTTCCGCCACCACTGAAGATGCAAGCAGTAACAAGGAATCACAGGAGCAGAAGTAAGATTTAACCATCAACCACAAAAAAATCATAACCTTCAGGGGTTATGATTTTTTTTTGATTGTTTGTAAGAGCGCTTTAACCATTCCTGGCCGGGAACGGATTATTTCGTCGGTCCACCGCCAATGGAAACTCCGGCCCGGATGCCGAGATAATTATTTTTGACTTCGCCGCCATCGGGAACATCGGTCGGCGGTACAACATTGTAATCGAGGGTGAGGTTAAAATGGCCCACATCTATTCCCACCCGCGGGTAAAATCCAAAACGGGTTTCAGCACCGATATCATCAACACCGGGGTTGTTATTCGTGGCAGTATTGAATTTAGCTGCCGCAAGACTAAAGAGTCCGACACCCGCTCCGACAAAAGGTCTTACGTGGTTGTTGTTAAAATAATACTGTGAATTTAAGGTATAGGAAGCGACAGAAGACGCATCTCCGGAAATATCCCGGTTGTTGACTCCTTTTATGCCTCTAACGACAAAGGCGCCTTCCAGCCGCAGTCCGACAAGCACCTGGTCCGTCGCGCGGTATGCAGGCTCCAGATATCCTAGAAATCCGCCACCCGCGCCTTTGCCGGAGCCAGGTTGCGCATAACCAATACCAATGCCGACCTTAAATGGTTTGAATTCACGGGCATAATCCTGATCGTACTGGGCGTAAGTTTCATACGCGGCAAAAGAGATCAGGAAAGCCATTACGACAGATTTTTTCATAGCGTTATTGTTTGTAAAAAGAACAACGCAAAAAAACCGTACCCCCGGAAGAGTTCAGAGACCGAGTTCCTTCTCTATCTGCTCCAGTGATTTTCCTTTTGTCTCCGGGAGCTTATAATACAGGACGGTAAACCCCGCAAGACAGATTGCCGCATACAGCCAGAAATTCAGAGGCCATCCGAGGTTTTCCTTGATGGAAGGGAAGGTAAACGTGAGGGAAAAATTTCCGATCCACAATGCTACGGCCGACAAAGACATGGCTGCGCCCCTGATACGGTTCGGAAAGATCTCCGACAAGATAACCCACACTACCGGAGCCAGTGTAAACGAATAAATTGCGACACTCATCAATGTCAATATCACGATGGGAATTCCCTGCACACCGGTGTAAAAAAAATACCCTTCAATAAGGTAAATGATCGCCAGTGCCCCGGTTCCCAGCAGCATCAACGTCTTGCGACCGGACCTGTCTACCAGGAAGATGGTAAATATCACGGAGACGACCATGACTGAACCGATCACCACGATCTGCAGCATCATCTGTTTCATATCATAACCAGCGGCCAGAAAGATATCTGCGGCATAATAGAATACAACGTTCATTCCACACCATTGCTGCAAGATGGCAAGAAAGATTCCCAGCATGAGTATCCTGAACAATCCGGGTTCCAGCAATGCACGGAAGTTCACGCTCGAAACTTCGTCGTGTGTGAGTGTGGATTTGATGGAGGCAATCTCCGCAGCGGCATAGTGAGGACCGCCGATCTTCTTCAGGATCTTCTCTGCTTCACCGTACTGACCATTTTTTACCAGCCACCGCACACTCTCCGGCATCAACAGCATCAGGACGAAAAATATGAATGCAGGAAAAGCTTCAAGACCAAACATCCAGCGCCAACCCATTTGCCCGTTCCAGCTCTGGCGGATAACTTCTTCAGTTGCATTGGCGGGCATTGCTGTATCCAGCAGCGAGATCTGCCAGTTCGCAACCTGTGCGGCCAGTATACCGATCATGATCATCAGCTGATTCACGGAAACAAATTTACCGCGCATTTCGGGAGGCGACATTTCAGCAATGTACATGGGTGACAGGTTCAACGCGATGCCTATCCCAAATCCGCCGATGATACGATAGATATTATACCAGAGAAAGTCATCGGCCAGTGCTGTCCCGACAGCGGAGACAGTGAACAAGAATCCGGCAAAGATCAGGAGCCGTTTTCTTCCGTATCTGTCAGTATAGGCGTAGCATAACAGCGCGCCCACAATGCAGCCAATGAGCGCCGAACTTGTGCCCCACCCCTTTTCATTGGGTGTGTCTAGGTGGAAATAAGGTTCGTAAAAAGGCTTTGCCCCGCCAACCACCACCCAGTCGTAGCCAAACAGGAAACCACCCATGGCGGCCACAAGACAAATAAGCCAAAGGATTTTTTGATTGTAAGGATAATCGGCGCTTACATGAGTTTGTGCGGCAGGCAGGGCTGAAGGCATCGTGTTAACAAATCAATTGGCAGTGAATATAACAATATTTCACATTGCCATAAGATAAGTTACACGAAACGCAGGATTGGAATTCGATACCGTATTCCCTTATCCGTTGGCGGCGACGCCTGTGGCCACCGCGTTGGCGTTGGCAGGATGCATTTCGATGATGTTAAGCATTTTGAGGGTGGCCGTAATGGCAGCTTCCTGCTGATCGAATTCGAAGCCACGCGTTTTGAAGATGCGTCCGTCCATATCCCAGGTGATGATGGTTTCAACAAACGCATCGGTACGCCCGCCGGGAGGAATGGAGATCTTGTAATCGGTGAGCTGCGGAAGTTTTTTGCCGAGCTGATCGTAAATTGACTTTACTGCTTTCATGAAAGCATCATACTGGCCATCTCCCGTGGACGTTGCCTCATAAACCTGTCCATCGATCTCGATGCTCAGCGTGGAGATAGGTTTCAGATTATAAACATGACTGGAGTAATAATTCCGGATCTTGATCTTCTCCGGGATGAGTTCCCTGCCCAGCACATCGGAAATAATGTAGGGAAGATCTTCCGGTGAGATGTTTTCCTTTTTATCACCGAGTTCGACAACACGTTGAGTGACTTTTCGCAGAGCCTCCGGATCGAGCTCAATGCCCAAAGCCTCCAGGTTCTTCTTGATGCTGGCATTGCCGGACGTTTTACCCAATGCATATTTTCGCGTGCGGCCGAAGCGTTCAGGCATGAGGTCGTTGTGGTACAGATTCCCTTTGTTATCACCATCGGCGTGTACCCCACACGTTTGGGTGAAGACATGTTCGCCGATCACGGGCTTATTGTTTGGCACACCGATGCCGGAAAACACTTCCACGAGCTTGCTTACATTATAGAGCATCGTTTCATCCACGGAAAATTCCGCATGCAGATGATCTTTCAGCAATGCAACCACGCTTGAAAGCGGAGCATTTCCGGCCCTTTCTCCCAGGCCATTCACCGTTACATGCAATGCGGACGCGCCGGCCTTCACTGCAGCAAAACAATTCGCAACGGAAAGGTCATAATCGTTGTGCGCATGGAAATCAAATTTCTTCCCGGGGAACCGATCAACCATCTCCTTCACAAAGCGAAAAGTTTCGTCGGGATTCAGTACGCCCAGTGTATCCGGAAGCATGAACCTTTCAATCGGTTCATCTTTCAGCGATTCCGCAAGGTAATATACGTAGTCGGGTGAGTTGCGCATACCGTTCGACCAGTCCTCGAAATACACATTGACTTTTATTCCCAGTTTCCGGGCATACGCCAATGTGCGCCTGATGTCGCTTACATGCTCCTCCGGATTCCTGCGCAGCTGCCCCTGAACATGTTTCAACGAACCTTTGCACAGCAGGTTGATCACTTTTCCTCCGGCCTTCTGTATCCAGTCAAGTGAACGGTTTTCATCCACGAATCCGAGTATCTCGATCCTGTCAAGCAAACCATTTTCATTGGCCCATTTGATGATCTTGGTCGCACCTTCGAATTCACCTTCGGAAATTCGCGCAGACGCAATTTCCACCCGGTCAACTTTGACTTCCTCAAGCAGCATTTTGGCAATATTCAGCTTCTCAGTGGCGGTGTAAGACACCCCTGAGGTCTGTTCCCCGTCGCGCAGGGTGGTATCCATGATCTCTATATACATACGGTTGTCCGGGCCGGGATTCAGCAAAAACATCCACAATGGCCCGATTTAGATTGTTACAAACTGCAAATTACAGCAAGTTGGCGAATTAGGGCAAATTTTATGTGCGATCGGTAAGGATGCGATGCGTTAATGGCCGCCTAATGCACCTGGTCATGGGGGGAATATCCCCTTTTCGGGGTTTTGCTACGCCAGTACCACATCAGCAAGAAGCCGATAATGGCGCCCCCGACGTGACCAAAATGCGCAATGCCGCCTCCAAAAATAGAGAAACCCGTCACGCCGGAAAAAAGATCCAGGGCAATCAATCCGGGGATAAAGTATTTTGCCGCGATGGGCACAGGCAGGAATATCAGAAACAGTTTTGCATTCGGGAAAAGGATGCCGAAGGCAACAAGCACGCCGTAAATGGCTCCCGATGCGCCGACGACAGGGGTATTGAACAACGCATAGAAATCCGCAAGCCTTTCCTCTGAAAACGTTGTCATGACGGAAGCGTTGTATTTCCCGGTTTGCAGCAATGCATTGATGTCTTCAGGCGACACGCCGGCGCCGGCCAATTCGTTATACATGGCATTGAACTGGAAGTAATTCACAAGGGTATAAATAATGGCCGCACCGATGCCCGAAAGAAAGAAAAACAACAGAAACTTATTTCTGCCCCACATTTGCTCCAACGGCGAACCAAAGGCCCACAACGCATACATATTAAAGAATATGTGCGCAAACCCTCCGTGCATGAAGATGTTCGTGATATACTGCCAGTACCGGAAATTTTCATGCTTGGGAAAATAGAGCGCGAGCGTTTCGAACATCGCTGTCTGCATTCCTGGCACCATAAAGGTGATGGCAAACAAAATCACACATACGACGATGACAACATTGATTGCGCTGGCAGATTTTTTCATTAGGGTTCCTTAACGGTGGTTCTTCAAGGGTGTAATATACTACGTTCACCAAACAATTCCTGAAGATCGGCTGGACAGGGCCACGCAAGTACGCGATTATATTTCCCATGGTGCGCGGTGGAACGGTTTTACCCTTGGTTATCGGCATAGATTTAGTGCCCCTTTTTAAAAACTTTTTATGATAGACCAGCTGATTAAACTTGTACAACAAAACGCCGGTGAAGAAATCGTTCAGAACCCGGCCATTCCCAACCAGTACAATGACGAGGCTGTCAGGGAAGTGGGTATGGAGATCAATGATGGCATGGCGCGCGAAGCACGGGAGGGTGACATCCAGAATATGATGTCGGTATTTAAAGGAAATACTGCGGGCGGGTTGACCAGCAACCCGATGGTGAAGTCGATTATTTCAAATGTCACCGCGAAGCTTGCCGCAAAATTCGGACTTCCACCGGAAAAGGCGAACCAGATTGCGGCGTCACTGATTCCCAAAGTATTGAATCAGTTCATCAACAAGACCAATGATCCGAATGACCGCGAGTTTGATCTTCAGGATGTGCTTAAGAATCTCACAGGCAACAGCAACATCGGGGATCTTATGGGGCAGTTTACCGGCAGCGGAAATAAGAGTAGTGGCCTCGGCGAAACGCTCGGTGGTCTCTTCAACAAAAATAAATAGGGGGGAGATTCAAAATTTAAGATTTAAGATTTAAGATTTAAGATTTAAGATTTAAGATTCTTCGCCCCTGTTGGAACTCTTAATTTTAAACAATTTTAAACTTTGAATTTTAAATTTTAAATCTTTAATCCGCCCTCCCCAGTCTCCTCAAATGCATAAGATGGGAACCCAACGCCTGGAGCATCGTTCTGTATTCAATGTATTTCACATTGTATTCCTCACAGGCCTCTTTCACCATGCGGCTCACCTGCGGATAATGGATATGACTGATGCGAGGAAAGAGATGGTGCTCGATCTGAAAATTTAATCCTCCCAGCAGCCAGTGAAGTAGCCGGCTTCCGGTTGCAAAGTTGGCGGTGGAGTGCAGCTGATGAATGGCCCATTCCTGTTTCGCAACCTCTTCCTGATCATGGGGAGAATGAAACTGAGTATGCTCCACAACGTGCGCCAACTGGAACACAATACTGATAGAAAGGCCCGTCACGAACGTGATGATGAAGAAACCAACCAGCGCAGGCAGCCATCCCACCATGATGACCGGAACCACGATGTAGGCTACCACATACATGATCTTTGTAACCCAGAAAATGACGTGTTCTTTCGGGGCGAGCTTTTTCGGAACTGAATTAGCGGAGTGCCTTCCGGAAAAATATTTTTCAAAATCTTCGTAAAAAACCCAGGCGATGTAGGAGATGCCATACAATACAACCCAGTAGATATGCTGGAAGCGATGGAACCAGTAACGCGGTTGCTCCGCATGCATCCGCATAAAGGGCTTGGCATCAATATCAGAATCCATTCCATCGATGTTGGTAAACGTATGGTGGTTCACATTGTGTTTTATCTTCCAGAAATAGGTGATGCCTCCCAGCAAGTTCAGGGAATAGGCGGAAGCCTTATTGATCCATGAATATTTGGAGAAGCTCTGGTGCCCGCCTTCATGCATAACATTAAATCCGATGACACCGAGATTGAGTCCCAGTAGAACACAGAGCGGTATGGCGATGACGGGAGCCGGCGTAAAAAAGACAAGTATCACATAGATGGCGGCCGCTGAAAGGATCTGAATGGCCCCTTTGAGGTAAAGCTTGCCATTTCCCGCAGGATCGGTCCGGGTCTCTTCGAAGTGATGATCGATCTTTTGCTTGAGATCTTTAAAAAATGTTGTCTGATTGCGTTGGAAATTGAACTTTAACATTTGTAAGGCTTAGTCATTAGTAACTCCGTCCGGTGCGAATTGGTTCGACCGGCCTGGAACCAACCCACAATATAGCATTTTTTAGATTATATCGTGCAAGGGCGTACATGCCTGTCATCAAAGAACCGCATAAAACCGGCCTGGACTTATGAAAATGTAGCTATCTTTACTCGTATATACCATGATTGCCCTATGTCGCGCACCATTTCTATTTTTCTTTTTTTAGTCCATCTCAACATCATTTTATCATCGGCACAGGGCATTACCGGCAAGAAAGCGGTACTGCACGTTAAACCCACCACTGATTTCGATGTGACCGGCGCTGGTACTGACCCCGCATGGAATGCCACCGACTGGCTGACACTGACGAGGATCAAAGGATCTTCACCCTACACTACGCGGGTGAAATTGTTGTATTCGGAGAAGGGCATATATGCGCTCTATCATTGCGACGACAATAAGATCAGCGCAACATTGCAGGACGACTTTGCCAGCCTCTGGAACGAGGATGTGATCGAAATCTTTTTCTGGCCCGACGAGACGTTCCCGATCTATCTGGAATACGAACTGTCGCCGCTAAACTATGAACTTGCCATTCTGGTACCGAATCTCAATGGCCAGAGCGGGGGATGGACTCCATGGAATTACCGGGGAGCGAAAAAAACACGGAAAGCCACCAACATCATCCAGGATGGCCAGGGAAATACAACGGCCTGGATAGGCGAATTTTTTATTCCTTACTCACTGCTGCGTCCGCTTCAGAATGTACCGCCCAAAAAGGGAACAGCGTGGCGCGCCAACATGTATCGCATCGATTACGATGAAACCGAATCCTCCTACTGGTCATGGCAGCCTGTGAATAATAATTTCCATGAATTCCAGAAATATGGAACGTTTATCTTTGACTGAAATGGTGAGTGGTGAGTGGTGAGTGTGTGCCACTAACTAACAACCAAACCAATAACTAATAACCAATAAACTAATAACAAATAACCAATAAACTAATAACAAATAACCAACAACCACCTCATCGCTCC
>JBARAD010000220.1:0-27398 GCA_049791675.1 Chryseosolibacter sp.
CCAACTCTCCAAACCATTCTCCCTTTTTACCTATTTACCCTTTTACCTTTCAGACTTCTTAAACCTTTCAGACTTCTTAAACCCTTCAGACTTCTCAAACCTTTCAGACTTCTCAAACCTCTCAGACTTCTCAAACCTTTCAGACTTCTTAAACCTTTCAGACATCTTAAACTTATAAGCCTCAATAAGGATCCGGGGCAATCGACCTCTTCACCACATCCCTGCGCGCGGGCTTGTTGTCGGCCCGCCACTCAAAACCTTTCAGGGCCCGCTGCTCTTTCTTCAGTTCATGGGGCGGGATGAACTGCGCTTCCGGCTTGACATAGAAGCTGAGGTTGTTGACTTTTCCTTCCCGGAAGCGGATGGTGATGTTGCTGCAGATAATCTTATTCATTCCCATAAAGGACTGATCTTCATCATCCAGCGCGAAGAAGAGGCTCTCGCCATTGCCCTGCACGATCACACGGTTGATGTTGTCGTCGGCAAACTCGGCCGTCATCTGCCTGCCTTTTATCTGGTTAAAGTTCAGCAACGTATCCTGGGAGATCACGAATGCGTTGTCTACGAGAAACATCTTACTGATGGTATTGTTCTCAATCAGCATACTGATGGAGTCAGCGGTCAGCTGATTTCCCTGCGTCCACAGCACCGGATCGTTGTAGAAGTAAATGGTTGAATCGGCGGTCCGGTACTCCAATGAGTCCGCTGTTCCCTGAAGGTCCGTTTTGTATATCTTGACATTGTGGTAGGCGAGGATCCGTTTCTTCGCAGGATCGTTGCTGTCAATGGACACCAACGTATCCGCCGACATGAACAGCGTATCATTATCTTCCGTGACCTTTGCCACGAAGGCCTTGTTGTATACTTTGGTGATGCCTCTTTCCTTGAAGTAGTCAGACGCCTGCCCGTAAATGATGAGGTTCTCTTTCTTGGATGTCATGACTACGTTTCCCCGCAACCGCGCGATGTTGCGGATGGCATCCAGATCGTAGTCATCGCCTTCGATGGTATAATCTTCAGATTCTCCGACACCGTCATGGAGGTCTGAAATTTTTGTGATCGTATTGTATTTTCCGCCCTCGTATACCATGGTGCTGCTGTCTTTATTGATCACCGTGGTTTCCGATATGAAGAAAATATCTTTCGTGCGCGAATTGTACTGCATGCTGTCGGCATGCATGGTGTAATCGGGGTGGGTTACCTTCACTTTGTCTATGAAGGTGGCCAGGTTGGTGTTGGCATTGTAAAAACCCCTCCGACTGGTAAGCGTGTTGATACTGTCCACCAGTTTTCCGCCACTGAAGTAGTAGGCGAGGCTGGTAGATCGCGCATAGTCCAGGTTGTCCGTATAGAGTGTTGCCGTCTGAAGTTTTGTGAACACCACATTCCGGCGAAGCTTCGCAGTCTTCGCGTCGCCGTCATACATGAGGTGTGATCCGGTAATGGTGATGGAGTCCCCTTCGACGATCCGTACCCGCCCAAAGGCGTCGACGGAATTTTCCTTCCTGTAAAAGTGTGCTGAATCGCAGTAGATCGTCGTTTGGTTCTGTACGAATACAACATTGCCGATGAGGCGCGTATACCGCTGATCGCCTTTTTTTCCTGACCGGAGATCGTCCGCGCCTTTCAGCTTGATCTTCTTCTGGCCATAGGTCATCGTTACAGTAGCCACCAGGATACTGAAGATTAAAAGCCCCCGAATTGTTGATGATATCCGCGAAACGTCCATCGTAAATGGTAAATTTGAGCGTGCTAGAGCAATTATTAAACCATATCCGGCGCTACACGCTGTGCAAAACTACGGATAAAATCCTTCTTGCAGTCAGTGGGGGCGTGGATTCCATGGTGATGCTGCACCTGATGGTGGAGGCCGGTTTTAAGGTCGGCGTGGCGCACTGCAATTTTCAGCTTAGAGGAGAGGAGTCCATGGCGGATGAAGCGTTGGTGCAGCAATCCTGCGCCGCCCTGGATATTCCTTTTGTGGTGAAGCATTTCGATACCGCAAAGCATGCGGCCGCGAAGAAAATTTCCGTGCAAATGGCCGCCAGGGAACTTCGCTATGAATTCTTCAGCGACATCATCGAAACGCAGGGTTACGATGCAGTCGCGACAGCCCATCATTTCAACGACAGCCTCGAGACGTCGTTGTTAAATTTTGTGCGGGGAACCGGGATCGATGGCTTGACCGGAATAGCGCCCAGATCCGGCCGCGTTATCCGGCCACTGCTCTTTGCAACGCGCACCATGATCATGGATCATGCGATCATGAAGAACATTCCCTGGCGTGAGGATGCCAGCAATTTGACCGATGATTATCACCGCAATTATTTGCGGAACCAGGTCATACCCCGTTTGTCGGAAGTAAATCCCGGTTTCGAAGAAACTTTCCGGGATACGATGGAGCGCCTGGCCGGCGCGAGCGAGATCACAAAGGCGTTTGTAAGGGAGTTTCAGTCTGTTGCCGGCGAAGAACGTGATCATAAACTAACCCTGGACATTGCCAAGATACGCCAGGCGCCGGCGCCACCCGTCTTGTTATGGGAGGTGATCAAGCAGCATGGATTCAATTTTGACCAGTGCCGCCAGATCCTGCAAGACCATCAGCCGGGAAAATTATTCTTTTCCGCTTCTCATCAACTCCTGGTAGACCGAAAGCATTTTATCATCGAAAGGCGACAAACTTCGGTATTCAATACGATGACCATTGAGAAGGGCCAGCTGACGGCGGGTCAGCGCCCATTCATATTGTCACTGAAGGAGGTAATGGCCGACGATTTTCGGCTGCTGAAGGACGCTTCTGTGGGTCAGTTCGATGCCAGCCGATTACAGTTTCCCCTCATCTGGAGAAAATGGCGCGCAGGTGATTATTTTATGCCTCTTGGCATGCACCAGGAAAAAAAATTAAGTGATTTCCTGATCGACCTGAAGATTCCTTTTAATGCCAAGGCAGACATCACCGTACTGGAATCTGCGGGTGATATTGTCTGGGTGGTGGGTCACAGAATCAGCGATCGGTATAAAGTGACGCCGGACACAAAGCGTATCATGATTATTACAGACGGGCAGCGCCAGGGATAAAAAAAAGATTTCTTAAGTCGGGGCTTATTAATAAATTGGCACCCGTTATTCCGGCAGCTTGAATTGATCAGGAAGGAAGCAGGATTTTTTACCGCGAAATATTAAACAATACCCCGAGATGGCAGTTGGTTTGCCTTCTTACATATCTAAACCTAAATCCATATAATATGAAAGTTACCGTAGTTGGCGCTGGAAACGTGGGTGCTACTTGTGCCGATGTTCTGGCTTACCGCGAGATTGCCAATCAAATTGTATTAATAGACATCAAGGAAGGGTTAGCAGAAGGAAAATCACTGGATATCTGGCAAAAAGCTCCCATTGACCTGTACGACACCAGAACCATCGGTTCCACGAACGACTATGCGAAGAGTGCCGGATCAGACGTCGTGGTGATCACCTCGGGACTCCCGCGCAAACCCGGCATGAGCCGTGACGACCTCATCGGAACCAATGCCGGTATTGTGAAGACGGTTACAGAGAACGTTGTACGCCATTCACCGAATGCGATCATTATCGTGGTATCCAACCCGCTGGATGTCATGACGTATCAGGCGCACCTGACGTCCAAGTTTCCAAGAACACGCGTGATGGGTATGGCCGGAATTCTCGATACGGCACGTTACCGCGCTTTCCTGGCAGAAGCATTGAACGTTTCTCCTAAAGACATTCAGGCAGTGTTGATGGGTGGTCATGGCGATACCATGGTTCCGCTCCCGCGTTATACAACAGTGGCAGGTATTCCGGTGACGGAACTGATGGACAAAGATAAACTGACCGCGATCCTCGAAAGAACGAAAGTTGGGGGTGGGGAACTGGTGAAGCTTATGGGAACATCGGCCTGGTATGCACCCGGTTCCGCAGCTGCGCAAATGGTTGAAGCGATTGTCAGAGATCAGCGCAGGGTCTTCCCCGTTTGCGTAAAACTGGAGGGCGAATATGGCATTAAGGATTGCTACCTGGGCGTTCCTGTTGTGCTGGGCAAGAATGGTATCGAGAAGATCATCGAGCTGGATCTGAACAGTGAAGAAAAAGGCCTCATGGAAGCAAGTCGCAAAGCGGTGAAGGAGGTAATGGGTGTGCTCGAGCGCCTCGGATAAGCGTAATCAAACTACATAACAAGTGCCCTACTGTTCTGCAGTGGGGCATTTTTGTTTTTACCCGTTCTGGATTTGCTTTGGATTTTCAGAAAGCGGTTTTCCGGAGGCCAGGATCATCGGTCCGGGCCAGCGCCGCAATGCCACAGCGTCTGCCTGTTACGCCGATCGCGAATATACCTTCCTCAAAAGTTTTGCATCTTTCAAAAAAAACATCATTTTTATTTACTGAACTTGCGGGAATTGATCCTCAAAAAGTTTTTGGCTTACTAAACCCACCACTGAACCCTTATGCAGAAACTTCAACTTTGGGATTACATTGTTTTTCTCATCTACTTCGTTATCGTGGCTTTCTATGGTTACTGGATCTACAACAGGAAGAAAAAAGCTGTAACCGATTCCAAGGATTTCTTTCTTGCTGAAGGCGCGCTGACGTGGTGGGCCATCGGGGCGTCTCTGATCGCGTCAAATATTTCTGCTGAACAATTTATCGGAATGTCGGGCTCAGGCTTCAAGATGGGTCTGGCCATTGCAACCTACGAGTGGATGGCGGCGGCGACCCTGCTGGTGGTGGCGATCTTTTTCATGCCGATCTATCTGAAGAACAAGATATATACCATGCCGCAATTTCTGACACAGCGGTATAACACCACGGTGAGTACGATCATGGCCATCTTCTGGCTCTTGTTGTATGTGATCGTCAACCTGACGTCTATCCTTTTCCTCGGCGCCCTCGCCATCAGCACCATTTCCGGATTGAGTATCTGGATATGCATGGTTGGTCTTGGGATTTTTGCCATTGTCATTACGCTGGGTGGCATGAAGGTTATCGGATATACCGATGTGATACAGGTATTTTTTCTTACCCTTGGCGGATTGGCTACCACCTATCTCGCCATCAACCTGGTTTCGGAGCATTACAATACCACGGGTATATTCAATGGTTTTTCGCTGATGCTGCACCACGCGGAGGATCATTTTCACATGGTGTTTGAGCAGGATAATCCGAACTACCTCGACCTTCCCGGCTTAACCATTTTGCTCGGAGGGATGTGGATCGTAAACCTGAACTATTGGGGATGCAATCAATACATCACCCAGCGCGCCCTCGGTGCAGACCTGCCCACCGCCAGGAATGGTATCCTTTTCGCGGCTTTTCTGAAACTGATCATGCCCGTGATCGTGGTGCTCCCCGGTATCGCCGCGTATGTTCTCTATCAGGAAGGGATGTTTCAGCAGGATATGATTGCTGACGGAACGGTAAATCCCGACCGCGCGTACCCGGTGTTGCTAAACCTGTTACCCGTAGGGTTGAAGGGGCTGTCCTTTGCTGCGCTGACGGCAGCCATCGTGGCGTCGCTTGCCGGAAAAGCAAACAGTATCTCCACGATCTTTACGCTGGATATCTACAAGAAATTTTTCAAACAGGATGCCTCCGAAAGACACATGGTGGTCGTCGGCCGTGTGGCGATCGTGGTCTCGATGCTCCTCGCAGGAATCATTGCACCCTTCATGGGCATCGATAAGAAGGGTGGTTTTCAGTATATCCAGGAGTACACCGGATTCGTATCCCCCGGTATCTTCGCGATTTTCATTCTTGGATTTTTCTGGAAACGCACTACCGCCAAAGCTGCGCTTGTTGCCGCGATCATTACTTTCCCGCTTTCGTTGCTGTTCAAGTTTCTGCCGAACATGGCGGACTTGTCGCTGTTGGCGGAATACGGGTTTTCGGCGCGCAACCCGGAATCCGCAATTTTTGAAATACCGTTTATCGACCGTATGGGTTTCGTGTTCCTGATCGTGGTTGCCTTGATGGTCATTATCAGCCTTGCAGATCCCGAGAGTAAGAACAATCCCAGAGGGTTGGAAATCGATGCAGCCATGTTTAAGCCACGTGGTGTATTTGCGATCGGCGCCGCTGTGGTTTGCGTGATCCTGGCAGTACTCTATTACGTATTCTGGTAAGGTTGGCCCACGAAGACAATGATCTGTTATCAGGATTAGCGTTCTGATGGGATCCACGCGGATAGGCAGTGCCTTCGCGGCCCATATCTACCGAAAAAATAGTGTCTTCGTACCTTTGTGGCTGCATTATTAAAGCCCTTTGGTTAAATTTAGGGTATGAACAGAATTGACCGTCTTACCGCAATACTGATTCACCTTCAGACCAAGCGCGTTGTGAAAGCGGAAGAAATTTCCGACCGGTTTGAAATAAGCCTGCGCACCGTGTACCGTGACGTGAAAGCTTTGATGGAAGCCGGGGTGCCGATCGGATCAGAAGCCGGGAAAGGATATTTTATTGTGGACGGTTATCACCTGCCTCCCGTGATGCTTAACCAGGAGGAGGCCAGCGCCCTGCTGACCGCCGGAAAGCTTGTAGAGAAAATGACTGACGACTCCATCCGCAAGGCCTACGAATCTGCTTTGCTGAAGATCAAATCGGTACTCAATACTTCGGAGAAAGACCATCTTGAAAATCTCCAATCTTCCATCGCCGTCTTCCGGAAACCTGACCATCAACCGGAATTCCCCAATCAGTTTATGGCGGATATCCAGAAAGCGATTTCAAAAAGGCATGTCCTTGCGCTTTCCTATTATTCCAGCAACAAAGATGAACATACCACGCGCATGGTCGAACCGATCGGTGTGGTATATTATTCCGGCAGCTGGCATCTGATCGCCTGGTGCAGGCTTCGCAATGGCTATCGCGATTTCAGGATCGACATGATCCAGACCCTGCAGACAAAAGAGGAAGTATTCGATCCCCGGAACCACTATACACTTCAGGAATATTTCGACAGCCTGATGCAGGCGCATGACGATATGGTGAAGGTTGTGGTTGACTTCGACAAGTCTGTCATGTCATTCTCAAAAAATTCCCGGTACTATTACGGGTTCGTTTCCGAGGAAGACCGCGGTGACATCTGCAGGATGACTTTCCTGATTGCGAATCTCCGCTCCTTCTGCCGCTGGCTGATGATGTATGGTAAGTCGGCAGATATCTTCAGTCCCCGGGAACTCAAGGATACGATGGAGGAAATGGTCGGGGAGCTCTACACCCATTATTCCTCCGCCCTTGTTCCGGGAGGAACTGTTTTATCTTAGTTCCCCCTTTTTTCACTTCTCTGGTGCCGGTTTTCTGACAGTAGTTGTCAACATCCTTTTCATCCTTTACAAAAAAAACATACTTATGCGCAAAGTGATATTGGCAGTAGCCGTCACCCTGGATGGGTACATTGAAGGACCCCAGGGAGAATTTGACTGGTGTTTCACCGATCGGGATTACGGCATGAATGATTTTCTTAAGAACATTGACGCTGTTTTTTATGGCCGCAAGAGTTATGAGCTGATGATGAAGTGGGAAGACGGGAATCCTTTCGGGAAGATCAAGAGCTATGTCTTCTCGAATACATGGTCAACACCGCAGGAGGGCATTGAACTGATCAGTGGGAATCTTGAGGACAAGGTGAAAGCATTAAAAAATACGGCGGGCAGGAACATCTGGCTTTTTGGTGGAGCGTCGCTGACGACAGCGTTCGTAAATTCAGGGCTTCTGGACGAGGTCTGGGTGTCCGTGCATCCACTATTGCTGGGCGGAGGTAAGCCGCTCTTTTCAGGGATCGATGGCAGGGTACAACTGAAGCTACTGGAAACCAAAGCCTACGAAAGCGGCCTCGTATCACTTCGTTACGATGTCGTCCATGAGGCAGGTCGCCAACCAACAACCAACAACCAATAACCATCAACCATCAACCAACAACCAACAACTCACGGCCGATAAACCACCCCGAACCTGTATTCCATCATACTCAGCACACTGCTGTAAAGGTAGCCGACATGATGTTCGTGCACTACCTGGCTTTGGGTATTCAGGAATCTGACCATGATATCCCGATCGGGAACGGGTTGTCGTGGATCCTGCCTGACATTCATATATTCTACAATCCCTCCGTGGGTGGCGTGTACATTCAGGTCGAAAAACAGGCGCTGAATTTCCATCCTGTTGAAGATGGTATTGAAGTCAAGCCGAAGTCCGGCGCCACCGCTAACAGAATAGGTATTGTCCCTTGCAATGATTTCCGACTCAATGGGGTGGCAGCTGAATGCATCTCCAGGATCTTCGACGGTGAGGTTTGTGCTGAACCACATCCACCCGGCTTTTGCGCTCAGGTAAGGATTGACAGGCTTATGATTGCGCAGGTAGTGCTTGCCGGTAAGGAACATGTTGAAGATATTGTTCCCGACATTCACATTTGTTTCCGTTACAGACCCGTCACTGAACGTGTATTGCTGGCGGGAAGTCTGATATCCATAGTTGCCAAAGCTCATTTGCAGACCGGCTGAAAAAGGAGTCTTGAAATATTTTTCCAGCCCAAGCGACAGCCCAAAAGCATTGTTCATGTTTCTTGCCATGGGACCGATCGGTTGTGAAAGATGAAAGGCAGCGTCCATTTCGAGGGATTGGGCAACAAGTAGATGACTGGCGGTCAGCGCTGAAACGAGTATTAAAAGCGGTATCGTTTTCATAACCGTATGTGTTATGGGGAAGGATAGTAAAAGATACAAAAAAACTCCTTTCCTGAAATTAATGCAGGTACAGGTTCAACGGTTTGCCGTGAACACGGTTACACCCCTTGAAGTTAAAACGCTGGATCGTCTGACGGCAGACTAGATCAGGCCGACCAACAGATCCGGGAAGATACCGAAGAGGATGCTTAGCAGAACGCTGATGGCCAGGATCACAGTATGGCGTACAGGCACCTGAATGATGATGCTTTTTTCTGTTGACTTCAAATACATCGCAATGATGATGCGGAAATAATAATAGATTCCGATGAGGGATGTGATCACCGCCAGGAGGACCAGCCCGACGTAGCCGCTTTGGAAGGCCACGGTAAAGATGTAATACTTGGCGAAAAATCCCGCGAGGGGAGGAATACCGGCCAGCGACAACAGGGATACGCCCATGCAGAAAGCAAGGTAGGGGTTCCGCTTAGCCAGCCCGTTGAAGCTGTCGACCACCGGTGTCTGGTCTTCGGCTTCCACGTTGTGGAGGACGGTGAATGCAGTGATCGAGGCGACTGCGTAGGCAATGACGTAATAGAGAATGGCACTTGCTGAAATGTCGTTCATTCCCACCAGCGCAATCATCAGGTATCCGGCATGGGCAACGCTTGAATAGGCGAGAATGCGTTTTACGCTGTGCTGATATACGGCCGTGATATTGCTTACCAGCAGCGTTAATATGGTGATGACCAGCACGACGTCAGCCCATTCGGTATGGACGGTGCTGAAGCACGTGGCAAAGAGTCGATAAAATCCCGCGAAGGCGGCAATCTTCACGATGGTAGACATAAAAGCCGTCACAACCGTAGGAGAGCCCTCGTAAACATCGGGAGCCCAGAAGTGAAAGGGCACAGCCGAGATCTTGAAGCCGAGGCCGATGATGAGCATCAGGATGCCTGCGTACAGCCATGCTGTTCTTCCTGGCGTTCCCTTGGCTACCTCGGAAGCAATCACCTGAAGGTCAAATGAAGCGGTGGCGCCATAGATGAGTGCGATGCCGAACAGCAGGAATCCGGTTGCAAAAGATCCCATGAGGAAATACTTGAATGACGCCTCATTCGAAAAGATATTCTTGAAATTGCTGCCCGCCAGAACGTACAGTGAAATAGACAGGACTTCAATTCCCAGGAACAGCATGGCCAGATTGGAATAAGAGACCATGAATACTGCTCCAACGAGGGAAAAAAGAATGAGCGCAAAGTGATCGGTTACATTGGTTGTGTTTTCGAAATAATCGCGTGACATCAGGAACCACAACATGGCGACGAGCGACAGGGTTATGCTGAAGGCTACGGCATAATTGTCGAAGGTGAGCATGTTGCTGTAGTGGGCGGTTCCCTGGTTCCAGTCAAATACGAGTAATACTGCAGAAGCTATTAAGCCCAGGATCACTACGGGAAAAAGAAATCTCCTGATGTTAAAGATCTCCGCCAGCAGCGAAAAGATGCCCAATCCTGAAAGTACGAAAACTGAATTCACTGTATTGTGTTTTAATTGTCGTTAATACTGCCTGCCCTGCACACACCCCTACATCCCCTGAAGGGGACTAATTCCTAATTCCTGCCTGGTAATTTGAGATGATGGTAAGGAGGTTATCCACTGCCACATCAGAAATTTTCAGCAAGGGAGCGGGGTAAATACCGATCAGGATCACCATGATCACAATGGGGTAGAGCACCCATTTCTCCTGTCTGTCGAGATCGATAAAATTTTTCGTTACGGCATTGTTTTCGCCGAGCATCGTCAACTGAAAGCTGCGCAGCATATAGACCGCGCCGAGTATCATGGTCAGGGCGGCAAAGGCGCCGCTGACATAGTTGTACTGGAAAACAGCGTTGATCAGCAGGAACTCGCCAACGAAGCCGCTCGTTAACGGCAGGGCTACGCTGCCCAGGAGAATAATAATGAAAGCCGTATTGAACCTGGGCGCGGAGGTCCGGATCCCGCCCAGACTTGCGATCTCCTGCGTGGAAGTCCGTGAAATAATGATGTCAATGATATAGAATAACCCGACGATCACGATGCCGTGGCTAACCATCTGGATCATGGCGCCCTGAAGCCCGATCTTGTTCATGGTAAATATTCCCGCGGCAATCAGGCCAACGTGTGCAATGGACGAATAGGCAATCAGTCTCTTCAGGTCTTTCTGTATGATCGCGAGGAGGGAGGCGTAGACAATGCCGATAACGGAAAGGGTAAGCGCAGTGGAACCCCAGCGCTCGACGCCATCGGGAACCACGGGAATCAGCCAGCGGATCACGCCATAGATACCCATCTTCAACATGATGCCTGACAACAACATGGTGCCAGGCGTCGGCGCAGTATGGTAGGTGTCAGGTTGCCACGTATGGAAGGGGAACACAGGCATCTTCACAGCAAAGGCAAGAAACAGCGCCCAGAAAATAATCCCCTGTTCGGCTGCCGGAAGGTTTTGGCCTGCCGCATACAGCGCTTCAATGCTGAAGCTGTGATCTCCGGGTGTCTGGAAATAAACGTAGATCAGTCCGATGAGCATGATCAGACTTCCCGCCAGCGTGTAGATGAAGAACTTCAGCGTGACGGGGCCGCGGTTGACACCGCCCCAGCGCAGGCAGATGAAGTAGATCGGAATAAGCGCCATCTCCCAGAAGATATAGAAAAGGAAGCCGTCGAGTGCGCAGAAGACTCCGATCAATGCCATCTCCATGAAGAGCACGAGCCCATAGAACGATGGTTCATTTTCATATTGATGTTTGAAAGAAGAAAGGATGATCAGGGGTGTAAGCACCGTGGTGAGCAGCACGAGCAGTAAGCTGATGCCGTCGATACCCACATAAAAGTGGATGCCCAGTGAATTGATCCAGGGAGCATTGATGATAAATTGTGCGGCCTCTGATGCATTGAAGAGGAGTACCATGATCAATGAAATAGCGAGTTCGATCACGGCGGCTGTCAGTGCCCATTTCTTTGCCTCATGGGGTTTGATGGCAAAGAATACGAAACTTGCGAGCAGGGGCCAGAATATCAATAATAACGTTAACATCTTTTATGATTCAGTAACAACGGAAATTATCTGTCACGTAAAACTCTTAACAACCAGTAGAACAATAATGCTGATCACCATGGCGAAAATGTAAAACCCGGTGTTTCCTGTCTGGATCAGCCGCAGGGTTTTTCCACCCCAGGTAACAGCTCTGCCTGTACCATTGACGATCCTGTCGATCAGTAACCGTTCCATCACGGCATCCAGCGCCCTCGACAGAAAATTCATTGGCTTCAGAATAAGCTTTTCATAGAGCTCGTCAACATAATACTTGTTGGAGAGCAACCGGTGGAAGGCATTGAGTGTAACGCCTTCCGGAGCAGGAACGCTCTTTCTGCGTACATAAGTGGTGTAGGCAATGAAGATCACCACCAATGTCAATGCTACCACCACGCCCATCAATATGAACTCGGTAGCATGCGACAGGTGATGGGCTGTCAATATTTTCTGAGATTGCGCGAATACCGGTGCCAAGAAATTATTCAATGCGTGGTTGCCGCCCAGCACAGCAGGGATCCCGATGAATCCGCCCACTGCTGAAAGCACGGCCAGCACGATGAGGGGAGTAGTCATGCTTCGGGGTGATTCATGGATATGGTGAACCACCTCCTGCCCGGCGCGTGGGGTTCCCGAGAAAGTAAGGAAGAACAACCGGAACATATAGAAGGCTGTGAGCAGGGATGCAAAGAATGCCAGTGCCCATACGATCTTGTTTCCTGCAAACGCATTGGCAAGGATCTCATCTTTGGAGAAGAATCCTGCGAAAGGAGGGAGGCCGGAGATGGCGATCGTACCGATGAGAAAAGTAGCAAAGGTGATGGGAAGATATTTGCGGAGGCCGCCCATCTGGCGAATGTCCTGTTCGCCCCCCATACCATGGATCACGCTTCCGGCGCCAAGGAACAACAGCGCCTTAAAGAAGGCGTGGGTAGTCATGTGGAATATTCCGCTGGTGTACGCGCCAAGGCCAAGGGCAAGGAACATCAGTCCCAGCTGACTGACTGTTGAATACGCGAGTACTTTCTTGATGTCGTTTTGTGCAACCGCAATGGTGGCAGCCAGCAGGGCCGTTGCCAGGCCGATGATGATAATCAGGTCTAACGTGAAAGGAGACAGGGTGTAAAGGATGTTGTTGCGCGCGATCATGTAAATTCCTGCCGTAACCATGGTGGCGGCGTGGATGAGGGCTGATACGGGAGTAGGGCCGGCCATGGCGTCGGGCAACCAGGTGTACAACGGAATCTGTGCGCTCTTTCCCATGGCACCGATGAATAGAAGAATGGTGATGATCGTGAGTGTCTGCGTGCCCGGGGTCAGTCCTGCGGCCTGTGAAAAAACTTCCTGATAGGAGAGTGAGCCGAAGTGGACGAAGATCATGATGACGCCGAGGATCAGGCCAAGATCTCCGATGCGGTTCATGATAAAGGCTTTCTTTGCGGCGTTGTTGTATTCCGTGTTCTTGAACCAGAAACCGATCAGCAGATAAGAACAGAGACCAACACCTTCCCAGCCGACAAACATGAGCAGGTAATTATCGCCCATCACCAGGAGGAGCATGAAGAAAATAAAGAGGTTGAGGTACGCGAAGAAGCGGTTGAAACCTTCATCTCCGTGCATGTACCCGGTGGAATACACGTGAATTAAAAATCCAACGCCCGTGATGATGAGCATCATCAGGATGCTGAGCGGGTCGACGAGGAGCGAAAAGGAAACTGAGAGATTACCGGTGGCAATCCAGTCGAACGCGGTGAAGGTGATTGATGTCTGGCCATCCCCGAGGGCGAAAAAAAGCACGACGGAGAGGATGAAGGAAAACAGGACAGAGGAGCAGGCGATCAGGGCCACCAGCCACTGACGGAGTTGTTTATTGATCAGTGCGATGAGCAAAAAGCCAAGAAGCGGAGCAAGCGGAATAAGGCCAACGAGGAGATCCATCACCATTTCAGTTTATTCAGTACATTAATATCGGTGCTGCGCGTGTTGTGGTAGATGGTGATCAGAATGGCAAGTCCCACAGCCACTTCTGCAGCGGCAACGGCCATAATAAAGAACACAAATACCTGTCCGGCGCCATCGCCATGATAGCCGGAGAACGCCACCATCAGCAAATTCACAGCGTTCAGCATCAGCTCAATACACATGAAGATGACGATCGCATTCCGGCGGTAAAGCACGCCCAGCACACCAATGACGAAAAGTGCAGTACTGAGCCAGATATAATAATTCAGGGGGATTGCCTGCACGGCCTGGCTTACGGAATCATTCATTCGTAAACTGTTTTACATTTTTGATATTCACGGGATCCGTTTCAGCGGACATCCCATTCGATTTTTTTGCGTCTTTGGTGTCCTTCAGCGGTGTTTTGCCGAGCATCACAGCGCCTACCATGGCAGCCAGCAAAAGAACAGAAACGATTTCAAAGGGTAGCAGGAATTCATTGAACAGCATTTTGCCCAGGTTCTTTACGAGCCCGACTTCCGGATGGGCTCCAAACACAAGCTCCGGGGATTCCGCGCCCTTCAGTGCGGCAATCAGCACAAGCATGAGCAAGCCTCCTGAAATGACTGCGCTCAGTTTATAGATTGATTTCTTCTGAGGCTCTGTTTCAATGTTCAGGTTGAGCAGCATGATCACGTACAGGAACAAGACCATGATGGCACCCGCATATACGATCAGGTGAACGGCAAAAAGAAATTCGGCGCTGAGGAGCAGGTAATGACCTCCCACGCAAAAGAATGTGATGACCAGGTAGAGAACGCTGTAGATGGGATTACGGGAAAAAACCACCATCAGCGCGCTGAGCACCGCAAGAAAGGACAGAAAGTAGAAAACGTATAGAGTCACGATACGGTAATAATGGTTATCTCAATGAAAGTGCAAACCTATGTTATTTTAAAAAACTTCCCGAAGGTTTCTGCCTTCGGGAAGCGGAAAATGGTTATTTATTATGGGCGAACCGCTTATTTTTCTTGAATTCAAGAACAGACGGCGTCTGGCGTTTTGTCACATCGATACGCTCGTCAACAGGTTCTACCAGTTTATCCTTTCCATAAACGAAATCTTCCCTGCTGAATTCGGTTGGCACCAGTCGGTCGGTGAGGAAAATGGCCTCCTTGGGGCATGCTTCTTCGCACAATCCGCAGAAAATGCAGCGAAGCATGTTGATCTCGTATTTCGCCGCATAGCGTTCTTCCCGGTAAAGGGTTTCTTCGCCCTTTTTTCTTTCTGCCGCCTGCATGGTGATGGCTTCCGCCGGACATGATACAGCACAGAGGCCGCATGCTGTACAGCGTTCCGCGCCCTTCTCATCGCGCTTCAACACATGCTGGCCACGCCACACAGCGCTGAATTCCCGCTTCTTTTCCGGATATTTCACAGTCGCTTTTCTTTTGAAAAGGTGCTTGAGGGTGATCCAGGCGCCGCCGACGATGGCCGGCAGATAAAGCCTTTCGGCCAGGGTCATCTCTTTTTTAACAACAACTTTTGCTCTTCCGCTTAAAGATTCCATGTTAACGCTCCTTTCTTAGTCGAGTAAAATCATCACGATCGCCGTGATGAGCAAGTTTGCAATGGCCAGGGGGATCAGGCCCTTCCATCCCAGGTTCATTAACTGATCATAGCGGAAACGCGGCAGTGTCCAGCGGATCCACATGAAAAAGAAAATGAAGAAAAATATCTTGATGAATAATCCGATCGTGCCGATGATGGTGATCGCGTTCTCGCTGAGCCCCAGATCGTTCATGAAAGGAAAGTTATAGCCGCCGAAATAAAGGGTGGCCATCACCGCAGAGGAAGTAAACATGTTGATGTATTCGGCAAACAGGTAGAAGCCGAGTTTCATACTGCTGTATTCCGTGTGGTATCCGCCGACAAGCTCCGTTTCCGTTTCGGGTAAGTCGAATGGCATCCGGTTACATTCTGCAAAAGCGCAAATGATGAATATAAGAAAGCCTACGGGCTGGTACACGATGTGCCACATATTCCAGTCGGTTCCAATGCCGCCGCCCTGCATCGCTGAGATCTCTTTCAGGCTCAGCGTGCCGGTTACCATGATGAGCGCAATGATCGACAAACCCATCGCCAGCTCGTAGCTGATCATCTGGGCAGAAGCGCGAATGGCGCCCAGCAACGAGAACTTGTTGTTCGAAGCCCATCCGCCGATCATGATTCCATAGACGCCGATGGATACAACGGCGAAGATGTACAGGACGCCAATGTTGATGTCGGCGATCTGAAGGCTGTATTTCACGCCGTTGATCTCGATGTTGCCGCCCCAGGGGATGACGACACCGGCCATCAGCGCCGTGATCATGGCGATACAGGGACCGAGGATAAAGAGGAATTTGTTCGAAACGTTGGGGATGATCTCTTCCTTCATGAAGAACTTGATCCCGTCTGCCAGCGGTTGCAGGATACCAAAGGGACCTGCGCGATCCGGTCCGACGCGGTCCTGGATGAAGGCAGCAACTTTTCGCTCGAAATAAGTGGAGTACATCGCGATCAGGAGCGTAAGCCCGAAGACAGCCGCAACAAGAATGAGCTTGTAGATCAGATAATCCGTCATGAAGGTATATTATTGGATTCGTTTAGTCTTTTTCCTTCCTGGAATTTCAGCTGGCGTTCTACGTCCTGCTTCAATTTCGGAAGGTCGATCCGTTCGTAATGGTTTTGTGAGATCACGGAGCTGCGCTCGATGTGGCGGGGTCCTTCAACGACCCAGTGCTTCATATCCTTATGCTCATAGCGGCAATCATTGCAGATGAATTCTTTCACTTCACCGTAATGGTCTTTGCGGGCGGTGACACGCAGCACTTCTTCGCCCTTCGTCCACAGTACCACTTTGCCGCAGCATTTGGGGCAATCGCGGTGCGCGTCGAGCGGTTTGGTGAACCATACCCTGCTTTTGAAGCGGAACGTCTTATCAGTCAATGCGCCCACCGGACACACATCGATCATATTCCCTGAGAAGTCGTTGTCAATTGCTTTCCCGATGTACGTGCTGATCTCTGCGGCATCGCCTCTGTTGAGCACACCATGCACGCGGTTGTCGGTGATCTGGTCTGCCACATAGGTACAGCGGTAGCACAGGATGCAACGGGTCATGTGAAGTTTGATCTTGTCGCCGATGTCATGGGGCTCGAATGTTCTGCGCTCTTCCTCGTAGCGGGTATTGGCCATGCCGTGCTGATACGCAAAGTTCTGAAGATCGCATTCACCTGCCTGATCGCAGATAGGACAATCCAACGGATGGTTTAGCAGTAGAAATTCAACTACAGCCTTGCGTGTTTCGAGAACGGCAGGATTGGTAATATTTTCGACCACCATACCGTCCTGTACGCTGGTGATACAGGAGGGAACCAGTTTGGGCATGGGGCGCGGATCTTTTGCCGACCCTGCAGCCACTTTCACCAGACATGCGCGGCATTTGCCACCGCTGTTCTTCAAGGTGGAGTAATAACACATGGCAGGCGGGACAATTTCTCCCCCGATCTGCCGTGCTGCCTGCAGGATGGTAGTACCTTCCTGTACCTCAGTTTCTATTCCATCGATTGTTACTTTCAACATCGCTCTTAATTTTTGCCACCAGGGCACTTTTTATGTTTTGCCACGAGGGCACGAAGTTTTTTTACGTTATGCTTGTTCTGCTTTCTCTCAACGTTTTCCTTTTTTGTTCACGCGAGCACATCGGCGGCGCTTACGCGACCGTTGCCGTTAATTGCTTTTCTGAAACAAAGGGTTCTTTTTCAAAATGTTTCCTGTTCTTGACTTTTTCAGGATAGTTCACATGATATTCAAACTCTTCCCGGAAATGGCGTATGGCGCTGGCGACAGGCCAGGCAGCTGCGTCACCGAGGGGGCAGATGGTGTTGCCTTCGATATTTTTTGCAACGTTCACCAGCAAGTCGATGTCGTGCATCCGTCCATGCCCGTGTTCGAGGCGGTGCAACACTTTCTCCATCCATCCTGTTCCTTCCCTGCAGGGACTGCATTGTCCGCAGGATTCGTGATGGTAAAATCGCGCGAATGTCCAGAGGTTTCTGACAATGCATGTTGTTTCGTCCATGACGACAAATCCACCTGAGCCCAGCATGGTTCCTGTCTGGAAACCACCATCGGCGAGCGATTCGTAACTCATCAGGCGCGGTTCGCCCTTCGCGGTTTTGAGGATCAGGTCTGCAGGCAAAATGGGAACGGAAGAACCTCCGGCGATGACCGCCTTCATTTTTCGTTTCTTCCAGATTCCGCCGCAGTATTCATCCGAATAGATGAACTCTTCAACGGGCAGGCCCAATTCTATTTCGTATACGCCAGGCTTGTTGATGTGGCCGGAGGCGGATATCAGTTTTGTACCCGTGCTTTTGCCAACGCCGATCTTTGCATATTCGTCGCCGCCCATGGTGAGGACATGCGGGACGGTGGCGATGGATTCCACGTTGTTTACAACGGTGGGGCAACCGTATAATCCGACGACAGCGGGAAAGGGTGGCTTGTTACGCGGGTTACCGCGTTTACCTTCCAGTGATTCGATCTGGGCCGTTTCTTCTCCGCAGATATAGGCGCCTGCACCCGGGTGGACATATAATTCAAGGGAGTAATCCGTGCCCAGAATGTTTTGTCCGAGAAATCCGGCGGCACGGGCTTCTTCAATGGCCTGTTCCAGGATCGGAAATATCCAGCGGAATTCACCGCGCATGTAAATGTATGAGGTGTTGGCGCCCAGGGCATAACTCGACACGATCATGCCTTCGATGAGCGCGTGCGGAATGAATTCCATCAGATAGCGGTCCTTGAAAGTGCCGGGCTCGCTTTCGTCAGCGTTGCAGACGAGATAGCGCGGTTTGGTCGACTTCCTGTCAAGGAAACTCCACTTCATACCCGTGGGAAACCCGGCTCCGCCTCTTCCGCGCAGACCTGACTTCTTTACCTCCTCCATGACCCCATCAGGCGTCATGGTCTTTAAAGCTTTTTCGACGGATGCATAGCCGCCCTGGCGCCGGTATACGTCGTACGATCTTATTCCCGGAACATCAATATCCTTTAGCAGCAATTTTTTTCCCATGTCACTTTTTTTGATGGGTGTTTTGTAAGTTCTCCAAAATACCGTCGAGCTTTTCGCAGGTCAGGTTTTCGATGTAATGCTGACCTACCTGCATCATCGGCGCGGTGCCGCACGAAGCAAGACATTCCACTGTTTTCAGGGTAAACATCCCATCGGCCGTGGTTTCGCCGTCTTTGATGCCGAGCTTTTCCTCCAGGTATTCAATGATATCGTCAGCGCCTCTGATACCGCAGGGCCCGGTGCGGCAGACTTCAAGCAGGCATTTGCCCACAGGCCGGAGGTTGTACATCGTGTAAAAAGAAGCGACCTCATACACTTCAATGGCCTTCAGCTGAAGGATCGAGGCGACATAATCCATCGTGGCGGGACTCAGCCATCCGCCGAACTCAGCCTGCGCCAAATGAAGGATGGGAAGCAGGGCGGATTTGTGTCTGCCTTCCGGATATCGTTTGATGATCTTCTGTACCAATGCCATGGTGGCATCGGAGAACTGGGGTTGGGAATTAGTCATTTAATATACGTTACCGCTGTTCGTTCAATTTCAATCTGGCTATCAGCACTGGATTTTGCTCCTGGCTATTAGCTTGCTGAGTGTTGGGGATAGCCCAAGCCATCCTGCAGCACCCATTATTTTAATCAGCTATTGTCAACTGCTTACTGTCAACTTCCTTCTGTCAACTACTTAAGCATCCAATTCCCCCGCGATCACATTCATACTGCTCATGGTGAGGATCGCATCGGAGATATTGGCGCCTTTGATCATTTCTGCATATGCCTGGTAATAAATAAAACACGGTCTTCTGAAGTGCAGGCGGAACGGTGTACGTCCGCCATCACTGATCAGGTAGAATCCGAGTTCTCCATTGCCGCCCTCGACGCAATGGTAAACTTCTCCCTTCGGCACATCTGTTTCACCCATCACGATCTTAAAGTGATAGATGAGGGCTTCCATATTATTATACACTTCCTCCTTCGGGGGAAGATAGAAATCAGGTACGTTGGGTGAATGGAACGGTCCCTCCGGGAGCTTCTCGATCGCCTGGCGGATGATGCTCATACTTTGCCACATTTCTTCCTGGCGGACCATGAAGCGGTCATAGGTGTCGCCATTCAGCCCTACCGGGATAATGAAATCGAAATCCTCATAGCTGCTGTAGGGGTTCATGACGCGTACGTCATAGTCCACGCCCGCAGCCCTGAGGTTGGGACCCGCAAAGCTGTAGTTCAGTGCGCGTTCAGCGGAGATCGCCCCTGCACCGATCGTCCGGTCCATGAAGATCCGGTTTCGCTTCACGAGGCTCTCGAATTCTTTTAATGCTTCCGGATACTCTTTCAGGAATCGATCGAGCTTCGCCCACGCCGTGTCGGAGAAGTCGCGCTCGAAGCCGCCGATCCTGCCGATGTTGGTCGTTAACCGCGCACCGCAGATCTCTTCATAGATCTCATAGATCAGCTCCCTGAACTGAAAGAGGTACACAAATCCCGTAAGGGCGCCGGTATCCACGGCGATCACCGTGTTGCAGATCAGGTGATCCGAGATCCGAGCGAGTTCCATGATGATGACGCGCAGATACTGCACGCGCTTGGGAATCTCTGCGCCGATCAGCTTCTCTACCGTCATGTGCCAGCCGATGTTGTTGATCGGGGAGGAGCAATAGTTCATGCGGTCGGTCAGCGGCGTGATCTGGTAAAAGGGTCGCCTTTCCGAGAGCTTTTCAAATGCCCGGTGGATATATCCGATGGTGGGTTCCGAGTGGATGATCTTTTCTCCATCCACGGTAAGAACATTCTGGAAAATGCCGTGGGTCGCAGGGTGTGTAGGCCCCAGGTTAAGGGTAGAATATTTTTTTTCTTCTACTGCAGTGGAGGTATTAATAATGCTTTCGTCAGCCATGTTTTATCGTCCAAACATAAAATCATTCTTGTCCTCACGTGTCTGATCTTCCAGCGGGAATTCCTTCCGCATCGGGAACATGATCATGTCTTCCACGTTGAGTATTCTTCTCAGATCGGGGTGACCGGTGAATTTCACCCCGAAGAAATCGTACGTTTCGCGTTCCATCCAGTTGGCGGCGGAAAAAACGGTGGTGAGGGTTGGTGTCACCGCATTGTCTTCCGGCAGAAAGATCTTGATACGGATCCGCCAGTTGCTGACCAGATTGTGGAGCTGGTACATGATGGCAATCTCTTTGGTGTCGGGATGATGGATGCCGCACAGGGTTGTCAGGTATTGAAACCTGGCGACCGGATGGTCATACAAATACCGGATCAGTTCAATGATATTCTCCTTCCTGAAGTGAATGGTCAGAAAGTTATAGTGGCTGCCGACCGAGATAATATCGCCTTCGAATTTTTCCCGGATGATGCCAACAATCTGTTCCTCTGCCGTTTTATCCATACCAGTACCAGTATTATTCAATGCCGTATTTGTTCAGCATGGCCTTGTATTCGGGCGAATCTCTTCTGCGGAGTGATTCGGTTTCAACCAGTTGCTGAATTTTCATGATTCCATTAATGATCTGCTCGGGTCTGGGCGGGCATCCCGGAACATAGACATCCACAGGAATGATCCGGTCGATGCCCTGCAATACGCTGTAGGTGTCGAAGATCCCGCCGCTGCACGCGCATGCCCCGACAGAAAGCACCCACCGCGGTTCCGCCATCTGTTCATATACCTGTCTTAATACCGGTCCCATCTTCTTGGCGATCGTTCCCATTACCATGAGCAGGTCAGCCTGCCGCGGTGAGAAACTAAGCCTTTCGGAACCGAAGCGCGCAAGATCGTAATGCGCGCCCATGGTGGCCATAAATTCAATTCCGCAGCAGGAGGTGGCGAAAGGAAGGGGCCAAATGGAATTTTTCCTGGCCATCCCCACCACTTTATCCAGGCTGGTTGCAAAAAAGCCGGCGCCTTCGTAGCCATCCGGTTTTTCAACGAGTTGAATGTCTGTCGTTTTTATATCAGTAGATCCCATTATTTTTCGCGTTAATCCTTCCACTCCAAAGCCTTCTTCTTAATAATATAGAAGAAACCTACCAGCAGCAGACCCAGGAATACCAGCATCTGAACAAATCCGGTAACACCGAAATCCTTGAAATTCACTGCCCAGGGATACATGAATATCACCTCGACGTCAAATAACACAAACAGGATTGCCACCAGGAAGTAGCGGATCGGAAAGGGTTGCCTGGCATTGCCGCGTGGCTCAATGCCGCACTCAAAAGATTCGAGCTTAACCTTGGTCTTGCGCTTTGGACCCAGCCAATGGGTTACAACCATCGTGAGTGCAACAAAACCGGCGGCCAGTAAAAACATTACCCCAATCGGCAGGTAATTCATCAAATTTGCTTCCGTCATATCCTAGGTGGTTTTCAGGCGGCCAAAATTAATCCTTATTTTCAGTACAAAATATTATTAGCCGCAATATTCTCGCTTTTATCCCAAACAAATAAAGATCGGTTTTCTTTGAATTCACATAGAATGAATGTGAATATACCCCGGTTAAGCATTATCTGCGGCTTTCACCAAATACAACGGGGCTGCAAACGGTTGAGGTAAACATTCGCCTGGAATTGATTTTATCGCGTACATTTGCTGAAATTCTAACGTTGTCAATCAGCCAAAAAGTTCAGGCAATTGAGGAGGTGTATTCTCTCCTCGACCAGGAAATGTCAAACTTTCATGGGTGGTCAAAGCTTACCTGCAAGACCGGCTGTGGCAAGTGCTGCCACAAACCCAACATCGAAGCTTCTGTGTTGGAGCTCCTGCCTTTTGCTGAGCACATTTACCATGCAAATCAATCGGAGGAATGGCTGGCGAAGCTGCGTCAGCATGAAGGGCCGCTCTGCATCTTTTTTGATGCCGCCAGACCGGGGGCCGGATTCTGTACGCAATATAAATTTCGTGCATTGATTTGCCGGCTGTTCGGTTTTTCCGCCCGCACCAATAAGTATTCGCAAAAGGAGTTTGTCACCTGTCAGACGATCAAGACGGAACAGGCGGAGGAACATTCCGCGACCGTGAAGACTATCGAGAACGGCGGTGACGTGCCGGTAATAAATCATTATTATATGCGCGTGGCCGGCATTGATCCGGATCTGGCCAGGGATTTTTATCCGATTAATGAAGCCATGCGGCGCGCCATTGAAACGGTTCTTCACTATTATGCATACAGAACTTAAGTCGGTGAAGATCCTTTTGTTCCTCACCGCACTACTTTCATCCCTTTCTTCATTCGGGCAGGATACTGTCGACATCAAGCCTTTCGAGCGGTACTGGACCAAGCCGAGGCTCATTCACAAAGCAGGCGTTGGTTACCAGGAGACGGCGTTCCTGGAAGCTGGCATCCAGTGGCATAAGATCTATATTCATCCCCTCAGCCTGGCGTCGGCGGGGCCGTACCTCACCGTAGACGGAATGATCAAAGACGACCGTCTCATCCTGGGTCCGAAGCTGGGGTATGAGATCACGGCAGGGCTGGTGGGCATAGCGGCGGATTTTACATACTATTCCGATTTTGACAGAAGTGCATGGGTGTTTACACCCCGCGCCGGCCTCAGCATCATGGGATTTGTAAACCTGTTTTATGGGAGGAACGTGTTCTTGTCTGACTTTCAGTTCGAGGGGATCGACAAGAACCGATTTTCGCTGGTATTCAACCTGAACCGGGATTATTTCAATCTACGGAATGCACCAAAAAACTTGAAGCGGTAGCGTCCTACCGAAGATCCCGCACGTCGGCAAATAGCGAGATCGCTGGTTCCAAAAGATACTCGGCGGCGATTGGAAGACTGAGTCGGGAATCAGCGCCGGAGAGGTTGTCGCCCGGAACCCTCGTCCACAGTGTGAGGGCTATCACCATGGCGACCAGAATGCCGATGGCGATGGTAATTTCCCTATAAGTCACAGTCTTTTTCACGTCGGTATATTTGCGAATGTTATGCCACGATTTGAAAGTTCATTTTTAAGGCGTTTTTCGCCGATCTTAAGTCTCTTATTGTTCGCTTCTGAACACAGCATGGCGCCGTTTCGTACAATAAATACCCCCCTTTGTCTGGCAGGTTACAGATGTGAGCGGAAAAAGAATAAATAAGGAGCCTTTTCTTCTTAAATTTGGTTCTGTCTACATTTCAGGATTATGAAGAGATTAATAACAGCCTGTGTCCTTTCACTTACGTTGATCACGTTGGGTTCCATGAAGGCCCCGGAGCCCCGGGTTGCCGACACGACCGTTCAGTGGATGACCTTCGAACAGGCAGTGGAGAAATCCAAAATCGAGAAGCGCAAGATATTTATCGATGTTTATACCGACTGGTGCGGTTGGTGTAAAGTGATGGACAAGAAGACTTTTAACGATCCGGAGGTTGCGAAGCTTTTGAATGAGAAATTCTATCCGGTAAAATTCAATGCGGAACAGCGCGAGGATGTTGTCTTTGAGGGCACGACCTTCAAATTTATCGACCAGGGCGGCAGGGGCACCCATCAGCTGGCCGCGGCGCTGCTTAACAATAAATTGAGCTATCCGACCGTCGTTTTTTTGGACTAGGATTTTAAGATGTTGCTCCCGTTGCCTGGGTTCAGGCAGGCGCCGGAATTTCATAAAATAGCCCTGTTTATAGGCGGGGACCATTACAAGACGCAGAAAATGGAAGAATGGGAAGCAAAGTACCAGTCACCATTTTAACATCATGGAACGAATGTTCCGTGAAAAGAAAAAGCCACGTCATCCGTGGCTTTTTTATTTTATGGAAGGGACCAGGCCACTATTGGTCTTTCTTATGCTCCTTTTTTGTCTTCAAAAAATCCAGGTAACCGAGTGCTGTCGCGAATCCTATCAGCACGGCGATGATGGTGATAAAAGTACTTGCTCCGTCTCCTATGTATTGTTCGAACATGGTTTGTTTTGTTTCAGTACAAATCTATAGGTTTCGGTGGAATTACTAAATGAATTTTCAGTTAAAATTGTGCATTCGATTGCAGTTATGTCCAGATTGTTACTATTGAGCAACTCCACCATGCCGGGGGCTCCCTTTTTTCAGTGGCCCAGCCCCTACGTTATGTCATTCCTTGGAAAAGAAGTGAAAGAGGTGGTCTTCATTCCTTTTGCCGCTGTGACATTTTCCTATGACCTCTATGAGGAGAAAGTGGCTGCGGCATTTGCCGGCCTTGGGATGCGGGTGCGGTCCCTCCACGCGGTGAACGACAAAAAGGGCATGTTGAACAACGCAGAGGCCATCGCCGTGGGCGGGGGCAATACATTTGCGCTGCTGTCAAGAATGTACCAGGAGGATCTTTTGAACGCCGTGAGAAACAAGGTAACGGGTGGCACACCGTATATCGGGTGGAGCGCCGGCGCCAACCTAGCATGTCCGACGTTAATGACCACCAACGATATGCCTGTGATCATGCCGCCGTCATTTGAGTCGCTGCATCTCATTCCTTTCCAGATCAATCCGCACTATCATGAGTTGAAGTTCGAAAACCAGGGAGGTGAAACGCGTAAGGAGCGGCTCGAGGAATTTCTGTTCATGAACCCGGAAAAGAAAGTGATCGGGTTACCGGAGGGAATGCTTCTCCGGAAAGAGGGATCTTCGCTTACCGTCATGGGTACGGGCACTGCGAAACTTTATGAATACGGAAAGGCAATCAGGGATCTGGCTGCGGGTTCGGATGTGAGTTTTTTGATTGGACGATCGGAGAAGTTTAAGAAGTCTGAAAAGTTTAAGAAGTCTGAAAAGTAAAATGGTTGGAGGGTGGGGGAGTTTAAGAGGTTAGAAAAGTCGGAGATGTATGAAAGATGAAGGGGTACAGGTGGTGAGGTTTGAAAAATTGCGAAGTCTGAGAGGTTCACCCGGACATTGAGCCACGCCCCACTCACGCTATGAAAAGTGAAACGCTGAATCAGCACGCCCTCATTCACGATTCACGACTGACGATTGACGATTCACGACTGACGATTCTAGATCAGTTTCCGCTTCCTGTCCATATAGAAGAAATTGATTCCGCCGATCACAACGATCACGCCGAGGATGGTGAGTATAATAAAGAGTCTGCTGTTGCGGAGTTCAAGTGTTTTGATCTCGTCTTCCTTTTTCAGGATCTCCAGTTCCCGCTCCTTTTCCTGGAAGTCGAGCACCATTTCCATGCGCGCAATATTCCGGCTGCTTTCTTCGCTGTGGATCTTTTCGCGAACCTCATCGTATTTGAGCTGCATCTGGTAAGCATCTTTCCACTGATGCTGGTTGGAGAAATTTTCGGCCCGCGCCTTGTAGACGGAGGGCAGTGACGTGAACGCGTGCAGTTTTTCGCTCAGGTCCAGCGCCTCCCGCAGGTATCTTTCCGCTGGCCGCGGCTGCCGCGCTTTCGTATAGGTGATGCCGATATTCGTAATGGTATTCAGCACCCCGAGTTTGTTGTTGTGTGTCCTTTCAATCTGCAGCGCTTTTTCGTAATACCCGATGGCCGTCTGGTAGTTGCCCTGGTTGAAGTAGATGTTGCCCATGTTGTTGAGGGGGTCGCTGAACTGCGCGCCGTTCTTTTCACTCAGCGCATAGGCTTCGTTATAATATTCAAGCGCTTTCTCATTGAGCTTGATGTCGTGATACAGGTTGCCCAGGTTGTTCATCGAGCCGATGAGCCGGTAGGGATCATTCATCTCCTGAAACAGGGCATAGGACTCCTCCAGGTAGCGCATAGCCTGAGCGTAGTCCTTTTTGATGGAATAGATGTTCGCGATGTTGTTCTTCGTGGTGGCAATGCCTTCCCGGATCTGGAGGGAATCATACAGTTTGAGGGAAGAGATGTAATATTCAAGCGCTTTATCGAGCGCACCCTGGTTCCGGTAGGCCACACCCAGGTTGTTGGAGGAGGCAGCCATCCCTCTTTTGTCACCGATCTCGGTGGCGAGCAAGAGCGCCTCGCGGCTGTAGCCCACGGCCTTCACGGGGTCTGACATTAAGTTCGCGCGGAACAATTCGTTCAGCGTTTTCACTTTCCGGGGTCCCGCTGCCGTATCCAGCACAGCCAGCAGGCTGTCCGTATGCTGCGAATAAAGGGGGAAACTTATTAATATCGCGAAAAAAGCGCTGAAAAACAACTTTGGTGTCATAACTTAAAGTGTTGACGTGTTGCTGGGATTGTGTTAATGTGCAAGGGTGTTAATGTGCTAATGTGCTAATGTGTTAATGTGTTAATGTGCTAATGTGTTAATGTGCTAATGTGTTAATGGCGTAAGATATGAAAAAAGCGACTTATTGCTGCTTGTTGTTATTCTTCCTGGTGGGGGGAGCGTCGTGTGAGGATAGGGTGGGTGATCTGACCACCTTTATCCTTGTGCGTCATGCGGAGAAAGCTGACGATGGGACGGATGACCCTGACCTTACGCGGGAAGGTGAGGGCAGGGCGCTGAAGCTCGCGTTCATGCTGAAGGATACCGAAATCGATGCCGTCTACAGTACAGATTTCAGGCGCACGAAAAATACCGCGAAGCCCCTGGCGGAAATCCGAAACCTCGAGGTGCTTCCTTATGAACCAACCAAGCCCGAAGAGATCCTGAGAATTGTTGACCAGCACAAAGGC
>JBARAD010000221.1:0-17978 GCA_049791675.1 Chryseosolibacter sp.
AAGCTGCATCAGGGCCTGATCAAACACTTTGACCTCAAGGTACGCTTCAGTGAAATCGAATACACCCTTCGAATCATTGAAAATAACCTTACGGTTTTCAGGGAAATCATACACCAGCGCGAAAGCAACCTTCTTGAATTTATCATTATTTTACTCATCCTTGTGGAAGTTTTTGATTTGTTCATCACCAAGCTCCTTAACTTTTAATGCGAAAGGAAATCAATCTGGGTTTTGATATCCAGGCACAGCCGGATGAAGTTACTTGCGGACCCACCTGCCTCCAGGCACTCTATCAATTCTATAATGACCCGGTTCCATTAAAAGACGTCATCAAGGAGGTGAAACAACTCAAGAATGGGGGAACGCTGGCGGTCATGCTGGGAAACCACGCGCTGCAACGGGGTTATAAGGCGCACATTTATACCTACAACCTGAATATTTTTGACCCGACCTGGTTTAAGCATCCTTCCAAAAAAATGGCTCAGTTTCTAAAAGAACAGATGGAGTTCAAGAGCAAAAAAAGAAAACTGCAGGTTGCGTCACATGCTTATATCAAATTTCTCGAACTCGGCGGGAAATTGCACTATGCCGAACTCGATGAAGACCTCATCAAAGGCTACCTGAAGCGGTCAATTCCCATCCTTACCGGGTTAAGCGCCACTTACCTCTATGGGACCCCACGGGAAATTCCGCAATACGACATTTACGACAGCATCAAAGGAGAACCGTCCGGCCATTTCGTGGTCATTAACGGATACGATGAAGAAAAAAATAGCGTGTCCGTTGCTGATCCGGTTGAACCCAATCCCCTCGGTAAAGAGAAAGTGTACAGTGTGAGCTTCGGCCGCTTGATCAACAGCATCATGCTCGGCATCTTAACATATGACGCCAATTTGCTAATCATTGAACCAAAAAAGATCTAAAACATTTCTTTCATTACCCGGAGCTATATCCGGGATCACTTTATGCAAAAGTTAATCATTGTTGAAAACCCCGATAACTGGAAGTTTGACCTTGAGGAAGTTGAGGTTATAACACCGGCAAAATACATCACGGCCGAAGCCTATCAGCAAACCAAAGGTCTGAAGGTCATCAACCTATGTAAATCATATCAATACCAAAGCCTCGGTTATTATGTTTCGCTGCTGGCAGAAGCGCGCAAACACAAAGTGTTGCCAGGCATCAGTACCATCCAGGACCTTCGCTTCCCTTCCATCCTGCGGGAAGATTCGCAGGACTTCGATGACCTGATTCAATCCGCATTCAGGAACGAAAAGACCGACCGTGTTGAATTTGATATCTACTTCGGAATTACGCAGCACGAACAGCTGAATAAACTGGCCAGGCAGTTGTTTCAATACGTACAGGCGCCCTGCCTCAGCGCTACTTTCTCTAAAAAGACCAAGTGGGTGCTCCAGAGCATTAAACCCTTCAGTCTCGGGGAAGTGCCTGCGGAAGAAAGACCCTTGCTGCACGATGCGGTTGAAAAATACCTCGCCCGCAAACGGGATATGAAACCGGATAAGAAGAAATACGACCTGGCTATCCTGGTAGACCCCGATGACAAATATCCACCATCGGATGAAAAGGCGATCCAGAAATTTATCAAAGCCGGAGACCAGGCAGGATTCAACGTGGAGCTGATCACCAAGAACGATTTTGGCGAGCTGATTCAATACGACGCGTTGTTTATCCGTGAAACGACTTTTGTAAATCACCACACCTTCCGGTTCGCAAAAAAAGCGCAATCGCTTGGACTCGCTGTCATCGATGATCCGCAGTCCATCCTGAAATGTACCAATAAGGTCTATCTCAACGAATTGCTGAATGCCAACAAGATCCTCACGCCGAAGTCTTATGTGATCAGTAAGGAGAGCTATAAGACCCTTCCCGAGAAGCTCGCCTACCCATTCATCCTCAAACAGCCCGACGGCGCTTTCAGCAAGGGCGTTCATAAGATCGATGACGCCAATGAATTCAAGCAGGCATGCTCAACGATGTTCCAGAAATCGGAGTTGCTCATAGCCCAGGAGTTCCTTCCTACCCCGTTCGACTGGCGTGTGGGCATCATCGATGGTCAGGTGCTGTATGTCTGCAAATACTTCATGGCTTCCGAGCACTGGCAGATCGTGAACTGGAATTCCAAACATAATCAGGATGGTGATGTTCAGACAATTGATAAAGACCAGGCTCCTTCCGGCCTTCTGAAAACAGCGCTGAAGGCTACCGCACTCATCGGCAAAAGCCTTTACGGGGTGGATATGAAGGAAGTCGATGGCAGGTTTTATGTTATTGAGATCAACGATAATCCCAACATCGATTCAGGTACCGAAGATAAAATCCTGAAAGATAAATTGTATTCCACGATCATGGATGTATTTTTGAATAAGATCAAATCGGATAAATGATGCAACAACCCCCACGCATTCATTTATTTCAGGGCTATGGCATAGAACTGGAATACATGCTCGTTGACCGCGACACCCTGAAAGTTAAACCGATCACCGACGAATTGATCAAACACGAAACCGGCGCCTACCAGAGCGACTTCGAGAATGGTATCGTTACCTGGTCTAACGAACTGGTGTTGCACGTGGTGGAATTGAAATCCACGAAGCCGGAAAGTAACTTCAATGGACTGGAAAATGCGTTTGCCGAGAACGTCAGGAGGATCAATGCCATCCTGGCTTCCTCCAACGCCATGCTGATGCCCTCCGCCGCACATCCGTTCATGGATCCGATGGCTGAAACAAAAATATGGCCGCACGAGAACAATGAAGTGTATGATATCTACAACAAGCTCTTCGACTGCCGTGGCCACGGATGGTCGAATCTTCAAAGTACACACCTGAACCTTCCTTTTTACGACGACGAGGAGTTTGCCAAGTTGCATGCAGCCATCCGGTTAATACTCCCGCTGTTGCCCGCACTCTGCGCCAGCTCGCCTGTGCTCGACGGTAAACTGACGGGCATGCTGGATACCCGCCTCAAATTCTACAAGACAAACCAGGCGAAGATACCTTCGATTACCGGGCGCGTCATCCCGGAAGCTGTATTCTCGAAGCGCAACTACCTCAATACCATTTACGAAAAGATCAAGGCGGATATTGCTCCCCATGATCCCGAACATGTGTTGAATCCCATCTGGGTAAATTCCCGCGGGGCCATTCCCCGGTTCGACCGTGGTTCGATCGAGATCCGCGTCATGGATATTCAGGAATGCCCCGCCGCCGACCTGGCCATCCTCACCCTGGTGATTGAAACAATCAAGGCGCTGGTCAGTGAAAGATTTCTTGATTTTGAAAGTCAGACGAAATGGAAAACGGATTTCCTCGCGCAACTTCTGGATAAAACCAGCGAGCAAGCCCAGGCTGCCGTGATCGACCATGCGGAGTTCCTGAAGGTGTTTGGGTTTCCCGGGAAAAGCTGCACCGCAGGAGAGATGTGGAAGCATATTGCCGAACGCCTGGTCCGCTCGGGGAATGCCGCCGTGGCTACCTCCAGAAAGGAAATTGATGTTGTATTGAATGAAGGAACGCTGTCAAGCCGCATCATCAAGGCGCTGGGCAATGACCATTCGAAAGAGAATATCACGACCGTCTACCGCCATCTGTGTGATTGCCTTGCGCAGAACCGGATGTTTCTTCCCTGAGTGTAAACGCGCGATCCGCCGGCAACAGTTAACCCGGCAACTAGGCCTCCAGCTCCCGCAGCAGCGCCTCCAGTTTCCTGAGGTGGTTGCCAAAAAGCTTTTTGAGGTACCATGAGGTGAGCCAGGAGCTGCAGAGAAAGAACAATCCGATTCCGACGATAAGTGTAATGACCACATCGGGCTTGGAGATCATATGTAAAAACCCGGTAGCGCCATGCTCAATGGCGGTAAAAAAAAGACCCAGGAAGATATAAATAGGGTAGAGGAAGGAGTAGCTGCGCCTGTAAAATTTCAGGTAGCCTTTGAGGCTCTCGACCAGCGCCTTTAGATTGGCTTTGATATGATCCTTGCCCGGGTCAAACTGATTGAGCAATTTCAGTTTCTTCACATAGTAGAGCGAATACATGGCGAACGAGATCAGGATCGAGATCGACGTCCACTTGAGCGCCCCGTCCGGAAGTGTGAGGGCGTAGGCCAACAGCCCCAGGCCGCCGAGAAAAGTAAATACGAGTTCGAGCCATACATTGCGTTTCAGGCGCATGACAATGGAAGAGCTTTTACCTTTCAGCATGCTGGCCAGTTCGGTCTCATCCTTTTGTATGAAACCTTCACTTTCTTTTTTCCATATTGATCTCAGTTCCTCGATTTCCATTCTACACGTTCATCAGTTTTCGTAATTTTTCACGAATGCGGTTCATGCGGACACGCACATTATTCTGGGTGATTCCAATAGTTTCAGCGATTTCTTCATAGGGAATTTCTTCCAGCGCCATCATTACCATGGCGCGTTCAATTTCCGATAGCTGGCGGATCGCCCATTGCAGTTTCTGCGTATTGTCTTCACCATCATCGCTGCCATAATGTTCTGAAATATTGAAGTGCATCTCATGCAGGTCTTCCGTTTTTACATGTCGGGTCTGTTTCCTGTATCCGGAGATGGCGGTATTCAGGGCGATGCGGTACATCCATGTTGTGATCTTGGCCTCACCCCTGAATGTGTGGAACGACTTCCAGAGCTGCAGCACAATTTCCTGGAAAAGGTCATTCCGCACTTCGGGGTTGTTCTCATACATGATGCACACTTTATGGATCAACCCTTGGTGCTCATTGATCAGGCTTATGAATTTCTTTTCGTCCTCAATCACCAGCGAGGTCTGTTTTATGGATTTGTCGAAGGTAGGGAAAGAAAATTACAAAATGGTAGACGGACCACAGTCCACGGTCCACAGCAATGCGCGGGCCCCATCGTGCACGCTCTTAACCCCCATTTCCTCAAAAACAAAACCGCAGGCATTGCCTGCGGCTTAAAATGATGACCATGGAGGTCCGTCGTCCGTGGTCTGTGGACTGTCGTCCGTGAATCAAATGCTCTTCAAATACACATGCAGCGCCTTCAGTTCCACGTCCGTATAAGCCTTCGTCATGGTCCAGGGCATTTCCTGGGGGTTGAGTGCTTTCCCTTCCGGGGTATGACCGGTGCGAAGCGTTTCCATAAATTGCTCGGGACTCCATTTACCGGGGTTTCCGCTGGAGCTGATGTCGGCAACGACGGGGAAGCCGGGCGCAATAGGCTCGCCACCCTTCATGTTTTCACGATGACAGCCCTGGCATGCGTTTGACAAGTATTTCCCATAGGTCACAGATACCTCAGGTTGAAGATCCACGGAAAGTTCTTTCGTGTGGTCGATCATCTCTGCAGGCAGCAGGGGAAGTTTTCCGAAATCCGTTAGCACACGGCCAAGAGGCCCTACTGTGGACTCGGGCAATTCTCTGTCGATGGGCGCTATTTGCGTACAGTACGCGATAATTGCCTTCATATCACCCTCAGTAAGCAAGGTATATTCGTGAGCCGGCATGATCAGCAGTGGTTTCCCGTCTTTCCTGATGCCATGCTTCAGCGCAAGCACCCAGTCACTGATCGCATGGTCAGCAGGTAAGCCTCCTTTTCCTTTTGTAAGGTTCCGGGCCACTACCCGGCCGAGTGCGTCATCATCGATAAAGATCTTGCCCCCGAGATCCTGACCATGGCAGTCGTTACAACCCTTTGTCGTGATGAGTCGTTGCCCGTACGCGACGGTTGCCGAATCCGAATCAATGACCAACTCCTGGGGAGTTACAGCGTACAGCTTGTTGATGCGGTTTTCAGTGCTGATGTACACCTTGATGTAAAATGCCGCTATCAGCAGAATGATAATGCCGAAAATAAGTCCGACAATTTTGAAGATTTTTTTAAGCATGGGTTTTAACGCGTTGATTTTTTGTGATAGAACGGGGAACTTTCTCTGACGACCTCCGTATAACGGAGCATTGCCTACGCTAAACGGAAAATGAAACCCCGGAAAATCAGTTATGCGGATATCTTGTCTGTTGCCGGGTCTTCAGCGTCCAGGCCAGCCAATGACTATGAGCATTGGACCGCGGGATCGGAAGATTGGGGTTCTTATGAGGAAAAGGTTATCAGACATAATCACGTGGGTATCCGAGAAATCACCGCGTACTTTGAAAGCGATTGCCAGGTAAGTGTCACCGATGAAACCTTGCCTGACTCTGTTCATATATGTATTCCGTTGTCAGGTTATTTGTCGGCCAGCTATCACACCTGCCAGCTATACACAGACATGCTGCCGGGTCGACACCATCATTGTTATGTGCCCGCCACTGAATACGAATGGATGATGTCAGGGAGTGTCCGGTTTGTCGACATCAAATTAGAGAGGGATTATTTCACCGGATTACTCAGTGATGCAGAGCCGTGGTCGGCACAGCTTCGTGAGAAGCTCCTGCGGAAAGAAATGACCCAAAGCCGCCAGGGTATGCTCTGCCCCGGCATGCAGAATATCATGCAGGATATCCTGTACACACCACTTGGCGGTTACCTGAAAAGGATATTCATTGAAGCCAAGGTGCTTGAACTCATTGCCCTGCAGCTTCATCATAGCAGATCAGAATCTGCACCCGCGACGGGAACACTGAAAAAGAAGGACAGGGAAATCTTCGCCGCCATTCATGAATACCTTACCGTGCATTTCAGGGAGGAACAGTCGCTGCAGCGGCTCTCGAAGATGTTTGGTCTCAATGAGTTTATTCTGAAAAAAGGATTCAAGTCCCTCTACGGAAAAACAATTTTCGATTACCTTTTTGAATTGAAAATGAATCATGCCCGCCATCTCCTCCTCGAAGAAGGCAAAATGGTCTGCGAAGTTTCCCGAGAAGTAGGCTACCGCAATCCCAATCACTTCTCTACCGCCTTCAAAAAGCAGTTCGGGTTTAATCCGGTATTGCTGAGACAGTAATACATCAGGCGGCTCAATCAGGGGAATTTACGGAAAGCATAACGCGTCAAGGCGAGCTGCACTCACAACTGACCACTCACAAAGCGAAGGCTAAAGGGACGGCGATTACTTCCCCGTCTTCTGCGCAGATTTCTCAAGATTAAAAAGCTCCTGAAGCAATTCAGACACTGACTCAGCGTCGCCGCGTTTGCAGGCGGCTTTCAAATGAAGTACGGGATACTTCAGGATCTTTTGCATGAGCGACTTGCTCATCTCCTCAAGCTTTTGCGCCTCTTCAGGTTTCGCATTCTTGAGAAAGCGCGTCAGTTCCTCCTTGCGGATCTGCTCGAGTGAATTCTTTAATTTCTGTATGGTAGGAGATACCACCATTTCCTTTGACCAGTCGTCAAATTCCACGATCGCTTCACCAATGATGGTCTGCACATGAGGAACCGAAGCTTTACGCTTCTCAACAGCTTCGGTTGTCTTCTCGCGGATATCATCAAGATTATAAACGATGGCTCCGTGAATTTCTTCAATGGAAGGCTCAATGCTTCGCGGCATGGAGAGATCAATGAAGAATTTATGGGTAAGTATCTTGATATCCTTCAATAATGTCTTCGTGATCAGTGGATCATTCCCTGACACCGAGCTAACGATGACATCCGCATTGGCAATCTCCGCTTCAAGGTTTTCAATACCGCTGAACGTAAAGCCGCATTTCGCCGCAAGCGCCTGCGCTTTTTCCGGGGTTCTGTTCAGGATCGTGACGCTGCGAAGTTTTGATTCCATCAGGTTCAGACAAAAATCCTGACCGATCTCGCCAACGCCGACAACAAGTACCTTAGGCTGGCGGATGCATGCCGTCAAATCTTCCGCAAGTTCTTTGGCTGCATAAGAGATAGAAGCAGCTCCATCGCGGAAAGATGTTTCCTGCACAACACGTTTGTTGGCAAAAAATATGGTGTGCATCAGCCTGTGCAGGAAGGGGCCGGCCATGTTTTCATCCGCACTCCATTGATAAGCATTCTTCACCTGTCCCGAAATCTGCAAATCACCAATAACCTGAGCGTCCAACCCGATCCCTACCTCAAAAAGGTGGCGGATGCATGCGGTGCCTTCATACTTTGCAAAATGTTGCTCAAAACCTTTATCAGGATTCTTGATGAAGGCCAGGCCCTTAAAAATATCTTCAGAAAGATCTTTCTCAGAAATGTAATAAATCTCCGTCCTGTTACACGTCGAAACCACCAGAACATCGGACGCCGGCGTATAGTCTCTTAAGAAATGCAACAGTTGCTTGGCTCCCCCTTCATTCAATGACACCTGTTCCCGGATCTGAAGGGGAGCTGTTTTATAACTTAACGCTAAAGATTTAAAGTTTTCAGTCATTTCGAACCACAAAAATACACCCTGGGTAAGAATCCTTCATGACAAAAATCAGCGGGAAATTAATTTAGAATGTTTTTAAATAAGGATTTAACAGGCCACTGATGACATCACAGGTATTACGAAACTGACTGTTTTTAGTTCCCAACATTTCTTATTTTGTTTTGAAAACCCTCTCAATATGAATCCTGTCAGAAAATGGATCCGGGATATTTTTGGCTTTTCCGGAAATGAGATCAATGGATTTATGATTTTGATTCCACTGATGATCCTGCTGATATTTTCCGAACCCGCGTACCACAGCTGGGTTGCGTCGGAGCAACGGCAATACCCCGATGACGTCAGGAAACTCGACAGTCTCTTAACGCCGGCAGCGAATTCGCCTGGCGCCGCAAATAAAACACCTGTTACGTATGAAGTTGGTTCGTTTGGATTTGATCCCAATAAGGCCAGCACTGAAACGTTGAGAAAATTAGGCTTCTCCGAAATTCTGGCGACCCGTATTGCCGCTTATCGGTCGAAAGGAGGGGTGTTTAGGGTGAAAAGTGATTTATTGAAGATCTATGGTCTGGATTCTACGTTATATAAGCGGCTATACCTCTTTATTAAGCTACCTTCCCGGCCCTTGTATCAGGATCAGCAAGTTCCTGCAGCCAAAGGGTCCGGCAAGCAAAGCGTCAGTAAACCTTTTGACATAAATACGGCGGATACAATACTTTTGAAAAAAGTTTATGGGATCGGATCCGTTCTGGCAGCAAGGATTATTAAGTTTCGCGATGCGCTGGGTGGATTTGTAAAACCGGAACAACTCAACGAGGTTTATGGCCTTGATTCCGTTGTCGTGAAGAGATTATTAAAGGTGGGCTTTGTAAAGGCGGATTTTGTTCCCGAAAAGCTCAATATCAATACTGCAGATGAAGAAAAATTATCCGGACATCCCTACATCCGCAGGAAACTGGCTGGCGCTTTGGTAAGTTACCGGTTTCAGCATGGTGACTTTAAGGACATAACTGATATTAAAAAGTTATCCATCATGCGACCCGATGAAATGGAAAGGCTTTTGCCTTACCTTAAGACGGTGGATGAATAAGAAGGTGTTTTAATATACGATTGGTGAAATGCCGGCTAAATACGATATCCGGCTAAACCTTAAAAATTAATTATGGTGGTTTCGAACCCGGCTAAAAATATTCTTCAGTCTTACCTCCGGCGGCTTACAAACCTTTCGGGGAACAACCGGTCATTGTTGTTATTGCGGCTGCCCGCAGACCAGTTATTGGATTTGCATGAAGTAAATCAACTGAACGGATATCCTTCATTTGAAGTGATCAAAGCCCTGGTCAGCGGTAAAAACATCAAGCTCTGCCAGGTGTTAGACAGCCGTGTGGAGTTCAACAATGAGGTGAGCAAAAAACTAAAGAAGATTCAGCGGGCAGACAGTTTATTATTTGAAGAACGCGGGTCTTACGATCTTCATATAGGTTGGCCGTTCGTCCGTGGAAAGTTCTCCGATGGTACGCTCGTGCGTTGCCCTTTGTTGTTCTTTCCTGTGTCTATTATCCAGGAAAACAACGGGTGGTACCTGCACCTTCGTCAACAGGCAGGGATCACTTTTAACAAATCCTTTCTGCTTGCCTACGCCTTTTATAACAAGGTGTCTCTTGAAGAGGAGATGTTTGATACGAGCTTTGAGGATTTTAATACCGATACTACCGTATTCCGGACGCAGCTGTATCAATTGTTGAAAGAAAAACTGGAGATCAATTTCAATCCGGATAACTTCCGCGATGAACTGATCCCTTTTCAACAGTTCAAGAAGGAAGATTTTGAGATGAAGCACCGGAATGGTGAGTTGAAACTTTTTCCGGAAGCCGTGCTGGGTATCTTTCCCCAGGCCGGATCGCAACTTGTACCCGATTACCTGAAGTTACTCGAAGAAAATAATGTTCTCGATCTGGAGGAATTTTTCCTCAACAAAAACCTTCCCGCGGGTAATGAGTCCGGTCTGGAGCGCATTCTGGCCAACCAGGCTTTAAAGGAGGAGAAACTTCATACGCCTTTCACCCTGGATGCCTACCAGGAAAATGCCATCAAGGCAGTGAAGGTCGGTCAGTCCATCGTCGTTCAGGGACCTCCGGGTACAGGCAAGTCACAATTGATCTGTAATCTTATCGCTGACGCCATTGCTTCCGGAAAACGCGCGTTGCTCGTCTGTCAGAAACGCGCGGCACTGGACGTGGTATACAACCGCTTGCAGGAAAGACAATTGGGTGATTTCGTTGGATTGGTTCATGACTTCCGGAATGACAGAAAGATAATCTTCAACAAGATCGGGCGCCAGATCGACAGCATTGAAGATTATAAAGGTTTCAACCGCAGCCTCGACGTTATTCAAATGGAACGGAGATTTTTCCAGGTCTGCCGTTCCATCGACAGGATCTCCGAAGAACTGCAGACGTTCAGGCAGACGCTGTTCAACGATGAAGAATGCGGCTTGAGTGTCAAGGAACTTTACCTCACGTCAGCGATCAACGGGGAGACCATTAATATTCGTCAGGAGTACCAGCACTTCCCGTTCACATCATTGCCGGCGTTCCTCAAGACCCTGGCCCAGTATGCAACGTATGCTGCCACGTTTGAGGATTCCGATTATGTCTGGAGGAACCGCTCTTCGTTTTCAGGTTATCAGATGCAATCGCTGAAAGCAATTGAGGAGGCGATCAGGGAAATTCCCGCCTATCAACAGGATACTCAGACAAAGATCAAAGACCTTATCAACGTCACCCTCAACCTTGAGGATGCGGATTCTTTTCGCGCGCGTGAAGATGATGTGCTGGGGATGATCGCATTGCTGAAGACGGAGGTTATCTTTCAGTACATGCAGGCGATGGCGGATGAGAAAGATAATGAAACCAGCTTTCTCTGGTTTACGAATGTGGAACGTGTACTGATGAACTGTTTCAGTGGCGCAGGTGCCGAGGTTTCATTACAACCTGATCAGCTGGTCAGGTTTCAGGAGGCCCTTCAAAAGCAAATGAACGCCAGCGGAAATGTCTTTCGCATGTTGCGGTGGGCACTTTTTTCGAAGGAAAAGCAATGGATCAATGACGTGCTGGCGGCAAATGATCTTCCCAGGAACAAGAAAGGGTTGCGGATACTCGAGGAAAAGATTGACAATCGCCTGAACCTGGAACATCATTTAACAGCGGTGAAAAAGAAACCCTGGCTTATCGAACTTCCCGCTGATTATGATGAAGTCAAATTAAAGACCTGGTTTACGCGCCAGAAGCTGGCCATCCGTGCCAAGCTGATCTGCAGCACGCTCAGGGAAGTAAAGGAAGGATTGCATCCGAAGAAATATACGCGGGTTGGGTTTATCCAGGTGGTGAACGATCTTTTGGATATTGTGGGCGCCCTGAAGGAAAAGAAGAAGGAGTGGCTGAAATATATTACACCCTACCAGTTCCGGCATCTGATCAGTGAACCCGGCAAGGGAGATGAATATTTGAAAACATTGCGCAGGGACTTTGAAAGCCTGTGCGATTTTGACCGCCTCAGAGAGAATCTTGCAGGCCACGAAAAGGACACCATCAACAAGCTTTTTGACAAAACAGGAAAGTGGGATCCTGCGGCAATGGAATCGCTCCTTCAGAATAGCCTTCGCCTTGCGTGGATCGACCATATAGAAGCAAAAAATCCAGACCTGCGATCTGTTTCTTCCAGGAAAATGGAACAGCAAAGGGACGAGCTGATGGCGCTGGTGGAGGAAAAACAAAAGCTCAGCCATGACATCCTTTTGCTGCGTGCGCGCGAAAGGGTATATGAGAACCTGGAATACAACAGGCTCAACAACAGGGTCACCTACCGGGACCTGTATCATCAGGTGACCAAGAAGAAGAAGATCTGGCCGTTGCGAAAACTGATCACGGATTTCCAGCATGAGATATTTAATGTGATGCCATGCTGGATGGTTTCACCGGAAGCAACGTCGGCGATCTTTCCGATGAATGAACTCTTTGATCTGGTGATCTTTGATGAGGCATCGCAGTGCTTTTCAGAACGCGGCATCCCCGCGATGTACCGCGGCAAACAGATTGTTGTTGCCGGCGACGACATGCAGCTCAAACCAAATGAGCTCTACCAGAACCGATGGGAGGAGGAAGGAGACCATCCCGATCTCGAGGTGGATTCTTTGCTGGACCTCGCGAAGCGCTACCTGCCCACGGTGCATCTCCAGGGGCATTACCGCAGTCAGTCGCTGGAACTCATCGATTTTTCGAATAAACATTTTTATGAAGGAAGGCTTCAGCTATTGCCCGACCGCCATGTGATCAACCAGCAGCAGCCAGCCATCGAATATCAGCAGGTGGCAGGCGTCTGGGAGAATAATACCAACGTTACCGAGGCGGAAGCCGTCGTTGACAGGGTGCTGAACCTGCTCACGGCCAACCCGGAAAAACAGATCGGGGTCGTCACGTTCAATTCGCCACAGCAGAACCTGATCCTCGACGTTCTGGAAGAACGCTTTGCGAAAGAAGGGATGGCGATACCCCAGACGTTGTTTGTGAAGAATATCGAGAATGTTCAGGGCGACGAAAAAGACATCATTATCTTTTCGGTGGGATACGCTCCCGAGAAAGGAAAGAAGAAAATGAACATGCAGTTCGGGAGCCTCAACATGGCGGGCGGCGAAAACCGCCTGAATGTGGCGGTCACGCGTGCGCGTGAGAAAATAATTCTGATCTGCAGCATCCAGCCGGAGCAGCTTCACACGGATGATGTCAGGAATGAAGGGCCGCGATTATTGAAGAAATATCTCGAGTTCGCGCGCGATGTCAGCCAGCGGAAGTTTACACCGACGCTTTATGAAAACGGAAAACAGAAACCGACATGGTATTTAAATCATCAGATCAAAACATGGGGCCAGGAAAAATTTCCGGACTTTACCTTTGAAGTCAACAGCTTGCCCCTGGCCGATGTACATGTCAAACATGGCGACGGTTATTTGGGAATAGTCCTGACCGATGATATGCATTACTTCAACAGCCTTTCGGACAAGGATTTCTTTGCCTACATGCCCATGCTCATGACCCGCAAAAACTGGGATTACCACTACGTCTTCAGCCGCAATCTGTGGCAGGATAAGGAACGGGTAGAGGAGGATTTGATGAGGTTTATCGGCAAAAAGATCGGTGTAAGTCAGTGATCAGGAACCGGTAAACAGTAACCGGTAATCAGTAATCAGTAATCAGTAACAGGTAACCTGTAATCAGTAAAAAGTAATCAGTAAAAAGTAATCAGTTTGCCGGTGTGGTCCCGGACGGGACCAGGACTAATATGGGTACGATACCTTTGGCGATCTTGGTGTTGCGTGCTGGGCAGCATGGCCATTGACTCCGTTTGCTTTGCCATTGCGGAAATAACAGTTCAGGATAGAATCCATCTTGATTTTTCCTGCTGCAATGTTACTGACTTTTTCCTGCAGCGACTTGTCGAGGAGTTGAAACAAGGGCTGGTCTATCTGGAAAATTTTCGGAAAGCTTTTTAATAATTTCTCATCCCACTCCGGGTAATGCCGCAACAGGTCATCAGGATAAATGACGTTCCGGTTACTTCCGGGTTCGGGCATCACGTGGAATGGTTCTTCCAGATTCAGGTAACCATAATCATCGGTAAGTTCTTCGCCCGGCTGGATATCGCGGATGGCGATCTCAAATTCGTAAGCTGTCGTAAGGCAGTTTGCGTTGGAGCTGTGGTTGACGAAACGAGCATTGTCCCAACACAGAATATGATTGCCCTGAGAATTGCGATAGGTGTATTTGTCCAGCACCTCCTGGTATAATGCGTCCATCGCTCTTACCTGTTCCGGAGTAAAGATCCGGTCGAGTTTGTCCAGCGCCCAGGTTATGGTTCCCTGCGGGATCAATTTAGTGGCGACGACGCCATAACCAATTTGTTCATTGATGAAGCGTAGCTCCGTATGGGGGTGAATCATGGTCTTTTCAAAAAATTTGCTAAATATAATATCATTCCCACAAAAAAAACTACAACAAAAAAAGAAGCCAGGCATTTCTGCCTGACTTCCACTAAACAACCAGACGCCAAATCTATCGGCCGTTCACCAGGGCGTATTCAGGAACGGTCTTTACTGTTTTAATGATACGGGCTGCGACCTTGTAGGGATCGGCTGAAGAATTCGGCCTTCGGTCTTCCAACCAACCATTCCAATTGTTTTCCACGGTTCCAATGGGGATGCGGATCGAAGCCCCCCGGTCAGAAATTCCGAAGGAAAACTTGTCGATTGACTGGGTCTCGTGCTTGCCGGTAAGGCGGAGGTGATTGTCAGCGCCGTACACCGCGATGTGCTCTTTTACCAGCGGAGCAAAGGCCATGCAGACGGTTTCAAAGACCTCGCGGGATCCTGCATTCCGCAGCAATCCGTTGGAGAAGTTTGCATGCATCCCTGATCCGTTCCAGTCTGTATTTCCCAGGGGCTTGCAATGCCAGTTGATGGCAACGCCGTATTTTTCAGCAGTCCTTTCCATCAGATAGCGCGCTACCCATACGTGGTCACCCGCCGCTTTTGCCCCTTTTGCAAAGACCTGGAATTCCCACTGCCCGGTGGCCACCTCCGCGTTGATACCCTCTACGTTGATACCCGCCGCCAGGCAATAGTCCAGGTGTTCTTCAACGATATGCCTGCCGAACGCATTTTTCGCCCCTACGGAACAATAATACTGACCCTGTGGGGACGGATAACCCTGGGCCGGAAATCCCAGTGGCTTATTGTATTCCGGGTTCCATAAGAAATATTCCTGTTCAAAACCAAACCAGAAGTCGTTGTCATCATCCTCGATAGTAGCCCTTCCGTTTGATGCATGGGGGGCGCCGTCAGGGTTTAAAACTTCGCACATCACGAGAAAAGCATACTTTCGTGCAGGGTCGGGGAAAATCGCTACCGGTTGCAGCAGACAATCCGACTTGCTGCCAGTAGCCTGCTCCGTTGAGCTTCCGTCAAATGACCATACAGGACAGTCGTCAAGTGTGCCGTTGAAGTTTTTGACAATTTTTGTTTTGCTGCGCAGGCTTTGTGTTGGCTTGTAACCGTCAAGCCAGATGTACTCAAGTTTTGTTTTTGACATGGGTGTTCGGTATTAGTTGTTTAAAATTTGTAGACCGCTGCAAGATTTAAACTCGGCATCATGTCTGTTGCCTTACCATTCTTATCACTAAATGAATTTTCAGAAGTTTTATCGATCCGGAATTCGGGAATGAACGTCAGGCCGCCGACTTTGTAATTCCCGGAAAGGGTAAGTTCCATGACGTTTGCTTTTCCGATCTCATTTCCGGATAGGTCCTGCTCGTCGGTGCCGAAAATTCCAAGATGACCGTTGGTGACCTGCAGGTATTCGGCCCTTAGTCCCAGAGCGAATGTTTCGGAAAGGGTGATCTTCGGATAAAGCGCAACGCCCATAAAGGTGGCGGCATCTCCATTTGCATCCTGAAGATCGCCTTCAGCGATAAACGATTCGCCGGCGTCAACGGTTTGATAGGTTGTATTCAGGCCCAGGTAGAATTTTTCACCAAGGTTCCATCCCGTGGTGAGGTCCACCTGAAACAAGGATCCGCTCGAGGAAATAAATCCGATCGTGTTGCCATCTTCATCGTACAGATATGGATCGTCTTCAGCTGACAGGTCACCGTCCTGGTCGCCGTAAATGAAGTTCAGCCACACGCCGCCTGCGTCGTTGGCATGGCCGATCTGACCACCCAGCGTGTAGGTATTGATGGGATTGAATTCAACCAGATCGGTTGGGTTCATCACCGCCAGCTTGGCAACCATGCCTCCGCCCAGATCAAAATCTGCACGCAGTCCGGTATGGCTGAAGGGACCATAGGAAAACATATAAGAAGTGGAATAATGGAAATTGACTGCTGGCGAAATCACTTCATAGCCCAGGAAGGTATTGAACTGCCCGAGGTTTAAGGTCACCTTATCGGTAAGCTTATAGAAGGCATACATCTGGTTGATGATGCCTTGCTGGGAAGTGAATACGGCGGCCCTTCCCCGGGGACCAAATACAAGGTCGGCGGTAAATCCGACTTTGTCTCCGGAGTAGGAAGCAATGAGATTCGCCATACCTAGCCCAAAACCTTTCAGGTCGGAAAACGCACTAGCGGGGGCGTTGATACCTCCGAATGCGGCGTTCGTTGTTCCAAAAGAGGAATGAAAATAAGTGTCGACAGAACCGGAAAAGGTGAAGGCAGGCCCTTCCTGCTTTTCTTCTTCCGCCTCCGCAGGTTCGGTTTCGGTGGCGGGAATCACCACTGTATTGACAGTAGAGGCAATGACGGGTTCCTGCTGGCTATAACCGGCAGTGTAAATCAGGCATAGTCCAAGTAAAAATCCGGGGCATAGTCTATTTGTTTTCATATTTTTGTTGTGTGTTTATAACAATAAGCTAAGGTTATCCCAGCGGGTCTCTCACACCCCTGGGATGCTTTAGTGATATCAGTAAGGTCTTGAAAGCCCCCGAACAGGATCGGGGGCTTATTTTTTCAGAGAACCTGCTTTGCAGATGTCAGATCGTACTGGTAAACATTCTCACCGTGCTGGCTGAGGTCCTGGCCAACTTCTTTTTCTTCGGGAGAAATTTTCAAGGAGGAGATAAGATCGGTCACTTTTAAGATCAGCAGGGAACCGAAAAATGTGAAGGCAACAACAATTACAAGCGCGATCATGTGAACCTGGAACAGGGCAGTCTCGCCAAACAGCAGACCGTTTCCGGTGGTATTTCCCCCGTTCACGGCAGTGTGAGCCAATAAGCCGGTCATCACCATCCCAACCAATCCACCTACTCCATGGCAAGGAAAAACGTCAAGGGTGTCTTCAAGTGACGTCTTGGATTTCCAGTGTACCACAACATTGCTGATCAGCGACGCGATGGTACCGATAAACAAGCTTGAGGGAATGGTCACAAAGCCGGCAGCCGGTGTGATGGCTACAAGTCCGACAACCGCGCCGATACAAAATCCAAGAGCGGAAGGTTTCTTACCTCTGACCCTGTCAAAAAGGATCCAGCACAAACCCGCAGCCGCAGATGCCGTATTGGTCGTGGCAAGCGCAGAGGCAGCCAAAGGATTCGCGCCCATGGCACTGCCCGCGTTGAAACCAAACCATCCAAACCAAAGTAAGCCAGTACCGAGAAGTACGAAAGGAATGTTTGCGGGGGCAATGGCAACTTTTCTTTCGTCGCGGTTCCTCAGGTACATGGATGCAGCCAATGCAGCAAAGCCTGCTGACATGTGCACTACCGTTCCTCCGGCGAAATCAAGGACGCCCATCTTGAAGAGGAAACCCTCAGGATGCCAGGTCCAGTGTGCGAGCGGCGCATAGATGAAGAGACTGAATAAGATCAGGAACAGGATGTACGATCTGAATTTGATCCGCTCAGCAAATGTGCCTGTAATGAGCGCAGGGGTGATGATTGCAAATTTCAGCTGGAAGAGCGCAAACAACACAAGGGGTATGGTTGGCGCCAGTGACCACGGCTGCCCATCGAGCACATTCTGGAACATAAAGAAAGTCGTGGGGTCTCCGATCAATCCGCCTTGTGATTCGCCAAAAGCAAGACTGAAACCCACCACGATCCACAGCACACTGA
>JBARAD010000222.1:0-5130 GCA_049791675.1 Chryseosolibacter sp.
ATCTAACGTAATCTAAAAACAAATACAGCAAAATTTCAGGATACCTTTTCCTTGGGGCAATTTCCTTCGTACGTTTCACGGTCGTGACAAGCGCTATCAAAATCATGTTGTTCGCTATTGGATAGAAATGTCCGATAATGAAAGTGCCAATGCTTAAAATCCTGCATTTTGGGCCTTCAATAGTGGCTGGATTATTGGGTAACTAAAGCTTGATGACAAGTTTCCATTCAAGACTATTTGCCAGAATAATTTCCAGGAACCGTCAGGTCTACATGTTGAAGATTATCACACTGGCGATCGCATTTGCTTCCTCCTTCCTGGTCATCCTTTTCTGTCTTAACGAATTCGGTTATGATCGATTTCACAAAGATCCGGATACCCTTTTCCGGATACTTCGTCGAAATACAGATGAGGAATATAGTGGCAACAGGCTGTCAACCAAAATTCCCGCAGAAGTGGTCCATCAGCTGAAAGCTGTTTCCAACAAATCCTTCGCGATTTCCCGGATTAAGATAATGAAAGAGGTCACCCTTATATCAGGTGATGAAACCTTCCGCAATCAGAAAATTCACGCAGCGGACCCGTCAATAAGCGCGATCTTTTCCTTTGAGATTATCGACGGGGATTCCGAACGCTTCACGTTTTCGGATGGGATAACAGGTATGATTTCTTCCCGGGCAGCACAAAGATATATGGGCACGTCGCAGGCCGCCGGAAAGAAAATAAGACTCTATTCCTCCAGTGATACCATAGAAGTCAGGATTGCCGCCGTATTTAAAGACTTTCCCAAAAATTCACATGAAGACTTTGACATTTTTATAGTATTTGATCCATCCGTCATAAGGGCGTTGGATTTCGATCCGTCCGAAACCGGTGTTTATGGGAGGGCGCTGAACGCAAGGCCCGAACAATATGAATCTTCAGTCAGCAGGATCGCTGCTGACACGAAGGCCACCTACCTGTTTCAGCCATTGACGCAACTCTATTTCGGTCCAAGGGTACTGGGCGAAGATGCCCGTCACGGAGACAGCTACAGCATCACCATACTGATCTGTATCACTGCACTAATCCTGTTTCTTGCACTCACCAGTTTTGTCAATCTCACTACACTCACTTTGCCCTATCGATCAAAAGAACTTGCCGTGAAGAAACTCGCCGGAATAAGCCACGAGGGTCTTCTTTACACATTTCTTAAAGAGTCCTTTCTACTGGTGGGTATTTCCCTCGCTGTTGGCTTGTTGGTATTGATTTTCACCGGGGCGTATATCAAGCCGATCCTGGGACTTGGAATTCCTTCTTTGTTGTTTGCAGGCGACCCGATGCTGATACAGATCATTGCAGCCACGTTTGTCATCTTTGTAATATCACCGGTCTTCATGAGCCTGAGGTTCATCAACGCCACTCCAAGCCGACTTCTCAGCACCGATACGATCACATTCCCAACATTCAAGCGCGTCATTACCTTTCTGCAACTAGGGATCGGCATTTTCCTGATCGTTGCTTCGCTTGTGGTTCGCCGACAGATCACTTATTCCCTCTTGAAAGAACCTGGACGCAATCACGATCAGGTTGTATATCTCAATTGTCCTTCGGGCATAACCAATGAAGGTATTTTCGCAATGCGTTCAAACTGGAAGAAATTCAATCCCAATATTATCGATGTGATGGCGGTATCGCAGCTGCCAGACCGGATCAGCAGCAAAGAGATCGGGTCGGAATTTTATTCCCTCGGCGTCGATCCCGGGTTTCGCGAGTTCTTCGACTTGAAAATGACAGAAGGGAACTGGTTCAAGGTAAACGATGGCGACTCAGTGATCGTGACGAATAAGAATGCAAAGGAGATGATGGGGAAGGATAACGCCAATGTCATTGGCGTGATTGAGGACCTCAGCGAACGGTTCAATCAGCCCGGGAAGCCAGTCAAGATAAGCCTTGCCCGTGATTTTAACTACAACTGGCTTTGTGTCCGTGTTCTTGAAGTCGATATTCGGAGGACCGTCAACCGCTTATCTGACGAGTTCTCCTCAGGAGCAGAAAGAGCGAACGTGCACTTTTTGAATAAACATTTTGAAGATTGGCTTGGTTATCAGGATCGTCTGAATGCATTATCGGGGATTCTCGCATTGATTTCCGCGTTGCTTTCATGTTGTGCCATCTACGGGTTGAGCGTCAGCCTCGTACGCGACAAGTTGAAACAGATAGCCATTCACAAGCTTTACGGTGCCCATACCGCGCACATCACACGCCTTCTCGTAATGGAGTTCGCAAGAGAAATGCTGATCGCTTTGATAGTTTTTGCCCTCCCGACATACATATTCTTGAACGAGTTGCTCCGCACTTTTACCTATGCCACAAAACTGAACTGGCTCGATCCTGTCTACCCGATAGTGTATTGCGCACTTATTATTACCGCGCTTTGTGGTTTCCAGGCGCTCAGACTGAATCGTTCTGATCTTACGTCGGCGTTAAAAGGATAATGCTTTTGCGAACGGATCGGAATTTTACTCCTATTTCCCCGCCAACAATGTAAAAGGTTTGATCGGATTCGGGGCATGACTTCCGAAAGCGGACACGTCAGCCCCGGCAGGCCGCTGTTGACAGTCGCTAAGTCAGCCGTTCAATTCAGGACAGATCTGTCGACTGTATCGCCTTCATGCGAATGTCCGCTAGCGCCCGGGATAAAGACAGACTCTTTCTCTCGATTATGATTACTGACCCGGGAAAACGGATTACTGCTGACCGGGTGGCCGGTAACTCACCTTCTGGGCAAGTTTAAGCGCTTCAAGCGTTTCCTCCACGGTGAGCAGTGACGTTGTTTCGAACTTCGACAACGCACCACCGCCCGTGATCGCGAGCCCGACGGCAGCCATCGAAACATTGTCAGGCGCTTCCCAAAGGCAATAGCCGTCGTATGCTCCGAATGCGTACCAGAAGCCGTGCAGCTTCCCGCCGACGGCCTCGATGTACTTACTTGCTGCCGCACGGCGGTCTTCCGGGTTTTTCATCAATCGGGCCCACGTTTCCGGCGTATAGCTGAATCGCGTTAGAAAAAAATGCGAAGCGGCCTTTGTAGGATCCTGCTTTTGCTTCACGGACTGTAGATCCGGCTGCTGGAAGCTGAACAAGAAAAACAGCGCAGCACCACATAAAACAGCAATGAGATGTTTCATAGAATTTGTTGTTAAGAAAGGTTGAATAAAAAGATCAAGAAGAGCGAGCATGACTCGACGTTTCGGTTCTCTTAACTATTTCTTGCTAAGCAGCTGCGAAACGCGAGCGCGTCAAATATATAGGACTGACTGAGGCAACAATACCGTTGAAGCAGGCTAAAGACAACTGGTTACGATCCGGGCGCCCTGTAGCCAACGTTCTGCGCGCGTCGAAGTGCGTCAAGCGTTTCCTCAACCGTGAGCAGCGGTATTGTTTCGTACTTCGACAAAGCACCCCCTCCGGCGATTGCGATGGCAACCGAAGCCATCGAAACATTATCCGGAGCCTCCCACAGGTTGTAACCATCATATGATCCGAACGCGTACCAGAAGCCATGTAGCTTCCCACCCACTGATTCAATGTACTTTCGCGCTGCTTCCCCGCGATCTTCGGGATTCTTCGTCAACCGGGCCCAGGTTTCAGGCATATAGCTGAAGCGTGTTAAATAGAGAGCCATTGTTTTTATTTTTAGATGTTGCCTACTCTATTCGGTTTTCGGCTTCCCCGTTTTTGTTTATCCAAGGTCAATTTCTTATTCATCCTTTCAAGTTGCACTGTCGGCCCAGCATGACGCGCAGCGTTAAGCTATAAAACGCGTCGCTGAATGAATTTAACACCAGAAATTGAGACAACAAAATGAACTCGCCTATGCACCCTATCTTTTTGTTTTAGGTGGGCCAAAGTGTATCAGCCCTCTGACGAACCCGACAAAACCCTGAAAACAGATCGATCACAAATTCAGGGAGCATGCAAAATAAGAAGATCCAAAACGCAGGAAGACCGGCTAAGCCTTTTTAACGAAGCCGGGCAAGACCGCTTCACAAACCAACACGCTCGAATAAGACAAGTGAGGGCTGATTTCATCTTTTAACAGTTTATTAAGAAGCGCCTGCCTTTCGAATGTTTATCTTCACCCCATAACACGCATCGTCATGAGAATGTATCTTTTTATCATCGCAGTGATGTCTTTCGCCCCTGCACATGCCCAATTGCGAATTCCTGAGCTAAGTCCACCCGGCAGGGTTATTCAGAAAATAGGATTCACTACCCTTGAAGTATATTATGAACGCCCGGCGGCGCGAGGTCGCTCAGAGGAGCAGATCTTCGGCAAGCTCGTGCCCTTTGGAAAAGTATGGCGAACAGGGGCAGGAAATTGTACTACCATTTCTTTCAGCACGGACGTACTGATCAATAATCAAACTGTAAAAAATGGCAAGTACGCACTGTTCACAATTCCTGGCAGAGAAAACTGGACAATCATCCTGAATACCGATACCCTTGCTTATGGGGCGTCTAATTACGATAAGCGCAAGGACGTTATTCGGGTAGAAGTGCCCTCGCAGCATTCCGATCGCTATTACGAAGCACTGACCATTGATATTGACTTTATTCCGAACGATGCCCGGATCTATATATCCTGGCTAAACACGCAGGTAGCATTTGATGTGAGCACGGGACTTGATGAAAGGATTCTCTCTTTTATTCGCGAGAATCTCATCCTGCGCGATAGTGATAATCCCGACCTGAATGAATCTGCCATTACGTATTACCTCTGGCATCAGCAGGACAGGAAGCCAATCATGAGATTTATCGATCGTGGGATTGCGCTGAAGGATGACAGACTCTGGTATTACTGGAAGGTCGAGGAACTGATGAAGGATGCGCGATACGTTGAAGCCCGCACCGCCGCTGAGTCCGGAATCAGGGCTATCCGCAACTCTTCTGAAAGCCCTGAAAGGAAAGTCGAACTGATCAGAGACTTTGAAAATTATATAGCCCAATTGGAAGCGCTGGACAGGCATTAAAATCTGCCAGGCGAAAATGATATTACTGCCGGTAATGATATCCGTTCCGAAAGCCAATACATCAAATCGATACCCATTGTGCTGCATGGCAAGGTTTTAAGCGTAATGGATACAA
>JBARAD010000223.1:0-4453 GCA_049791675.1 Chryseosolibacter sp.
GGTACCGGACCTTACTTTTACTTCGATGTCACATCAGAAGACACGCTGGCTGTTGATCCAGTTTCCAATACTATCGTTGTCGACGGCCTGGCTGAAGGTGCGCATAGCCTTAAGGTGACGGATTCCAACGGATGTGCTGACGTCCCGGGATCTGCCTGGCTCGAAATACCTTTCACAGTGCCGGCGACTCCGGCCCTTGAAGTGTTCCTGGAACCCGCGGACCTGGTACCTGCAACCTGCATCGGCAGCGCGGATGGCAGTGTTGCGATCAGTGCGCGTAACGGAACACCCGGATATTGGTTCTCAAACGACGGCGAGAATTTCGCCCCTGGCAGCGACGGCGATCGACATCTTTTCGGGAATCTTGTAGGGGGTGCGTCTTATACGTTTCATGTCCGCGACTCCAGAGACTGTACGGGTGATATTCAACTAACGATTCCGCAGCCTCAGGTACCTGACATTGATGACGAGATTGTTCTATGTCCTGGTCAAACTTATGAAGTTGAGGTATCCCTGAATGGCACGTATCGTTGGACAAGCGCCAACGGATTTTCGAGTGCTGAACGCAAGGTCAGGCTGTCGGAGGAAGGAACCTATGTGCTCAGGGTCACTACCGACCAGCATTGTCAGATCGAGCAGACCTTCCAGGTTCGTATACTTGAAGCTCCCCCGGAGGCGGACCTGCTGATGAGCACCAAAGCGGTGGAAGGCGATACACTCGTCGCGATTGATCTGTCTTCGCCACAACCTGAAGCCCGCGCCTGGAACTTCGACGCTGACAATATTTCGCACATCCGCTCTGAGGAATTTTACGATTACTTCAGATTTAATAAGGCTGGCACTCACAGTCTCCGGCTCATTGCCAGCATTGGCGCCTGTTCGGACACCGTGATCCACTACGTTGAAGTCAGCGCGCGCGCGGGGGGCGATGCGCCGAATGGCCGCATTGACGAGGACGGATCCATCGTCCGCAGCTTCGATGCCTGGCCGAACCCGGCATCCGGAAGATTCTCCATCGATGTCGGGTTGGACGCTATTGCGGATATCACTGTAAAACTTTTCAGCACGGTGACGTCGCGTCCACAGTTCATTGAAACGGGAAGCGGGTCAGATCACTATCGACTGCTCATAGACGCGGAGGGTTACCCGGCCGGACTCTATTTCCTTCAGCTCGAAACTTCCAAAGGCGACAGGAAGGTAGTCCGTTTCATTATAGAAAACTGATCGCGTCCGCTTATCGTAAACCCATATCCGTTCCGTTGTTTTATGAAATTGAAAGCCCATTTGATATTTCTTTCGTGCCTCGCGTTAACCTGTTTCGCTCAGGCGCAACGCCTTCCTGCAACGGAGGCGGGAGGACTCATCAACTTCGACTACCGGATCTTTGATTCCCAGCCCATTGTAAACGCATGTATCGAATCTTTTACACAGGAGACAAGCATCCCGGTTACTGTTGTGCTGACGTATGGTAACCATCCACAGGGCTATTCCGAATTCCGGAAGAACTGGAGTGAAGACCGTAAGTCCAAAGGCGTTCTGATTATTCTCAATCCCTTTGCGCGCGAGTTGTGGGAGAGCTATGTTGACATTATCCCTTCTTCAACCATTCATATTGCGCCTGGGGATATCGATAATCTTCTGAAGCTGTCTGTAATACCACTGATGGAAAACAGGCCATGGGTCAATCAGGAAACGGGTGCGGTAAGTCCGGAGATCTTCTCACAGAACCAGCGCATTATTGAGGCGGTCAAACATGCCATTTTCGGTTTGAGAAGCGTAGCGCATGTGAAGAATGGCCTCGTTCCGGTGCCGTCTGAGTTGGCGAATGCTGATGGCTCATTCACTTTCATTACGCCCGCAGGAGAGAAGATTGTGTTGCCGAATAAGGTTGGAAACGTTTCCTTTTTTCAGAAGGTAACCAGCGACGACGACCGTCAATGTGTTGTCGGAACGCTGGCGGGTTTCAGACTGGGATACGATCACTATCAGGCGGTTTTTAACAATGGTGTGTTTTCGGGGTACAGGGCGGGAAATAAAGCGTATCCGAAGTCCGTTCCCGGAACCACAAGCAGCGCCTACCCTGATGTGATCATGGGCATTGTGTGCACTGAATTCTTCAAGTATATGAAGTTCAATGCAACGGAGTTCAATAATCCGGGAAGCGGGAGACAAGGTCCGTTGTCTTTTTTCTCGGGCTCGCCTCAGCCTGTGCTGACGGAAAAACAATTCCCCATACGGATATTCTCCGTTGGATCAAAGCTCGTGAAGGAGGTTCGGTCCAGGGGGCATGAGAATATGCAGATGACCCAGCTCGGATCGTTCGAATACCAGCTGGTCAAGGACAGATGCGATAGAAGCGAAATTTTGCCCTTGCTGAAGTTGGCACAACTGGCCGGTAAGTACGATGGATACTTTACTGTTTTTATAAAACATCCTGAACACTTCTTCAATCCGGTCGCTGACTGGCAGACATTCAAACGCCTTGTTGTGAGGGAGAATACCAATGTCCTGGGAGATTGGGTAACGCTGGTTGATGGCGACCCGGAGTTGCAAAAAATCTATTCGACTGACAAGGCGTTGTTTTATGCCCTTACGATTGAGGCGTTCTACAAGTATCTGACGGAAGGCTTCGTGCCGCCGGCGTTGATGGATGGTGATAATTTTGTTTTCGTTACCCCTTCTGGCGACAAAGTGGTTCTTCCCAAACGGGTGAAGAGTCTCAAATTCTTCTGCAAGGCTAACAATGAAGCTGAATTGGACGTCGTACTGGGAACGTTGATGGGCTTTACGCTGGATGACAAAATCTATGAAGCCGCCATCAGCGGCGGATCTTTTAAAGGTTATAGAGCGGGCAGCGTCAGCTATACTGCTGCGACCACCGTAGCAGGATCCGAAGATGTTGTGATGGGATTTCCGGACAACAAGGAAGGTCTTGTTACGAAAGGTAATTTCAACCATTTCCGCCTTGTCAGGTTTAAGGCAGCCGGAATGTCCTCTTACCGATCGGGCGATGCACCCATCCGGCGAGCGATGGATTTCCCGATCCTTCCATTCTCCCCCGCCTGTCCTGTTGTCAGCGAGCTCAAGATCACCTCGGAGCAGCTGAGGGCGCAACCACTGGTGGTCTACGAGCCGGAATTCAATGATCAGGAAAAGAGCGTAATCAATAGTCTGAAGTCACAGCCTGGGTTGCTTGCTGCCTTTACGGCGGCGCAGTACAATAACCAGTATCCGGTTTTATCAGACATCTTTACCCGCCACTTCAACGAGTGGGGTTCCACATTCGCGCCAGGGATGTACTACTGGGACGACTTGTTGTATTGGAACAAATCCTTGCAGGCAGCGTGGCGGAACGACAAGCACAGCTTTTATGTGGAATACCTGCACAGCTTCAAGGCCCATGTAGATAAGTGGCACAATTTCACAAAAAAAGAATTTCTGTCCAGGCTTGTGAAGTCCGATTACCTGAATATTCCACATTGGGATGTCACCATTGCGATGAAGAAGTTCACCCCGAATGATTATAAGGCGTTGAAGAGGGAAGAGCGCATCGCATTACTGCGACTGTTAACGCGACAGGAGCTGATGGGCGGCACATACGAGGCACCTGAAGCGTTGCCTACTCCCGTGCCGATCAAGTTTTCGATGGAAGGTGGCGAGACTACCGCGCTGAAGATCATTGAGAACACTCCCGAGGCAGACCGATCCTATATCCTGGACCGACTCGTAGATCATTCCGAAGGCAGGGTTTCAGGTGACAGGCGATTCCTGATACATGCGCTTTGTGAGGATTTCGACGGCAAGGAGTTCGAGGACTTTGTGCAAATCGTTGTCAACTGGATCAAAAAACACAAGCCGGCACCGGCGACGCTGACGCTCGATGCCGTAGTAGAAGCGTCCTCACCACATTTCAAAAAAGCCATGCCGTTCGATCACGCACTGTGGACCGGGTCTTCAGTCACAAAATATTTTTCGAACGACGGCAAGGTCACACTGAATACACGATACGACCGGTGGACAGGCGAAATTACTTATGATTCGAAGGGGGAGCCCATCGCTGTTTTTGAGAACATCAGCCACACCGTTGCAGGTGGTCCCTACGACTATTTTGTATTGGAATTCAAGAAGCCATTCGAAACGGAGAACGCGTCCTACAAGAAGGGTGAGCGCGTGACCGCGCCCTTGTTGTACGGTTATCTTCTGTTTAACCAGCTGACCGGAAAGCGACTGCAAAAAGGCGCCAAACTTGCGGTGGATGTTTTCCTGATCGCGGTAGGTGTTGGCGAGCTAAGGGCCGGGTGGTCTGCGGCCAGCGCACTTGGAAAGGTCAGGTTGCTCGCCGATAACGGCATCAACATTGGCGGGGCAATCATGAGTCAGGGTTTAGAGGATGAATTGAAGAACTCGAATCACGAGGCGGCGCAGAATTTCCTCAAAGCGTGGTCGGCTTTGA
>JBARAD010000224.1:0-30971 GCA_049791675.1 Chryseosolibacter sp.
TCATCGACCTTGGACCTGAAGGGGGCGAAAAGAAAGGGGGCAACCTCCTTTTTGCCGGAACTCCCGAAGAAATGGCGAAGAAGGGCAAAGGCTATACAGCAGCATTTCTGAAAACCAAGCTCGCGTAACAAACAGGTGTGGGCCTCATGGAATCCCGCATGGAAGAATGCGTCGAACATCCTGGAAAATGATTATCTTACTTATGAAAGACTGTTCCGGATCCGCTTTTTATGCCGAGGCTGTTGTTCCAAATGATCATGCTGTTTCTCCCGCCCGACGCTTCCATCCAGCCGGAACATCAGGAAGAAAAGATCTATACGGTCAGTGATGTGAATGTAAAGCCCGAACCAATAAAAGGGCTCAGGGATTTCCAGGACCGTTGGATGAAAAAAGTCAAGTATCCGGATGACGCTATACGTGCAAAAATCCAGGGAATGGTCTTCATTGAATTTGTTGTCAACCCTGATGGGGCCATCGTGGATGCTTCAATAAAAACAGGCATCGGACACGGTTGTGACGAAGCAGCCCTGAAGGGTTTTCTGGAAGTCTCGAAAGAACGCTGGAAGCCGGGAATAAAAGATGATCGCCCCGTGAAGGTCAAAATGGTTCAGCCCTTTTTCTTCCGCCTTATTGAAGGATAGAATTGCAGCTGCTTTTCCTTTTCATAACATCAGAGAAACAGCAGTAACGTGGTTGCTTCACTTTCCGATCTTATCAAATGATGCTCCGATTCCCTTGATGAGCGAAGAGCTGAAGCCCTGATGCTCCATCTCATTTAATCCGACGATCGTACAACCTTTCGGTGTTGTCACCTTGTCTATTTCCTCTTCCGGATGGCGGTTTAATTTCAGCAATAACTCCGCCGCGCCCTTTACCGTCTGTGCGGAAATAAGGTTCGCCGTGCGGGCGTCAAACCCGATCTCGATGCCGCCCTGGGTGGCAGCCCGTATAAAACGCAACGCATAGGCTATTCCACAGGCGCCGAGCACCGTTGCCGCGTCCATCAGCTTTTCATCAATGGGAATGGTGATCCCAAGCTGGTTGAAAAGATCTGTAACATATTTCACCTGGTCTTCGGAAGCGCCGGTCTGGCAGATACAGGTAACGGATTCCTGGATAGCAATGGCGGTATTGGGCATGGCGCGGAAGATCGGCATGCCGCTGTCAACAATCCCTGCGAGGTCTTTCAGTAAAATTCCCGTAACGACGCTGATGAGTATATGCCTGGAAGGATCAAAATTGGCCTTTATTCCCTCGAGCACTTCTTTCACATTGTATGGCTTCAGGGCAACGATGATGACATCACTGTTTCTGATCGCCGAACCGTTGTCGCTCGTCACGGTGATACCCAGCGCCTTCAGGTGGCTGATCGCATCGAGATTCCGCCGGGTGACGGTGATCTGTTCGGAGGAAACAAACTGACTTTTGATCAAACCTTCGGCAATGGCGCCCCCGAGATTACCTCCCCCGAGAATAGCGATCTTTTTCTTACGCATACGAATAATAGTTGATAGCAGGATCTTTATCCCCTGACAAGTAAAATATTTTCAGCTGCATTTATGCTACCACTGCCGTCAATTGTAAAAATAATCTTCCGGGAAGCACAACCGGAAGCACGTATCGTACGGCGATTCGGCCAACACAAGGGCTTCGAAAACGATTTCATAAACAGTTGCTCCGGCTTCTTTGTTTTGTTTTACCCTATAAACATGCTACCGCTTTCCTGATGTCCTTATATCCCCTAACTTGGGCACCTTTTAGACCAGCCTATGGACATCCAGGAAATCCTTCAAAAAGTTAAGCAGCGTAATCCAAACGAACCGGAATTTATTCAGGCGGCGGAAGAAGTCATCAGTTCCATTCTTCCTGTACTGGAAAAGAATCCATCGTTTGTGAAGTTGAAAATTCTCGAGCGTATGCTGGAGCCCGAACGCCTCATCAGCTTCCGGGTAAACTGGCTTGACGACAAAGGAGACGTGCATGTGAACCGTGGCTACAGGGTTCAGATGAACAGCGCCATCGGTCCCTATAAAGGTGGTTTGCGTTTCCACCCCTCGGTTACGCCAAGCATCCTGAAATTCCTTGCTTTTGAACAGACGTTTAAGAATGCGCTTACCGGTATCCCGATGGGTGGCGGAAAAGGTGGCAGCGATTTCGATCCGAAAGGAAAGTCCGACAATGAAGTAATGAAGTTCTGCCAGGCATTCATGGGAGAATTATACCGTCATATCAATCACCGCCTGGACATTCCTGCCGGGGATATTGGTGTGGGAGAAAGGGAAGTGGGCTTCCTTTTCGGCGCCTACAAGAAAATCAAGAATGAATTCACGGGTGTACTTACCGGTAAGGGTATTGGCTGGGGAGGAAGTCTTATCCGCACAGAGGCCACGGGCTATGGCCTGATCTACTTTGCTGAAAATATGTTGCAGGCGCAGAACGATTCCATCAAGAATAAGATCTGCCTCGTTTCCGGGTCCGGGAATGTCTCGCAATACACCATTGAAAAGATCCTCCAGTTGGGCGGCAAAGTCGTCTCTGCCTCTGACTCAAACGGCTTTATCTATGATGAGGATGGTTTCTCCCTTGAAAAACTTCAGTTCCTGAAAGATCTGAAGAATGCACGCCGCGGACGGATAAGGGAATACGCCGATCGTTTTAAGAACGTCGTATACAAGGACTTCGACGAGAAAGCTGATCACAATCCGCTATGGGCCATCAAAGCAGATTGCGCTTTCCCCTGCGCAACGCAAAACGAAGTCAATGGAAAGGATGCCGCCAATCTCGTCAAGAGCGGCATCAGGCTCGTAGCCGAGGGAGCAAACATGCCTGTAAATATTGAAGGCATAAACGTCCTGATCAAGAACAATGTCATGTACGCGCCAGGTAAAGCCTCCAACGCCGGCGGCGTGGCAACCTCCGGACTGGAAATGTCGCAGAATTTCATGGGTTCTCATTGGCCCGCGAAGGATGTGGATGACCGTCTCCACAACATCATGAAAAATATTCACGATACCTGTCTGGCTGCCGCCAAAGAATACGGCATGCCCGGAAACTACATGGCTGGCGCAAACATCGCCGGCTTCCTGAAGGTGGCCCGCGCCATGCAGGCGCAAGGGGTCGTCTAGCCACCAGGTTGCGACCATCCTATCCTGTGGTTTAGCAGGCGCAACTTCATCGCGTCACTGCTAAACCACTTTTCATGATCCCTTTTTCGCCCTTCCGTTAGTTATCCGTTTGCCCTTATTACCCGGTTCATTTATTTACCCTGCCCGCCGCCATGTCCCCAATGCCTCTAATTTTATAGCTTTGCACGCGGCATACTTCAAATGGAGTTAAAACTATCAACCAGCTATAAGGCTATTCTACAACTGGCAATGCCCATTTCGCTGGCGATGCTGGTGCCGCAGATCAACTTCATTACCAACAACATATTCCTTGCCGGCCTGGGTCAGAAGGAACTGGCTGTGGCCGGGATCACCGGTGTCTATTATCTGATCTTTGCAGTGATCGGCAACGGCCTGAATAATGGACTTCAGGCGCTGATCGCCAGAAGGGCCGGACAAAATCTCCCCAAAGACATCGGAAGGATCTTCTTTCACGGAATCTGGATTGCACTTGCCATCTCCGGTGTTGGCGTCATCCTCACCCACACCGTTGCCCCGACCATTCTTCGCGCTGCCATTCATGACGAAGCGATCTCGGAGATGGCGATCAGCTTTTTAAGGATTCGGATATGGGGCTTACCTTTCTTGTATCTCTACGTGATGCGGAATGCCTTGCTGGTGGGAACCAACCAGACACGGTTCCTTGTATGGGGAACGCTTGCAGAGGCACTCACCAACATTGTTCTCGACTATGGCCTCATCTACGGAAAATTGGGACTACCCAACCTGGGGTTCAACGGAGCTGCCTATGCCTCCATTGTCGCAGAAGCTACGGGTCTGATTGTCATCTACATTGTCATCCACTTGAAGGGCATCAACAAGGCTTTTTCCTTATTTGAGGACGTCACATGGGATCCTTCCCTTGCTAAACTTATCCTCGTCAAATCCGCGCCGCTGATCGCGCAGTTCTCGATCAGCATTATGACGTGGGAGTATTTTTATATTCTGATCGAACATCACGGCGAGCGATCACTTGCGATCTCGAATACGATGCGCAACATCTTCGGTTTGTTTGGGATCTTTTCCTGGTCTTTTGGCGCGACCGCCAACACAATGGTAAGCAATATCATCGGGCAGGGTCGTGAAAGTGAGGTGATGGGGCTGGTAATGAAAATCGTGCGCTGCAGTTTCCTGCTTTCCCTGATATTATTCCTGCTACTCAATTTCTGGCCCGAATGGTTTCTCTCTTTTTATGGCCAGGAGGACGATTTCATTCGCGACGCCATTCCGGTGATGCGCGTGGTCTCTATTGCTTTACTCATGATGTCGTTCGCCCCGGTATGGCTCAACGCCGTTACGGGGACCGGAAACACCACTGTCAATCTGTGGATTGAAATGATCACGCTCTTTCTCTATGTCATTTACGTTTATGTTGTTCTTGAATATCTCAGGATGCCAATAACATGGGGCTGGGCTTCCGAATGGGTATACCAGCTTTCGATGTTCTCCATGGCGTATTTTTACATGCGCAGCGGGAAATGGAAAAATAAGGTGTTTTAATCGGAGCAGTCAACTTTCAGAAAGTTGTCAATCATGTTTTTTTCGTTCGTAGTAAAGCAGAAAGACCTTTTCTCCGATGATGGTTTCGCTCAGGGTGTAAAACCCCAAACCATCGCGGCGAAAAGCGATTGCCTCTCCCTGGGGCTCTTCCGTGTATCTGAGCAGATGGGGTTTTCCCTGTAAGGCTTCCGCAATTGTTTTGCCTTCAATACGCCAGTAATAGATATGATCGTAGTTCTTCATGATTACCTCGTTTCCATCTGAGGAAATGCCGGCGGATACGATCTGGGTCAAAGGAAGCGTGGCTACTTTTTTTGCAGTCAAAGTCTCACCTGATGAATAGGGGTATTTTATTTCGTATACCACAACCGGCTTTTCACGTTTTGAAACGATGTAAATGTTTCTTGTCTCGGGATGGATCATGACAGCCTCTGTATCCTTTTTGCCATCCTCAAGACGGAAAGATATCTTTTCGAATGCATCAATGGTAATGTCGCGGCGTGCATCGTCGAGCACCGGTTCTTCAAAGCGATAAATGAACTTGAGCGCATGCCTGGCGTTGTTATCACCGATGTCGGCCACATATACATAGCGCTTGTTCTCTTCTGGACCCGGTCCTACCGCTATATCTTCCCAGTCCCGGTTTTTCACCCCCTTAAGCCTGCACGACATCCGGATATTGAGCTTTTCATCCACGAGATAGACTTCGGCCGGGTTGCCACTATCGTTGTGCGTCCACAAATAGCCCGGATTTACCCAGCTTGCGGCCAATCCGGAAACTTCCTCCAGTTTTTCGTTGGTCAGTTGCCCGAGTGGCGTGGCCTCGGCAAATATATCCGAATTACCGCGCCGCTCTCTCTTGCCAAAGCAGGACATCATCAGCAGGCAAACCCAGAAGATCATTAATTTTCGCATACCTTCATTCATGCACCGGTACAATAAAAACATTTTTAACGATTGCAGGCATCAAATGTTATAAAAGATCCGGTCGCAAAGATCGCATGTCCCGGACTGATCCTTCGCGAAATTGTAGGGAATAATTCAAAGCGGAGTGCCTTCATACAATCAAACTTCACATTACCTTTGCCAGATGAATGAAAATGAGGAGACCATCGATGATCAGGAAGACGCGCTGTTTGAACATCACCGCATTGTAGTGGATGCAGGTCAGGCCCTGCTCCGCATCGATAAATTCTTGTTGGCGCGGCTGCCCAACGTCACCCGCACCAAGATCCAGGATGCCATTCACCACGAGTATGTCAGGGTCAACGACAAGGGTATAAAACCCAACTACAAGATACATCCACGGGATGTGGTTACTGTATTGCTGCCGGAAGCGCCGAGAGACACCGAAGTAGTACCCGAGAACATCCCGCTGGAAATTGTCTTTGAAGACGACCATCTGCTGATCCTCAACAAACCGGCCGGTATGGTTGTGCACCCTGCGTACAACAACTGGACGGGTACTGTTGTCAATGCTTTAGCCTATCATTTCAAACAGTTGCCGCAAATGCCGGGTAATGAGGGCAGGCCGGGCCTTGTGCACCGGATTGACAAGGATACTTCCGGCTTACTTGTTATCGCCAAAACCGACCGGGCGATGACACATCTGGCAAAACAGTTCTTTGATCACACCATTGAGCGGACGTACTGGGCGATGGTCTGGGGCGTTCCCGATCCGCCACAGGGAACCATTAACGTTCCGGTGGGCCGCAGCCTGAAAGATCGCCGCATCACCGTGGCTTTTCCCGACGGCGATTTTGGACGCCATGCGGTAACCCATTACAAATTGCTGAAAGATCTTCGCTACGTTTCTGTGGTGGAATGCAGACTTGAAACAGGCCGCACACACCAGATCCGCGCGCACATGAAGCACATAGGCCACACGTTGTTCAATGACGCGACCTATGGCGGCAATCAGGTGCTGAAGGGAACGGTATTCAGCAAATACAAGCAGTTTGTAGAAAACTGTTTCCAGGTCATTCCCCGGCAGGCCTTACACGCCAAAACTCTGGGCTTCATCCATCCGGAAACAAACAAGAAAATGCAATTCAGTTCCGAATTGCCCGATGATTTCAAAAATGCTATCGAAAAGTGGGAGCATTATGTGAAATATAACTAGCAAGGATCGCCGTTACAAAGATCTTTTTTCGGGTCGCATATGATGTTATGCGAACGCCAAGCGCGATACGTCAAACGCTTCCCTCACGGGATGAGAACCGTATTCCGCTCAGGCCTTTTCCAGCTCCCGGAGGGCTTGTCCGATCTCCCGAAGGGCTTTGCGTTTGATCGTCTGATGACGGCTCTCCCTGTGGTTGGTGTTGAGCAATCCCTTGATGAACTCCAGAACTTGCCCGGATTGGGCGGCATCGAGGTTATTCAAAGACTGCAGGATCTCCTGTTTCGGATGCGTGGTTGTCATAAAGTTAGTGGTTGATGACAATGCTAATAACGTAAAATCACGAAGCATTGTTAGCGCCCCACACAATCGTTAAAGGATTAATAACACCCACGTAATATTTAGCCTTGAATTACGCGTTCACGGCCATGCTGCGCGCATTGCCACAAAACCGCAAACGGTTTCATTCCAATGCCTTCCTGACCTTCCGTTTTAAGTACAACATCTCTGATAAGCTTACCTGTCCGGTTACCTTTTCCGAACACCCCCCTTCTTCCGCTTTTTCCGTATATCCCTATCTCCTTATTTCCCTATCTCCTATATTTAGCCAACAAATTCAGCCATGAACAATCTTAAAAATAAATCCAAGCTCACGCAGAGCGTGCACGTGGGATCTCCCGGCGATCCGCAGTTCAAAGGTACAGTCACGCCCATATTCCCTTCGTCCGCTTATGATTACGAGGATGTGGGGGGTTCCACCATGTATCCACGCTACTTCAACACCCCCAATCAGAAAGCGGTGTCCGAAAAACTTGCTGCCCTCGAGAATGCTGAAGAAGGGCTCATCCTCAGCTCAGGAATGGCAGCGATCCTTACTTCGATCTTTGCCATGATGAAGAAAGGTGATCATGCCATCCTGCAGAGCGATCTGTACGGCGGGACACACAATGCGGTGGTGACCGAACTTCCGCGTTATGGCATGGAATATTCTCTCGTGGATGGCAGCGACCCCGGAAATTTTGAAAAAGCAATCCGGCCCGAAACCCGGATCATCTACATTGAAACGCCATCCAATCCCACGTTGAAGATCACGGATATCGCGGCTGTGGCCGGCATTGCAAAAAAGCACGGACTCATCACGATCATCGACAACACTTTCGCATCACCGGTTAACCAGAATCCGATAGCGCTGGGTATCGATATTGTCGCCCATAGCGGCACCAAATACATTGGCGGGCACAGTGATATCTGCTGCGGCGCTGTGCTGTCCTCGAAAAGTCTGATCGCACGGATCCGGAACAGCGCGGTCCACTTTGGCGGATCGCTTGATGCCCATACGTGCTGGCTGGTCGAAAGGAGTTTGAAGACGCTGGTGTTGCGCGTCCGCCAACAAAACAGCAACGCGATGGCTATAGCAGAGTTTCTGAAAAACGATGGCCGTATCGGCAGCGTATATTATCCCGGCCTCCCCGATCACCCCGGACACCCGATCGCCAGATCCCAGATGCCTGGTGGGTTCGGAGGCATGCTGTCCTTCGAGGTGAAAGCCGACGCGCATACATTCATGGACAGGCTTCAGCTGATCAAAAGAGCCATTAGTCTTGGCGGAGTGGAAACCACGATCACTTCACCCACGAAAACCTCGCATGTCAAAATGAGCGCAGCTGATCGCGAGGCCATCGGTGTTACGGATAAACTCGTCCGACTGTCTGTTGGTATCGAGGAGGTAAGTGATCTGATCGATGACATCAAAGAAGCATTAAAGTAGCACACAGGCATTGCCGCCGGGCGCTAACGACACTTTATTAATAAGAAATGATTTCGATCCGACCCGCCACATTTCAGGACATTGGTACAATTGCGGACTATCAGCTGAACCTTGCAGCTGAAACGGAACACCTGCTCCTGGATAAGAACCTGGTCACGGTTGGCATAGAAGCCTTGTTTGCCGATCCCGGGAAAGGCGTTTACTATATCGCGGAAGAGGAGGGAATTAACATCGGCTGCTTTCTCATCACCTACGAATGGAGTGACTGGCGCAACGGTACGGTCTGGTGGTTGCAATCAGTTTATGTGGATCAATCATGCCGGAGGAAAGGCGTGTTCAGAACAATGCATGCATACATCGTGGACATTATTTCAAAGGATCAAAGCATTATCGGCTTGCGGCTTTATGTCGATAAATCGAATACCCGTGCTCAGGAAGTATACAGGTCGCTGGGAATGAACGGCGATCACTATACTGTTTTCGAATGGATGAAGCATTAAAAAGGTGATGCATGCAGGATGCATCACCTCTCCAAAAAAAATGCTCCTTTGATTTTTAGTCCACCTCTACGATCATTTCTATCTCGATGGCGATGTTGGACGGAAGGGCATTTGTTCCCAGTGAAGTACGGGCGTGTTTGCCTTTCTCACCGAATACTGCCACCAGCAGATCGGAACAACCGTTCATTACCTTCGGCTGATCTTTAAAAGTATCAGTACAGTTAACCCAACCATTTACTTTTACAATTCGTCTCACACGGCTGAGGTCGCCGCCTAACTCCATTTTCAAGGTAGAGATCAGCGATATAGCGGTTCTTTTTGCCGCCTCGATGCCCTGCTCGACCTTCAGGTCCTTGCCGACTTTTCCGACGATATCGGTACCATCCGCTTTTGTAGGACCGTGACCTGAAAGATAAATCAGGTTTCCCGTCCGCACAGCCTTCGCATAATTGGCGACGGGAGACGTGGGCGTGATCAGTTCAATGCCGAGTTCCTTTAATTTTTGATCGGGATTTTGCTGCCCGTAAGTAGTTGTAAAACAAGCGATTAGAAAAATGACTATCACGTTACGCATAAAATTGGTTTTGGGTAAATTCATCTACAATATCTGGCTTTAAACTCATAATCAAAGCGACAGTTCGTCGCCTTCCTGGTAATAATAACGATTAATTGATCATCGCGGCTGCAAAAGCGGCTGTTTGGCATACGGCTTTTACTACTGCCGGTCCATGCGCGCGTGACGTGCGCAGAAAGATTTCCCAAAATGGAAATTTAACCTACATACCTGATGAAAAGCTTACTGACTATTGCAGTGGCGTTGCTTTCGTTGACTGTTTTTGCCCAGACAGAAAAAAAGTCTGTTGTCGTGGGGTCGCTGACGTCGCGGCCCAATGCACTCCTGATTGTGAACCCTCCCAATGCCGATCAGGGAGTATTGCTTCCCCAACTTTCCACTGGCCAACGCATGTCCCTCAAACCTTCTTCACCCGCCGAAGACGGGTTGATTGTATTCGATACGAATTTCAAAGCATATTATTACTGGAGCGATGGCGCGTGGGTAAGACTCCGTACCGACAAGAAGGAAACAACCTATTACACCATCGATCCTTTGGGTTTCCAGGAATTAAAGCCCAACAAGGAAATCAGGCACAATAACCTTGCAGTCTTCGAGGCCGAAAACACCTTCGTTACCGTGAGACCCGACGGTGCCGGAGAACAAATCATCGCACCTGTATCGCTTCCGCATGGCGCCGTCATGCAGGAAGTGACAGTGTACTACATGGACAATGATAACCGCAATTTTAAGGTTTACCTGATGCGGAAATCGTTTACTGGAAGCAACGAGGAAATTATCAGATGGGAGTCCTCGGAAGATTCAAACACAATCAAAAGTCAATCTTTTAGCAATTTCCAGGGACTCGAAACAGTTGATCTGGAAAATTACAGCTATCGATTGGTCGTCGTGTTTGATATTGATGACGGCATAACGATCGAAGAACCTTCGGACGCCAGGCAACGCATCTACGGTGTCAGGATCAAATACCAGCAATGAAAGCCGTGCGAAGAATCATACTGTTCTACACCCTCACAGGAGTATTGCTCGCCTCCTCCGAGTCAGGTTTTTGTCAGGGACTCTACAATGAATCCACAATTCACATTGGCGACGTCAGCATTTTCGTTGATGGTTCGGTAAACAACACCGGTCTTCTGAATAATGATGGCCGGCTGACATTTACCAATGACTGGGAAAGTGCGGGCCAATACAAGGGATCGGGTACTTTGGAGGCCAAGGGGAATGGCACACAAAAGATCGTCCATTTCAATCAGGAAGTATCCGGCCTTCACATCGATGGCTGGGGTCCAAAATACATCAAGGGTAAAATCAAAATTTCAAAAGCACTCCGGCTGAGGAACGGAATCGTTCATGTTTCTCCAGATGACATGCTGGCACTTCAGGAAGGCGCAATCATTGAAGAAGGGTCACCCGACAGCCATGTCGACGGTGCGATTACCGTAAGAGGCACAGGGTATAAATTCTTTCCAGTGGGAAAAAACGGTACGTATGCGCCTATCGAATTCCTGGACGTAAGGGGACAAGAGCCGGAATTTTCCGTAGAAGCATTTGAAGATGCTCCGGCGCTTGCCATAGACAACGTTGTGGTGCGCACGAGTTTGTACTGGCAACGCACGGATCTTACAGGAAACTTCGCCGGTTCAGCCGTGGCGATCGACTATGAACCGGAACAGTTCTTCGACCCGGGAAAGATCATCATGCTCGCAGGTGCCGGATGGGATCGGCCTTTTATCACAATCACGCAACTGGACCATTCAACAGAAACGCATAAAATTAACAGCCGTCTGAGCTTCGTTGCTCCGATCATCATGCTCGGCGAGATCTCGGAGCAATGGCGCGAATCGGATTTCTATCTTTCTACAGCCTTATCCCCCAATGCACTCAATTCAGATAACCGAAAGGTGAAGATCTTCGGCGATCGGCTTTCAGACGGACAATTTCACTTCGCAGTCTTTAACCGGTTGGGCATCGTTGTATACGAGAACAGATCGCTTGAAAGCATGGCCCGCAACGGTTGGGATGGACGCTCAACCATCGGCGAAACGCTCGTGAGCGGCACCTACCCTTACAGGCTCACTGCATATGATAAAACAGGAAAAAAGTTTGAAAAGAACGGCGTCATTACCATCCTCTACTAAATGAAACATCTCCTGCTCATCATCGCCCTGAATGTTGTCGCCATGGAATACGCATGGTCGCAGGATCCCGTATTTTCACAGTTTTACACAAGTTCATTATATCTGAATCCTGCGTTGTCAGGCCTGGAAAAAGACGTCGTACTAGGCTTTAACTACCGCAGCCAGTGGGCAGGCGTGGGTTTGCCTTTCAAAACTTTTCAGTTCAGCGCCATCCATCCCATCCTGCAACAGGGAGTCAGAAGCAAACATCTCGGGGGATTCGGCGCCACAATATTTTCCGATGAAGCCGGACCTGACCAACAAGTGGTATCAAAGGGCTTTTCCGTGGCCTCCAGCTACAATTTTCACCTGAACAGAAGTGGCAACCACATCATCGCAACCGCGCTTCAGTTCGGAGTAATCCAAAGAAAAGTAAACATGGATGCGCTGCAATGGTCATCGCAATATTCTTCTCTCGTGGGCTACGACCCATCCCTTCCAGGAGAAACGCTGGGAAGCGAACGCATCACAAGACCAGCGATCAACGCAGGGGCTGTTTGGCGGATGGCGATCGATGATCATTTCAAACCCGTAAAAATGTTTTACAATGGTTTTGCCGTCTCAAATATCAATCGGTACAAAGGATTCTTCCCTGAAGGACGTGAAGGTTCTGCAATCCTCTATAAAATACATGGCGGTTACCTCCACACTTTCAGCAATGGATTGGAAGTATCCCCCAACTATCTGATGCAGTTCCAGAACAATGCACAGATCAACGTCGGAGGCTATGGTGCCTATTCCCTTCCCGCGGTCACATCAGGATCCTTAAAAGACGTGAAAGTAAGCCTTGGATTTTGGTACCGCTTCAAAGACAGTTTTATTCTGACAACGGGCATCAGCACCTCATCCTGGAATGCAGGCTTCAGTTATGATGCGAATTCGTCATCGCTTGAACGGAACTTCCAGGGAGCAAATTCAATTGAGTTTTCTTTCGCCTACAGAATTCAAATAATGAAAGCATACCAACGGTTTGCCACACCGTTGTTGTAGTAAGATAAAGGCGGATAATATATAAATGTGCAGGTGCTGAGAATGAATATTTGCAGGTGGGGGAAAGCATGTGAGTGAAATGCGACAAGGTAAGTAACGAGAACATCGAACACCGAAATAAAATGCCATTAAAAACTCTTTTGAGCGCTGCAATTTTTTCACTGGTATTTTCTGCCACAGCGTGGGGACAAGACAGGGGGCATTATGACAAGCTGGTGGCAGCGGGCAATGGCTACTTTGAAGACGAACAATTTCATCTGGCCATCCAGGTATATTCCCAGGCATTGAACTTTAATATTGCTGACCCGGCAGTTGATTATACGCTAGCAGAATGTTATCGGCGGACCTTCAATTATGCGGAAGCAGAGGCATACTATCTGAAAGTCCTTTACACAGGTCAGAGTCTCTTTCCACTGTCCCTTTATTATTACGCCCTGATGCAGAAACTCAACGGCGATCTGGATGAAGCTGTTGAGCACTTTGATGGTTTTGTCGCATTCCATCAACAAAACCCTGTACTAAGAGACTACGTTGAGCAGGCCATTATCGAAAAGGCGGGCTGCGAGATCGCACAGCAGGAATCCCGAATGCTCACGGGCATTACGGCGACAGCAATGCCGGCCTCCATCAACAGCGTATACAACGATTTTGCCCCCGCTTTCCGTGATTCGTCAACCCTCGTCATCACCAGTAGCCGGATCGCTTCAAACCGGACATTAATCGATGAGCGCTACGGCGAAGCCTTTACAGACAATTATTATTTTCAACGAAATGGCGACGCGTGGGCAGATAAAACACGTAAGCTATTTTCCGCCGCCAATTCCCTCTATAATGATGGCAGTGGAAGTTTTTCAAAAAAAGGAGATCAGTATTTTTTTACCGTTTGTGAAGCGCAATGCCAGATATACGAAACACATCTCGTTAACGATAAGTGGACAAAGCCTTCCGCTTTGAATGGGATGATCAACCACCCTGATTCGGACGCGAAGCAGCCTGCCATCTCCCCTGGCGGTGATACCTTGTATTTCGCATCCAACCGCCCCGGCGGTTTTGGTCAGTTTGATATCTGGATGAGCATCGACACAGGCGATAACCAGTGGAGTAAACCCGTAAATGCAGGAAGGATCATTAACACAAAAGCGAATGATGTCGCGCCCGCGCTCAACGGTATGCCTGCAGTCTTGTTCTTTTCTTCAGAAGGGCATCCCGGATACGGCGGATATGATCTTTTCGTCGCCAAAGGAACTGCCGCGAACGACACCGTACTATACAACCTCAACCTGCCTTTCAATTCCATCAGGGACGATTGCTTCATTACCTTCCGCGACAAGGAGATATACTGGAGCAGCAACCGCGAAGGTGGTTTGGGTGGATTCGACATTTACCAGAGCAGTAGCATTTCCGCGACCGGGCTTGTATCAAGGCTGAGCCTCAAAAACCGGAATGATAGCCGGACGGTGACTTTAACATCACGCACTGCCCGCTCCGAGAACGTTCACTTGCTTGCTTCCCGCAACGAGGAGACCATCGATTACAACAACCTGAGCTACGACCGCAAAGCGGTTGTGAACAGGATGGTTGAGAACAGGCTCCACAACCAGGAAATCCGGCGCGAGGATTTCGACGACCTCAGCGATGAAGAGTTTGTCGCGCTGAACGGAATTTCGCATGTCAGATTCCAGACACTCATGCTGAAGCAGAAATATGCCAGCATGCTGCTCACGGAAATCTCGGGCGCCCCCGCAGTGGAAGGCGCGATATCCATCACCGGACAGTTGCTCGATTCCAAAAACGGATCCCTGCTAGCCTCCGCAAAGATCCTGTTGACAAACGAGTACGGAGAAATATTAAAGATCACCACAACGAATGGAGAGGGTAACTTTCGCTTTACGGATGTGCCCGGCGACATTAAACTATTTCTTCGTCTTGAAAACGGAACCGGTCGGAGTGTGAATGCTTTCGTCAGAAATATTCAGTTGATGGGGTCGGACAAACAAAACGCCCTTTATGTAGAGAATGTGTATTTTGACTTTGATCATTACGTAATCCGTCCGGAGGCGGAAAAGGTACTCGGTGAACTGGCAGGATACTTACGGTCAAACCCCGGTGCGCAGGTTGAGATATACGCCTTCGCGGATGATCGCGGCAGCAGCGCCTATAATTTTGAGCTGACACAGAAACGCGGCGAGGCGGTGGTTTCCTATCTGACGAAACATGGCGTGGATGAAACCAGTCTCGCGATCATTCCGAAGGGAAAACAAAAGATCAGGGTAACTGAAACGGAGATCCAGCGTCAGTACAACCGGCGCGCGGAGTTTTTCATCAACGGGATAAAAGAAAATTTCACTCCCTCCGTAAAGACGTATATACTAAAAAGAGAAACCGGCTGGAATCAAATAGCCAAACTCACTGGCATTCCTGAAGAAGAACTGAAAACCCTGAACGGTTCTGCAACGGATGACGTCAAAGCATTCCAGCCTGTACGCTTACCCGTGAATGCAAAGAGCATTTCCGAGGAGCTGTTCTTTGTCGGGATTTAGTTCGCCACAAAGAAGCTGCAATCCGCAATATCTTCCTTGATTACCGCAGTCGTCCCTCGGTGCCACTATAGAAGAACATGCCCGACTTGCCGAATGGTTTTAACTCCATCCGCGTGACAAACTCTTTCGCAACTGCTTTGGCGGGGACGAGGTATATTTCCTTCGGATCATCGGGAGTGCCTCCGATACCGACAATATAATACATTGGCATGCCGCTCTCGTCTTCAAAATGCCTGAAGGCCTCCTGCCGTTCGGACGAAAAAAGCTGAAACTCATTCGTGCCTGCATTTTTGTAATACAAACACTTTATGGCCAGGCGCACATGTGTGTCCCTGTGATTAAATTCAAATTCCAGATCCGGAAGCGTCTCTCCTTCAGATCGTTTACCCGCCAAAACCCTTTCTGCCTTTGGTCTTTTGTGCCTGAAGTACAATGGGTCGAACAATGTGATCACAAAAGCCTCAAAAACAGATTGCATATTGAATTCCCGGATCACATTATATGCATCATCCGCTTCAACCGCTTTGTTCTGCGGAACCATGGGATAATCTTCGGTGGGGATGGGCTTCCGCGGGCGCCTGCGAATAAAGAGCAGGATTCCCGCAGCAGCCAGTATCCCGAGGAAAATAAAGACGTAAATTTTTGGAATGGTGATCGAATCGCGCGATACACTTTGCGGCTGGTCTGTTCCGGCAGGCTGCAATGAAGCTTCAGATTCTGTTCCAGGTCGACGCTCAGGCACAGCAAGGCTCAATTGGGAATCGTTCGCCGTAGAATCAGCGCCTGCTGAACTCCCGATATCCATGGGCTCGCCAATATTCAGACGATACCGCAGGGTTTTGTCAGTGGCATTGTCACTTTCGCCAACGATTCTGTAGCGATTTCCCTCGTAGCTGAACAGGAGATAAGAAGGATACTGTTTCCAGCCCGACCCTTCAAAAACTTCTTTCGTAAAATCACATCTGATCACACCGCTGGAGTAAGGTGTATAGGTGATGGGCGTGTTGATACGCTGTCTGAACTGAGGATTCTTCCGGAACAAGCTCCTTTTGAGGGCGATGGCTTCCGACCTTTCCAGATTTTGCGTATAGAATAACAAGTTGGGACTGTAAACATTTTCAAAGCTTTCGCTACTGCGAAAATTGTTCGCATAGTTCCATTCTCTGATCAATGGCTCAAGTTGTTTCGTATCGACCTGCAAACGCTGGGCAATCCCCCCGTGAGACATTGTCACGAGCAGCATAAGCAAACCCCCAAACTTCAAGCTTTCTGCATCAGGCATATTCATCGGATCTCAGCGACAGTTTCTTCTCAACCTGCAAATTCAATTTCAACTATTATACCAGTTTGTCATGCGGGCTCACTGGAGTAACAATGCGTTACACCCAAAGGTGCAAAAAAATTCACCTGTGCACAGCTTTCTTGCTCTTTCCGAATGAAAGATCAAAGGCAGATCAAGTTCGAAAAGAAAGCTGAAAAATGTTCACGCCTTCGTTAGTTAAACAAGTTTCCCACACCAGAGTCTTAATAAAATGAATGCAAGTTGCGTTTATTGTATGCGCGTACTGAATTAACTTTCTTCGTTACCAGCCCCTATCAGGGTGGAAGACGTATCGTTGCGCGTTGCGCTCCATCAGCCGCTTCGGGTAAGGAAATGACCACCATTCATGACCATTCATGTCAGGACGGAATTCGATGGTGATCGTCCCCGTTGCTTATCAGTATCCCGACAGGCGCAATTTTTATATTCCTAATGTCCGGCGAAATCGATAAACTGTTTCCCCAAACGCCTATGTCACGACTAAAGAAACGTCTTATCAACCTCGCTGCAGGGATCGAGGAGAATTTTGATTCGCTGGCCTTCGTCTTGAAAAAGAGGCTGAATGGAGATCAACCCTTGCAGATCGTTACCTTTCGCAGTTATGGTACGCTAAACCGGCTGTATGTAAAAGGTCGCGTACTAAAGGACAAGGAAATCCGGAAAGCTACAGACAAAGACACCGCCTGGAACAACCTCCTGGCTATGTACAAGCGCTTCGAAAGCGACGAGGTGCCCGATGCGCGCTTAAAGATCAATTTCGCGGGCAAGGAAAATTTCATCACGACGGACCACGAAGGATATTTTACGGTCAACCTCTACACAGAGGTGCCGTTAACCTGGAATGACATGTGGCACGAAGTGGATGTCGAGCTGGTCGGGGCTCCCTGGTCTTTCACGCCAGGATTAAAAAGCACCGCCCATGTTCTTGTTCCTCCTGCAGATGCAGAGTACGGGATCATCAGTGATATCGACGATACGGTAGTGAAAAGCACCGCCACGAATTTGCTCGCCATGTCGCGCAATACGCTCTTTCATAATGCGCATAGTCGGCTTCCATTTGCCGGCGTTTCAGAATTTTATAAATCACTCCAACTTGGGAGAAACGGCAAACGCAACAACCCATTCTTTTATGTGTCCAGCAGTCCGTGGAACCTATATGATCTTCTGATCGATTTCATGGACATCAACGATATACCTGAGGGCCCGCTATTGCTGCGCGATTTCGGTATCGAAAAAGATAAGGAAATCAGGGACCATATGGGGCACAAATTTAAAGAGATCAAAGACATTCTACAGGCCTACCCTCATCTCAACTTTGTACTGATCGGCGACTCCGGCCAGGAAGATCCGAAGATATACCGCGAGGTAGTCGCTCAGTTTCCAGGGAGGATCCTGGCGATCTACATCCGTGATGTTCAGCTTTCTGACCGTGAACAGATCGCTATCGACATCTCCAAAGCGCTCGTCGAACACAAGGTTGAAATGGTAATCGTGGACAATACGGTTGAAGCTGCAGAGCATGCCGCAAAGACAGGGCTGATATTTACGGAAGAGATTCCGAAGATCGTCGTTGATAAGAAGCAGGATAAAGGTGAGCTGCCGGGTAAAGAACAGTTGACAGCCGACAATTCTGACGTTGACAACAAGGATGTGTAGCACGACTGTGACGCTTGTCCCCTAAACAACGGCCTTCTTCCAGCCTCCGCGGGTAAAGAGCCAGAGTGTAAAAAGCCCCACCGACGTCTCCGAAAAGAACACACCCCAGAATACACCCGAATGCTGCCATCCGAGGCCGAGGGCCAGATAATAACTTAAAGGTATCTGGATCAGCCAGAAGAAAACAAGGTTGATGAGCGTAGGTGTTCTTGTATCCCCGGCGCCATTGAATGCCTGCACCGACACCATCCACCATCCGTAAACAAAGAACGAATAAGAAAGGATGCGAAGCCATTCGGCACCAATGGCAATCACCCTTTCATCACTGGTAAAGATCGCCATCAAAGACTCATTGAAGAAGAAGAAAACGACTGCGACGCAAACGAGCAGGACCATGTTAATGATGCCGATCTTCCAGACCGCCGACTCTGCTCGATCCGGATTCCCTGCACCAAGGTTTTGACCCACAAGCGTTGCCGCCGCATTCGACAAACCCCAGGCGGGCATCATGGTGAACATCATGATGCGAATGGCGATGGTTGACCCGGCAACCGCCTCGCTTCCCACATCTGCGAGTATCCGCATCAGAAAGATCCATGAAGTCATTGAAACGATCATCTGGCCTATGCCCCCAAGCGAAGTCTTCACAATGTTGAGCACCACGCCGGCATCCCAGTAGAATTGCGAAAGTTTTGCCTGAATGTGCTTGCCTCCCCTGACCAGTGTCCATAGCTGGATCACTACGCCCACGGCCCTGCCAATGTTGGTAGCGATGGCGGCACCCTCTATACCCATAGCCGGTATCGGACCCCAGCCAAAGATCAAGACCGGATCCAGCACCATGTTGATAATGTTCGCGATCCAGAGTACGCGCATGGCAATGGCCGCGTCACCAGCGCCGCGGAAGATGGCGTTGATCACGAACAGCAGCACAATCACCACGTTGCCGCCAAGCATCCATTGCGTGTAGCGATAGCCATGTTCGATACTCCAGGCATCCGCCCCCATCAATCCCAGCAACTCCTTCGAAAAGAAAATTCCTGCAACCGCAAAGGGAATGGAGCATAAGGCGCCAAGAAAAATAGATTGTATGGCTGCAGTGCCCGCCGCTGCTTTCTTTTTCTCTCCGACCCGCCTGGCGATGATCGCTGTCACGGCGGTAGCAAGCCCCATCGCCACGGAATACAACAAAAATAAATATGTTTCAGTTAGCCCTACCGTGGCAACCGCGGAAGCACCCAGCTTGCCAACAAAATAAATATCCACCACGGCAAATGCAGACTCCATCACAAGTTCCAGCATCATGGGTACAGCCAACAGGAAAATTGCTTTTCGGAGGCTAATCTGCGTGTAATCTGCTTCCGAACCCCTAATGGCATCTTTCAAGGCCTGCCATATCGACCCGGACGGCAAGGCAGGAGCTACTTCCGACGTCATATTTTTGTTAGCACTTTCCATTCCTATAACGGATAAAATTTTTCAACCAAACCTCCAGACACTGACTTGCATCAAAGTCAACTACTCCAAAAAATGCGACGAGGTCCTTAAAAAAAGCAATTTAAGGGTGGATCATGCCAATACACAGCAATGCCCGCCTTTTTAATACAGCTTCAAAAATCTATATTTATTACTTCAAGCATATAATACGATATGAGCATTACGAGAAATCAATTCCTGAAGTTACTGGGAGTTTCAGCAACCGCCTCCTTTACAAACATCCCGGGCCTTGCGGCAAAGCCCGAAAAAAACAGCCATTCAACCTCTTTTGACGCGGGTTTGAAAATCGGGTTAGCATCGTATACCCTGCGCAAATTCAACCTCGACCAGGTGATCGACATTTCAAAGCGTTTGGGGCTGACGTCATTAGCGCTGAAAAGCATGCATATGCCCTTGGAAAGCACGGCGGAGGACATCAGGCAAATGGCGCGGAAAGTCAGAACCGCGGGCCTACAATTATATGGTGCAGGCGTCGTCTATATGAAGACGAAACAGGAGGTTGAAGCAGCCTTTAATTATGCTTCTCATGCGGAACTTGACATGATTGTGGGTGTCCCCAACCATGACCTTCTTCCGCTGGTCAGTGAGCTTGTAAAAAAGCATAACATAAAACTTGCCATCCATAATCATGGACCCGGCGATGACCTGTATTCAAGCCCGGATGATGTCTATGCAAAAATTAAGGATCTGGATAAAAGGATCGGATTGTGTATCGACATCGGCCACGTGGTGAGGATCGGAAAGGACCCTGTTCCGATGATTGAAAAGTACCGTGAAAGATTGCTCGACATGCATATGAAGGATGTCGACAAGGGGGAAGCCAAAGGTGGGTCGGTTGAGATCGGCCGCGGCATTATTGACATTCCGAAAGTTATCAGGACGCTAAAAAAGATTAATTACCAGGGCTGCATGGCCCTGGAGTATGAGAAAGATGGTGATGACCCGGTGCCCGGCCTTGCCGAATCGGTTGGTTATGTGAGGGGAATTATAAAAATGGCTTGACGTCCTGTCGAGAATGGTAAGACAATCGCACAAAGGGCGATGAACCGGTTGTTGCAGTGGCCAACGGTAAGCGCCCGGAGTCGGCATACGTCGCATGAGAAACGTCTTATATCATCAAGTCGATGAAAAAGCAGCTCAAAGCCCAAGGAAAATATAGCCTTGACACAACTGCCGGGGAACCACAAACGTTCAATTTCAGTAACGCCCTACCAAAAAAGCGTATACTTATGATCATCGTTCACGAAATCTTTATCTGCAAACCCGGCAACGCATCCAAACTTGCAAAGAAGTTTAAGGAAGCCATGGCTGGAAACAAGGAGTTGACTAACATCATGACCGATATGACCGGTCAGTTTAACAAAGTGGTGATGGTAAGCCAGTATGAAAATCTCAGCGTGTACGAGAAGAGCTGGGAGAAGTATACCCAAAACGCGGAGGAAATGAAAAAGATGAATGAAGCTATGGCTGGATATCAGGACATGTATCTCACGGGCTCGAGGGAAATCTATCAGGTGTGGTGAGTGCGCGCCACGTCCGAGGCGAGTCAGAACTGTTTCGAGATACCGACATTCAGCAAGCCGTTTCGGCCGAAGCCTGCTTCGGCATATCCACCCCACTCCCTTCCGAACCGAATGCCGAAAAAATTAAGCTGATATGCGACGAAAAAACCGGAGCTGTCATCTTGAGCACCTTCGGATCGATCAAAAATATACGAAGGCCCCAGGGCAAGACCGGAGTACATACGAACACTTTCCCTGTTGACATAGTAATAATCAATCCTGGCCGAAAGATTGGCAAAGAAAAATCGATCACGGCTTACTTCACCTGAGGAATACATTTCGGTTCTTTTTATTTGAACAAAGTTGATTTCCGGTCCGAGTGAAATTCTCCTGGAAACAAGGAGGTCGCAGCGGATGATGACCGGCCCTGCACTTGCATAATCGGAACGCAATGGCTCGCCTGAGATCCCGGAAGCGATCGTTGAGTAAGTCTCTGCAAATGCCGCTATAATCCGCACATCGGAAAGTATGCCATAACCGACGCGCCATTCTTTTCCGCGATCAGGATCAGGTTGGCCGTCGAGATCACTCGGTATGAGAAAACAAATTACAAAGACGGGAAGCAGTGATCTCATGGCGAAAATGAAATAAAATTTCAGATTTTACAGAGGCGCAACCAATGAGCAAATCCGCCAAATGGAATGATTGCGGTCATCTTCATCGCTAAATGGAAAATATGGCCAAGGAATCCCGCGTGATTCATCGGACGTAATCTTTGTTGTGAACAACACCCATGACGATGCCGCGGTAACCACTTCAATTCATCCACACATCCGGCGGATTCAAATCCCATTTTCGGACGAAACCTGCTCGTTCATGAACAGGAAAAATGGACACGCAGTGAAATTTCACCTCCTGGCCACTTGATTAACCGTTTACCCAAACGGTACAGTACTTGTAATCACGACGCTCGTGTACATTCAAACACTACCCATGTTCAGGAACTATCTAAAAATAGCTTTTCGCAGTTTCGTACAGCAAAAGTATTACTCCCTGATCAACACCCTTGGCCTCGCGCTGGGTGCTGCTGCGTGTATTCTTATTCTTCTCTTCGTGAAGGATGAACTCAGCTATGAAAAAAGCTTCGCCAGAAATGAACAGATATATCGGCTGGTTGAAGAATTTCCAATGGGCAATCATTTGTCCAAGTCAGCAACAGTACCCTTCCCGGTCAAGAAGAATCTGATGAATGACTTCCCGGAGATCACCAGCGCCGCGATCATTTTTCGCCCGTCAAGTTGGGGACAAACGCCTGTGCTAAAACTGGACCATGAGGAATACTTTGAGGATGACTTTATTTTCGCTGAACATTCCTTCCTGGAAATTTATGGATTCGAATTTATCAAAGGTGATCCATCAAAAGCCCTGCGAGGACCGAATGAATTACTGCTTACCGAAAGTGCCGCGAAAAAATACTTTGGTAATACCGATGCTGTGGGCAAGCGCCTCAACCTGAACAATCTCCGCGACCTTGAGGTGGTGGGCATCATCAAAGACCTGCCAGATAATACACACCTGAATTTCAGCGTGATCGGATCATTTGAGACCTTCAAAACATTCTTCAACAATCCGCAATTCTTCGATACGCAGTGGGTATGGGTCGCAGCCTGGATGTATTTCACCGTTGAGCATGAACAGGATGCGGCAAAGATCAGCGCCGGACTGCCCGCTTTCGTGAAAGCACATTTCCCCGAGGCGCTCTCAGATGCCGGCGTGGTATTGCGCATGCAAAAGGTAAACGATGTTCACCTCACGTCAAACCTCGAGCTGGAGTTTGAACAGAATGGTAACATTCAGCACGTTTATCTCTTCTCCTTCATCGCGATACTGATCCTGCTGATTGCCATCATCAATTTTATGAACCTGGCAACAGCACGCGCCGCCAAGCGCGGCAAGGAAGTGGGCCTGCGGAAAGTGCTGGGCGCCCACAAAAAAATGCTGGTCAGCCAGTTCATCGGTGAAGCAGTCTTCACAAGTTTGCTCGCCCTGATCATTGCGGTAGGGATCATCACAACAGTCCTGCCCTGGTTTAATCAGCTTACCGGCAAGTCGATCTATCTCGACCTCTTCCATAATTCCACATTGGTGATCGGCCTATTGGTGTTGGGTGTTGTCGTGGGAATACTGGCTGGAAGTTACCCGGCATTCGTACTTTCCTCCTTCCAGCCCACAGAGGTGCTAAAGGGAAAATCTACAACTTTCGGCACCAGGAACTTTCTGCGCCAGGGGCTGGTAGTAAGCCAGTTTGTGATCTCCATTACGCTCATCATCTGTATCGGCATCGTTTACAAACAACTCCATTACATTCACAACAAGGAACTGGGCTTTAACAAAGATCAGATCGTGATGGTTGATTTTGGATTCAACCTTTTCAATAATTATGGCGCATTCAAATCCGAGTTGTTAAAGAACCACGAGATCCAGGCGGTGACGCTTTTGGGCGGAAGCGTTCCCGGAAAGGAAGAAGTGATCGAGAATGCATTTGTCCCTTCTGGCATGCCCGCGGAACAACAACAATGGTTCAGCGCCATGTTCACTTCCCACGATTTTGAAAAAGTCCTGAATGTCGAGTTTATCCAGGGACACGCTTTCCAGGTTGGCAACTCCATAGACTCTACGGGATACATTATCAATGAGTCGGCAGCCAAAGCCCTTGGATGGGGCAACGATGTTGTCGGAAGAAAACTGGATCAGGCGCTCAACGGAAACATTCAGGGATCAGGCACCGTCATCGGATTGGTAAAAGATTTCCATTACCAGCCATTGTATGTTACGATCAAACCCCTGGTGATCAGGCTCGGAGGAAATGTGCTCACCGTTAAAGTAAGATCCAATGATCTTCAGCGTACAATTGCCGCCATCGGGAACGAATGGACCAGACAATATGCAGGCAATCCCTTCCGGTATTCTTTTATGGATGAAAACTTTAACAGGCTCTACACGAAAGAGGATAAATTCAGCCAGACAATCCAGTATTTTTCTTTCCTGGCGGTCTTCATCGCCTGCCTGGGTTTGTTAGGATTGTCTTCCTTCACAACAGAGAACCGTAGGAAAGAAATCGGTGTGAGAAAGGTCAACGGCGCCACGACATTTGAACTCGTGCGACTGTTACTCCGGGATTTTTCTGTCCTGATATTTATTGCCTTCATCATTTCCATTCCAGTTGCCTGGTATTTTGGAAATCTTTGGCTGGACAACTTTGCCTACAAAACGGAGATCGGATTTTTTATCTTCATTCTGGCGGGAGGCATTTCACTGGTACTGGCGATCATTACCGTGAGTTATCATACTATTCGCGCTGCCCGGGAGAATCCCGTGCATTCGTTGCGGTATGAATAAGGGAATGTTCAATCAATAAGCCCAACCACGAAAAACTACAGGAAGTGGGTGAAATCCGAATACTCTCTTACATGCCCCGGAATGCGCTGAATCCGGCACCGCATTCGATCCTTCAGCTGAACAGATCAAGGTGACTTTTCCGGCACCAGCGGCTGTATGACGTCGAGTTGCCGTAGAAATCGATAACAGAAATATCCATATTATCAGCACTCCACGCAACGGGACAGCCATCCGTTTTGGAAATAGACATTTTTCAGAAAATATGACATGAATAATAAAGCACAGGTTAAGGGAATGGCCGAAACGACCTCCCGGACGTTCTTTGCAGGTAGAATTTACTGCCTGAATGAATAATAGTGTTGCCTTTATCCTGTTTGGTTTTCTGTTAACCGCATGGACCTGTATTGATGAAACAGCAGAAGAGCTGCACACGAACACAATAAAGAAAGAGGTCAGGATGACCTATACCATCCCGGCCGGTTCTCACTACTCCACTGAATCGTCGTATCAGCCATTAAACGTGTCGTCCATAAAATTTAAGGCGCGCTTTGACAGCTCAGCAATCTATCAGACCAGCGATCTTCGGAACCAGGGAGACATCAATAAACTATACGGGATGTCGGACTGCGGCAGCACGCATCAGAATAACAGTGCCCGTTTCGGATGGCGTTGGTTTGAGAACTCCCTGCAGGTTTGGGCTTATGCTTATGTAAATGGTGATCGCAAGATGACATTCATCAGAAATGTGGCCCTGGATTCTACCGCCACATACGAACTGCAGTTTACAAATTCAACCTACACTTTTAGGGTTGACGAAGTGGTAGTTTCACTTCCACGTCACTGCGCCGGCCAGGCCAAGGGCTATAAACTCTATCCATACTTTGGAGGAGATGAGCCAGCTCCCCATGCAATCCGCATTGATATCGAGGAGGTAAAATAGACGCCCTCAGCGTATCCTGTAGCGCGCTACCGCGGCCTGATGGTCTGCTGATAATCGATAATCACCTCTGTCGCATGCGGCTTGAGCAACTCATTCAGCTGGGACTCCATCTTCCTTTTCGCATCCTGAACAAATCCTGCGCGGTTCGCGTACCTGCGCGCGTCGGTAATAAACGCATTTGTGGCCCGCGTCCGGTCATCGGTGCTTACCCAGTTCCAGATACCCTGTTCGTCCCGATAGCGAATGTCACCGAGCGATTCCACCGACAGGGTACGCGGCTGAGGAAGGCTTACATAGGCCTTCGCATCGCGCAGCGTTATTGAAAATTTCTGGCGAAGATCAAAACCGACCTTGGCAGTGAAGCCTCCGGATATCGAGATCTTTTTCGTGCTCCCAAGCCACGCATTTTCCCATACATAACGGTGCTCGAAGTTTTGTGACAAAACAGACAGCTCCAGCACCGGAGTCTGCTGGTTCAGCACAACGGTGTTGTTTACTATTATCTCCGGCGTAAACTGCAAAGCTTTGCGGATATCTTCTCCCAGCATTTTCGCACCATCGTAACTTCGCTTCGCCAACTGCGTGGGTATGGTAACGAAAATGACATACACCGAGAGGGTTGCAACAAGGATGAGGAGCGTAAGAAGCTTCAGATTTCGACTCATATCACACTACCGGTGGCCCGGAAGATCGGGCTGGTTTGTCAAATTTATACAATGAATACCTGGTGGGAAAATCGATATCCCATCACTTATACGGGCAACCGGCAATTAATTATTTCCCACGAGCACAAATCCACCCCACAAGGCAGGATTGGACAGGTTTTTCGCCTGATCCACCTGCGCCTTCTTTAATGAATCGCGTAGGGAATTTCCGAGGGCGAGATATTGATAGAATTTGATCATGAGATCGCGCGTAGCCTCATCGTTAACTTTCCAAAGGCTTATCAAAACGTTCTTGGCGCCTGCCTGCATAAAGGACCGCTGCAATCCGAAAACTCCTTCACCGTTTTCAATTTTTCCCAGCCCCGTTTCGCAAGCAGAAAGAACTACCAATTCGGTATTGGTCAGATCCAGGTTCATCACTTCGAAAGCCGTAACGATCCCATCGTTCTCAAAGGTCGTCGAACCGCTGGATATACTTCTGTTTGCACCTGAAAGGACAATACCCGAATGAAACAGGAATTCCTTTTTCGCCACCTCATTCAATGACACGATGTCGTCAGAGAAAAAACCATGTGAAGCGACGTGAAGGATGGAGGGCGATTGAACCGCCTTCAGGTTAGTTTCCGTAGCAGCACCCTTCACAAAAAGACTGGTTTTCCACGAATGCTCCTTCAACAGGTCATTGATTGCACGCAGCTCCTCCTGCGTTCCCGGAAGGCCTCCGAAATGATTATAGGCGACGGTGCGCTCCCGCGGAGCATTTACATCCACATCAAAGACCGGGTCGCCCATCAGCACCGCGTTCCGTTTGATCCGGGCTACCGGTGCCTTCTTTTCGAGGAACTGGATCGGGTTCAGCAGATACACAATATCCACCTTTTCCAGCAGGAACTGTCCGGTTTCCGGCTCCAGCAGCGTATTCAGATTGATCTTGTGATAAACACCGTCCCCGGAAAAGTAGATCCGTGTTTTTCCCGCAAGCGGTTTTTGGAGTGGCGCCCAGAAGAAATCAAATGACAGGTTGTCCTCCACGTGATACTTCATCGCATTTTTATAGTAGTAGAAAAAACGGGTTTCAAGGTTATTTCCGTCTTTGAAAAGAACCAGTTCAGGCCTGTCCTTCGATGTGTGCGTCACTATGAGTGCAGCATAATATACGCTGTCGGCAAATCCGAAATAATCCTTCGCGCCTGAGGTTTGCCGCTCATATTTCCGGAACCGTATGATCTCTACAATGGCCTCATTGGATTGAAGTTTCGGCACCAGGGCTTTCCAGCTGACTTCTTCGGCAGCAAGCCCGTCGCCGTAAAGCGCTTCGCTTGACTGAAGACTGATTGCTTTATCCAGTGCATCAATTTCTTTCTCCAGCGCGACCACTTCCGATTGGTCCTTGAGATGGGCAAGGGGTAATTGATACAGGCGACCCAGGCGGTCACGGCGGTCCTTTAGTTTTGAAACCAGGTCGTTGAACGCCGGATCATTTTTCATTCCGATATGGTGTGCGCGTCTTTGCTGCGTGAAGAACTGGAGCGATTTGATCACCGTGCGGTTCTGAAATACCAACGACAGGAGCGCTGCATCTTTGTCAGCCCACTGGATAGCGACGGTGTTGAAACGTTCAAAATCCTCCTTCAACTTTTCATAAAACTGGATCTGCTCATTCTCATTGAGACTTGGGAAAACATACGTTACCTGGCGTGTCGCCAGCTCCATGGATCTTTTGAAAAGCGGGATCGCTTCTGCCGGCTTATTAAGGGCCCAGTATGTCACTGCCAGGTTGTTCAGCAGGTCCATCAGCACGATAGATCTTTCGCCATAGATGGCGCGCTTGATGTCATATGCATTTTTATAATGCCTGGCGGCTTGCTCATAGTTGCCTTGTGCCGTCTCCAGCACCGCGATGTTGTTAAGCACCGTCGCCGTCAGGTCGTCGTTCATCAATCCGTGCTTCTTCAACAGCTTCTCGGCTTTCTCGAGGTATTCGAGCGCCTGTTTGAACTGATTGTTCTTCCGGTAGGCTGTCGCCAGGTTATTTAAAGAAGTGATGAAAAGCGGATCAGACGAAGGAAGCAGTTTTTCGAAGGCTACAATAACCTTCTTATATTCGGTAATGGCCTGCCCGATATTATTTCGTTTGAGGTGAACCCCTGCGATATTATTTTGCAGGATGGCACAAGGCAGGGAATTTTCTTCATAGGACAACCTGCACCTGCCAAGCGATTCTGTATAATATTGCAGCGCCTTATCAAAAATATTGAGCTTGTCGTAAACCTGCGCCAGGTTATTTGAAAGCTCTGTGAGCAGATGTTCGCGATTGGTCTCAGCTGTCACTAACTGGTAAGCCTCAAGTAGTTTTTTCTCGGCCCGGCTGTAGGCGCCCGTCTGTAAGTACAGGATCCCCTCTTCCTGAAGGGCTTGGACGTACAGTTCTTTCAATTCAGGTTCCCTGCGATCCCGGAGTTGTTGAACAAGTCTGCTCAGTTCAGTCTCTGCTTCAGTATGCTGCTGCAATTTCCTGTAGATCCTCGCGCGGAAAAACCTTCGTTGAAAATCATAGAATGAATTCAGTTGAATAAAATCCCATTTTTCGATTCGCTGCAGCAGGTGGTCGGCGGAATCGGCCTGCTGGTTGAGGTCATATAAGGAAACAAGATTCTGCGCTGCCAAAACGTAGATGTCCGTCGGGATCTTCGCGGGATCAAGTGATAATATCTTTCTGTAGAGCGACTTTGATTCTTTCCAATGTCCTTGCTCCGCGTAGAAGCCAGCAAGGTTGCTCATCGAAAGTATTACCTCCTTATCATTCAGCGGGTAGACTTCTGATTTCAGGTTCAGGCTTTGTGTCAAAGCACGCTCAGCCTTTGGATATTCTCTGGCTTTCCAGTAAGCGGTACCCAGGTCGTTGAGGATGGTGAGGTAGTTCTGATCGTACAGCCCGAGATCGGAGATCGCGGAACGCTCGGCGCGTTCAAGCAGATTGACGGTTTTATTCCAGTCCTTTGCCCAATAATGCTGGGTACTGTCATAATAGGCCTTCCACAGTTGGCTATCCTGGGCTGAGGCTGACCCGTTGAAGAGGATAAGAATGACCAACCATTTTGGTATTTTCACAGCTACAGGGTTTAATGGCGTTTTACAAGGTCTATAATGATGCCACTGCCGGTTTAGAACCGGTTTTGGCAATACAGCCGCTATTGAGTAGTATTTTCCCCTCAATTGAGCAATGATTTCCACACCTTTTATACTATGGAAGATAATAAAATCCGATGCGGCTGGTGTCTTAAATTCGACCAGTACATCCGCTACCACGATGAAGAATGGGGAATGCCGGTCCACGATGATCGCATCCATTTTGAGTTCTTAATTCTTGAGGGGGCCCAGGCCGGTTTAAGCTGGTCCACAATCCTGAAAAAGAGGGACGGTTATCACAAAGCATTCGCGGGATTTGACCCTGAAAAAGTTGCGCGATTTACTGCTGCCCGTATCGAGAAAATTCTGACTGACCCCGGCATCGTACGAAATCGCCTGAAGGTTGCTTCCGCTGTGAACAATGCGAAGAGATTTCTCGAAGTACAGAAGGAATTCGGCTCATTCGACAATTATATCTGGGGTTTTGTCGGTGGAAAACCGATCAATAACCGCCGCAACAGTCTCAAAGAAGTGCCTGCCACGACCCCTGAATCAGATCACCTGAGCAAAGATCTCATTAGAAGGGGATTTAAATTTGTGGGGAGCACGGTGGTTTATGCCCACATGCAGGCCTGCGGACTGGTGAATGACCACCTGGTAGACTGCTGGCGCTATAAAGCGGTCATAAAGGCCTCCAGGCGTCAAAAACGCTGATTTTAAAAAAAGTTTTCAATATTATGGCTTCCCGCCGGCTCCTAACCCTACCGTTGGCACGCTTTTTTTTAACATCATTTGAGAGAAATTAGAAATTATCGATCAAGCAGATATAAAGATTTTATAGCAATCTAGAATTGCTAAAAGTGGGGTTTATTAACGAAAAAAACCTCGGAGGACGTCCGGGGTTTTTTCATTTTATGGCGTTGAGGGCACGAAGGCGCAATAACTGCAGGAAATCCAATATGTTGGTGTTGATAAACTCGTGCTATGATACAGTATGGCCGCTTGTTTTGCATGCATGGTGGTTGTGCGCAGTCTGCTGAGGTCCTTTCGCGGGATCCACTACTTCGAAGTGAGCCATCATGCCGGCTGCGTGGTGTTCAAGGATATGGCAATGGTACATCCACATTCCAGGACGGTTGTCGGGTATCCACGCGATCTTGACTTTTGTTCTCGGAGCAAGGTTAATGGTATCTTTCACGGACCGGTATCCGGGCGCCTTCCCATTCACCTCAAGCACCTGGAAGAAAAATCCGTGCAAGTGAAAAGGGTGATCCATCAGGCTCGCGTTGTACACCTCCCACACCTGCGTTTCACCAACGTAAACAGGCTTGTCTGTGGCGTGCAATTGATTGTTGACGCGAAAATCAATACCGCGTTTCAGGCTTGCGTCCACCGATAGTTTTACTTTTCTGGTGATCGCCGCACCCTGCTCGGCCAACGGTTCTATCCTCCTTAATACTGCCGGCAGAAACGCTCTGGATTCTTTTGCGATCCCAACCTTCACGGTGGCAAATGTCTGCTGCTTATATT
>JBARAD010000225.1:0-4052 GCA_049791675.1 Chryseosolibacter sp.
GAAATGTACACCCTGGTGTCCGCTTTGATGACTTCATCGATGACGCAGGTTCCTGTCAGCGTCCCGATACCCATCGGGAACAGGGCATCCCCACGGCTTATAAAAAAAGCCCTCCGGTTTCCCGGAAGGCTTTGATACTGGCGTATACGATCGCCATAATCGGCCAGTTCCAATGACGAATCTGAAAAAAGGATTATGAATTACTCCGATTCGTCATTCGCAATTAAATATGGAAGTGTTCCTTGATATTCTCAGTAACTACTTTTCCATCGAATAGGTTAACGATGCGGTGGGCATAGTTTGCATCATACGGGGAGTGCGTCACCATGATGATGGTCGTTCCTTCTTCGTTCAATTGTGACAAAAGCTTCATTACTTCCTCACCATTGGCGGAGTCCAGGTTACCGGTAGGTTCATCGGCCAGGATCACTCTGGGTTTGGCCACAATGGCGCGTGCAATAGCGACACGCTGTTGCTGACCACCTGACAACTGCTGTGGGAAGTGATTTCTGCGGTGCATGATGTTCATACGCTCAAGCACCTCCTCCACCCTTTGCTTGCGCTCGGCGGCGGGAACTTTCAGATACAACAGCGGAAGCTCGACGTTCTCAAACACGGTTAATTCGTCAATGAGGTTAAAGCTCTGGAACACGAAACCAATGGAACCTTTCCGCAGCTGTGCGCGCTGGCGTTCGGAGTACTTTGCCACTTCGTGTTCTCCAAAATAGTATTCACCTCCCGAGGGGTTATCGAGCAGGCCCACGATGTTCAGCAATGTGGATTTACCACATCCGGAGGGACCCATGATAGCGACAAACTCACCATCCCTGATCTCAAGGTTGATGTTGTTTAAGGCAGTGGTCTCTACTTCTTCCGTAGTGTAGATCTTTTCGAGGTTTTTTAGTTTGATCATGGCGATTATATTATTAATGTTTAGGATGAACGCGGTTGTATTTTAGTTGTATCGATAGATACTTTTATTTTTTCAAAAGGTTACGGTTTTGATCGGATCATGATGGTCAGTCCAGGAGCAGAACTTCGTTGTCGCCGAAATTTTCATAGGATGAGGTGATGACCTCATCGCCCGGCTGCAGCCCTTCCAGGACTTCGAAATTCTCTGTATTCTTCCTGCCCAGTTTGATCTCTCTTTTGACGGCCCGGTCTCCCTCTACCACATATACCCAGTTTCCGCCAGTGTCTTTATAGAATCCACCAACCGGTAAAAGCAATTCTTCCGAAGACTGGCTCAGCTGGATCCGCAACCTCAGCGACTGGCCGCGGCGGATTCCTTTGGGCGCCTCGCCCACAAAGTTCATATCAACTTCAAAACGGCCGTTGGTCACCCCGGGATACACGTACGTGATCTCAAGTGCGTAATCCCTGTTATTGAAGGACGTTTCAGCCCGTAGCCCTTCAGATATTCTCGGCAAGTACAATTCATCTATCGGTACCCGCACCTTGTAGCTTCCGACAATGTCGATCCAACCCAGGCGCTGACCGATGTTCACATTCTGACCAGCATCCAGCGGAGGATGCGAAAGCTGTCCGTCAATAGGCGCACGTATGACGAGGTTGTCAAGTATTCTTCCTACCCCCTCAAGGCTCTCCGTCATTTTCCGCTCAGAAAAGTTCAATTCACGGAGTTGCCGGATTCTGTCCAGCGAATCATTCTTATATACTTCGTACGTTATGCGACGGCGTTCAAGATTATACTTGTAATCCGCCTCCGTTTTTTCAAAATCCTGCTTGGAGATCAATTTCTTTTCAAAAAGTTGTCTTTGTCTTTGGTACTGAGGCTCCAGAATCTGTAGCTGGTTATCAATGAGCGCCAATGTTTGACGTTGTTCAAGATCGTTGCGCGTAATGGCGAGCCTTGTGTCTCGCTGCCTTGTGATACTTTCATTTAAAGTGGCTTCCTGCTGTAAGACCTGTAATTCGCGGTTAAGGTTGCTCAATTCCAGAATAATATCACCTTTTTTCAACATCGCCCCGCTTTCCGCCACCACCCTCTTAATGGTCCCTCCTTCTACTGCATCCAGGTAAACCGTCCGGCTGGGTTCAACAGTACCCGTCTGCGGAATGAATTCCTGAAAAATGCCGCGCTGAACTGCTGAAATGGTGATCTTTTCCCGGTCGATCTTCAGTTTCGACCGCCTGTCTGCAAAAATGAACTGGTATCCTACAAACACCACGAAGAGTGCTATTCCCAGGTAGGTGGCAATTCTTTTTACCGTCCAGGTTTTCTTCTTGATCTTCTTATCCATGCTTTGATTTAATGAGACTTCGCTTTGTGCCATGCCGAAATGGTTTCAGGTTAACGCCATCGCCAACAAACGTGCCAATTGACCTTTTGCCTTTTCCAGCCTGTTTTTCGTTTTTCCAGCCAGGTTGCTCGTTCAGATGTGAACGTGCCTGTCCGGTTGCGAACAACCGGAAGGGCTTTTAAAACATCCCATACCTGATTTCAGGCTGTATTCAACATTTTTAGGTTTCGGTATATAGTTTGCCCATTACCGGACAAACTGTTCAAAATCGAAGCACCTAACCCCTCAAAAAAAACCTATATGGCTGAAAACAAACACGGTAAGATCCTGATCGTGGACGACAATGAAGACCTTTTGAAGGCCGCCCGCATGCACCTTAAACGCCACTTCGCCCAGGTCGACATCGAAAAAAATCCGGAGGCTATTCCGGCACTCATGGGCCAGGAAGATTACGACGTGATCCTTCTGGATATGAACTTCACCAAAGACGTGAGCAGTGGAAGTGAGGGGTACTACTGGCTGGAGAAGATCCTGAGTCTCGATCCGTCTGCCGTCGTAGTGCTGATCACTGCGTACGGCGACATCCAGATGGCAGTGAAGGCGATCAAGGGAGGTGCTACCGATTTTGTCCTGAAGCCATGGGAAAATGAAAAGCTCCTCGCCACCCTCTATTCGGCAATGCGCTTACGCGAATCTCGCGATCAGATTGAGAATCTGAAGATCAAGAACCAGGAGATCAACCAGGCGCAAAATGAACGGTACAGTGAGATCATTGGCCACAGTCCGGCCATGCAAAAGATCTTTCAAACGATCGACCGGGTTGCCAAAACGGATGCGAATGTGCTTATCCTTGGGGAGAATGGAACAGGTAAGGAAGTGATCGCCCGCGCCATCCACCGGAATTCTTCCCGACGCAACGAGAATTTCGCCAGCGTCGATCTCGGCTCCATCACGGAAACACTTTTTGAAAGCGAACTTTTCGGCCACAAGAAGGGGGCATTCACTGATGCGAAAGAAGACAGGCCCGGGCGTTTTGAACTCGCCAACAACGGAACACTGTTCCTGGACGAGATCGGAAACCTGTCCATGCCGCTGCAGGCGAAATTGCTGACGGTCCTTCAGAACAGGAAAGTGAGCCGTGTGGGTTCCAATAAGGATACCCAGATCGATCTCCGCCTCATCTGTGCCACCAACATGCCATTGTATGAGATGGTCAAAGAAAACAGGTTCAGGCAGGATCTTCTCTACAGGATCAATACGATCGAAATTGAAATACCACCGCTTCGGGAACGGTTCGAGGATATTCCATTACTGGCCAACCATTTCCTGAAACATTACGCTGCGAAATACGAAAAAAGTGTGAGCAAGATCAGTGAAGCGGCGATTACACGCATGCATAAACACCCGTGGCCGGGAAACATCCGCGAACTGCAGCACGCCATCGAACGCGCCGTGATCCTCAGCAATGGCTCGGTATTACAACCCGAAGATTTCAATTTCACGCCCGCGGGAACGAAAGATGACGGACAGGTCAATCTCGAACAATTCAATCTCGAAGAAGTGGAGAAACTTCTGATCCGGAAAGTCCTCAAGAAATACAACGGCAACATCACCCAGGCGGCATCTGAATTAGGGCTCACGCGATCCTCACTTTACCGCCGGCTTGAGAAATATGGACTTTAAAAATTTAAGATTCAAAATTTAAGATTGGGGTACGTGACCTGAAAACGGACCCCTCAAGTATCTCGCAGAATTCCTAACTTTAAATCTTGAATCTTGAATCTTAAA
>JBARAD010000226.1:0-40142 GCA_049791675.1 Chryseosolibacter sp.
GTTCTGGGATGTGTTGTTGGGTGATATCCGTGTTACAGAAACAAGTTCATGATATTGTTGATCATCAGTCGTCTGTCATTCATTAAAAAAGCAGTTATCAATCATTTGAACGTCCACGGTGCACAGCCCACGGTCCACGGAGATGTTCCTGATCTGATTATCAAAAAACGACGGGCCGCATTCGTGCGCCCGTCTTTCTTCTTTATTCCCGCGCTCATTGTTCTCATCGGTCTCCTTTCTTCTCCCCTACATGCACAGGTATTGGGAGAAATGGAAGATGAGAGCCGCCTGTACGCTGAGTCCAAGCAGGTCAACCAGTTTTTCCGCCGGTTCAATGGCGAGGAAGATGAGCGCGGCAATCGTTATTACCCGGGCGATAAACAGCATAGAAGCGACAAGCTCAGAAGGCAATACCTCCGGATGCTGTTCGATGAGAGCAATCAGGACATCAGCACCGCGCTGAAAACCAACTTTGTAAAAGACATCCTGGATAAACCCGAAGCCAGCATCCTGAATTTTCACGGAGGCAACTGGTTTTCGGAATTGCGTACCACCTTCACGATGAACGGGAAAAACCAAACCGTGATCCTGTTCATGGAGCTGGAGAAACACCGCCTTGGAACAAGGTGGGTCATACAGAAGGTGCATGCTGATATGTTCCAACCCTATTTCGACGTGGATACGGTCAGGACAGGAAGGTTTCTTCACCCGATGAGTCACGAGATCGACTTCATGAATCTGCGGAAAGCCTTTGCCAACAAAGACAGCATTAACCAGTATATCGTCAAACGGTTTGTGCCGGATCACCTCTCCCTTTTTTTGTATGAGATCAAGAAAGGAAATTTGAAATTCAAGTCAGTCGATGAAGTGAAATTTCACTTCTTTCAGATCGACGGATGGTATTTTGGACTTTCTGAATTTAACAGGCCCGGGTACAATACGGGGTGGCTGATCTCCAACCTGGTTAAATTGAACAATCGCTCGGATAAAGATCTTTTAAGAAAGTTCCTGTATTATGAAACACAATAAACTGTGTGCGATCGCAGTTTCTTTGGTTTTTTTGATGGCTTTCGGCGCCGACGCCCAGAAAACAAAGCCTCAGAAGTCAGCCAAGAAACCCGCTGCCCAAAAAGTGGAGAAGGGCCAGCATCAGGAAAAAGTAAGGGACTTTGTCGCGTTCTTTCAACTGCTACTCAATACCCTTGGAAGTAATACCACTTCGGCCCGCGACAAGGAAATAGTCATTACCGAAAGTTACGCCAAGGTCTTCCGCGATGACAAAGTCCAGATAGAGGACGACCTGGATGAGAACCGCTCCGTCATCACAAACAAAGATGTCGTTGCCTACCTGAAAGACGTCGATTTTTTTTTCGGGAATGTCAGGTTCGAATTTATCATTGACAAGATCGACGAGGGCGTGAACGCCAACGGCCAGCTATTTTATAAAGTCTCCATGCGTCGTAACATGACTGGCACGACTGCGCTGGGAAAAGCTGTTAATAATACCATCCCCCGCTTCATCGAAATCAACTATGATCAGGATGGAGAAGACCTGAAGATCGTCAGTATTTATACGAATGAGTTTGATGAAAAGGAAGCGCTGACCAACTGGTGGAATCAATTGTCGTTGGAATGGCAATCGATATTCAGACAAAGGCTGAACGTCACGGATAGTGTAAGCCTCAACGACATCAAGGACATGATGGCGCTGAACGAGCTGGACCTCAGTGGAAATACCTATATTCAGTCGATAGAGCCGCTGGCGCAGCTTACGAACCTCCGGATGCTGAACCTCTCCGAGACCAATGTGGGCGATCTGACACCGATCCGCAACCTGACGGAGCTGGTTGAATTGAACCTTTCCCGCACCAGCGTATTTGATCTGACGCCCCTGAATTATGCCAGCAAACTGGAGCGTTTGAACATTAACAACACCGAAATCCGGTCGATAGCCATTCTGGAGAAACTGCCCGCGCTGCAAAACCTGGAAATGCAGTTTGCGCACGTAATTGATTTTGCACCCATCTCCGCCCTTACATCGCTTCAGAACCTGGATGTCGAAGGAACAGTCATGGGCAACCTCACTCCTGTTCAGGAGCTGACACAGCTCATGGAGCTGAATATCTCTAAAACACCGGTGCAGGACCTCGCTCCGCTTAAAAGTTTCAGCAGCCTGGTCACTTTAAACCTCGACAGCACGCTTATCAGGAATCTGAACCCGCTGAGTGAACTGCAGAATCTTGAAGTGCTGCATGCCAATCATACTTACATCTCGGATCTGAGTCCGTTGAAGAAACTGCCCAGGCTGCAACGGGTATACTGTGATCAAACTTCTGTCAACAAGACTGTAGCAGACGCTTTTATGGCCAGCAATCCAAAAGTGCTGATCATCTATGACTCGAAAGACCTTCAGGCCTGGTGGAACTCCCTGGCGCAGGACTGGCGCCGGGTACTCAGCAAGACTGCAAGTATCGGGTTAACCCCGGGCAAGGAAGAGTTGGCCAGGGTAACAAACATTGATTCCATTAGCTTCAGCAACAACCGGTCAATTACCACGCTGGAGCCGCTGCGGAAACTTTTGAAGCTGAAGGTATTGCTGGCCAATAACACCGCCGTTAGTGACGTGTCTGCCTTACAGGATCACCGCGAGATCCGGTACCTCGACGTCAGTGATACCGAGGTTCAGGATGTCACACCCCTCAGCAAGCTTTCAAAATTGAAGGTATTCAGGGCCGACAGAAGTAAAATTGAAAAACTGGATCCGCTGTTTGGCTTAAAGGCGCTGAAGGAATTGTACGTGGATCGAACGACCATTCACGATATCACCGCCAGCGAATTTCTGGAACACAATCCGGGATGTCTTGTCGTTTATAAAACCATTCACCTGGACCGGTGGTGGAGCAACCTGGAGGAGGGCTGGAAAGAGGTGTTTCGCGTTCAGATGGGATCCGATACTGCTTCGACCAGAGAAAATCTTCACCGGCTCGTTGAGAAAGAGGCATTTCATTTTAAGGAAGCACGCGTGCGGGACCTTTCGGCGTTGGCTGAATTTGTACGCCTGAAAGAATTACATTTCTCGGCGACAGCGATCCATGAAATTCCTCCGCTGGAGACGTTCCGTTCCCTGAGATCACTGCACGCTACGAGCAGTCCCCTGCAAGGCATCGGATTTATCGGCCAGTTAAGTGAACTGGAAGATCTTGATATCTCGAATACACCGGTCGATGATCTGAAGGGCCTCGGAGGGCTTGAAAAACTCCGGTCACTCAACTGCGCCGGTACGCAGATAAAAAAACTCGATGCACTGAAGCCACTACACCAGCTTGAAGAAATGGACTGCTCGAATACCCGTGTGACAAAACTCGACCCGGTAATGTATCTCTCCCTTCGCACCTTGAAATGTTACAACACCAAAGTGACCAGTCGTGAAGTGGATCAGTTCCGTGAGAACAACCCGGAATGTAATGTGGTGTATTACCGATAGGGATACCATGTGGGCAGTTGGCCATGCTGCAGCTGACGATTTGGTTCTTAACGCGCACGGCTCCTATGATCTCCGTGGTAACTGAAAGCGATAATCCGGAAGCATGAAATACACATACTTTATCTTTTTCTTTTTACTGGCCGGCGGGATACAATCTTTTGGCCAGTCCAAAAATGATTTTAATATCATCGCGTATTATTCGCAGGGGCCGGAACAGGTTGACAGCCTTCCGGCGGAGAAGTTGACGCATATCATTTTCAGCTTTTGCCACCTTACAGGAAACAGGCTGACCGTGGATAATCAGCGCGACACCACCACCATCCGCAAACTGGTGGGTCTCAAACAGCGGAATCCCGAATTGAAAGTCATTCTTTCCCTGGGAGGCTGGGGCGGGTGCAAAACCTGTTCGGATGTTTTCTCCACAAAAAAAGCAATCCGCGAGTTTTCGCGCTCAGTGCTGGAGCTGTCTCGTTATTTTAAAACGGACGGCCTGGATCTGGACTGGGAATATCCCGCCATCGAAGGATATCCCGGACACACTTACAAACCGGCAGATAAGGATAATTTCACATTCCTTGTACAGGACCTTCGTAAGACGCTGGGAAAAAGCTTTGAGTTGAGCTTTGCCGTCGGAGGGTTCCAGAAGGCGCTCGAAGAGACCACTGACTGGCAGGCCGTCATGAGGGAAGTCGACAGGGTCAACATCATGTCGTATGATCTCATCAACGGATACGCTACTGTTACAGGACATCACACGGCCCTGTACAATACGCCGCAGCAAAAGGAATCCACCGACAACGCCGTCGGGTACCTTGCCGGGATCGGCGTTCCCCGTGACAAGATCGTCATTGGCGCAGCCTTTTATGCCAGGGTATGGGAGGATGTTCCGGCAGCCAAGAACGGATTATACCAATCTGGTAAGTTCAAAATGGGCGTAGATTTCAGGGACTTCTCCACAAAACTCGAGGGCTTCAGTTTTTATTGGGACGATACAGCGAAAGCCCCCTATGCATACCACCCGGAGCGTAAGTTGTTTGCAACTTTTGATGACAAAAGATCGATCCGCATCAAAACGGAATATGCCATGGATCAGAAACTTGATGGCATCATGTTCTGGGAGCTGGCGCATGATACCTGGAAAGACGGCCTGGTGGATACCATGTATGAGGTAAAGACGTCGCATTGAACTTCCTTCATGCAGGATTTACCACCCCTTTAAATATTACCATGAATATCCAGCGGGTTTTTCCGATTCCGTTTATCTGCCTTGTTTTTTTTCTGTTTTTTTCCTGCAAGGAGAAACCCGCCCCTGATAGATGCTGCGTGTTCAGCGACCTCGCTTCCACCGCTGCGGATGATGATGATCAGGGGGCGGTTCAGGTTGATGGCAGCACGGGGGCCTATTTTTATGCTTTCGACGAAACAGGTGAACAGGCGGGATATCAGTCGTTGAACCACGTTCTCAGACTACCTCCTGGCCGGTATCAAGTGCGTGTCAACAACGCGCAATGGCCCGTGGAAGTTCAATCAGGCCGGCTTGCCAGATGCGCGACGGGAACGGTGTTACTGACTGGCAGTACCGCCGATCTTTTTCAGGTCTCCGATTCAACCGGTAACCCGCTGGGCGCTGAAACACTGGGCAAGTCAATGTCATTTTTTCCGGGCGCTTATACGGTGAAAGTGAATAACACAGAGGCCGCGGTGGTGGTCAAGCCAATGCAACTCACGGTGGTAAAAACAGGGACACTGGTTGTCCATGGGGATACGGGGGAATTTTATTATGTTCTCAACAGCGCCGACGACCAGTTAAACAATAATATTTTCGAAAGACCGCTTGCCTTTCTTCCGGGCACTTACCCCGTAAAAGTGAACAAGACCACCCGGAACGCCGAGGTCTTTGCCGGTCAGGTGACTGAGTTATCTACCGGAACTGTTTTGGTGAAGGGGATGACCGAAGAGCATTACTATGTGACCGATACCCTGGGAAGTGCACTGAACTATCAGCGGTTAAACAAAGCGCTTGCCTTTTTTCCCGGCCCGGTCCATATCCGGATTAACAATACCATGATGAATGGCCTGGTGTCTGCGGGACAGACCAGTGAATTCATCACCGGAAGTTTAATGCTCACGGGCGGCGGAACGGAATACTATTATGTGCTGGACGATCAGGGAAATTCGCTGAACTATAACGCGCTGAATAAATCACTTTCATTATTTCCCGCGGACTATGTCGTGAAGATTGGCGGCAATATGCGGAGGGCCACTGTCAATCCAGGACAGCTGACCACTATCGACGCCTTTGAATAAAACCGATCGGGAAGAACCTCATTGCGGCAGTGAGGACGCAGGGTGTAAGCGGGACCTCATCCAGTTCATCAACCTCAGAGAAGTGCGATTTCCCGTGGGGAATTGATGGTAAAAAATTCCTAGATTTAACCACACTAAAACGCACGCTATGACCTATCAATTAAACGGCAATAGTCTTCTCTTTGCAATCAACAGAGCCGACATCCTTGACATTTCTGTAAACGATATCATCGCCGTAGAAGGATTTCCCGGCGTCAATCATGTATGGACCGACCACGACAGTGACTTCGTGGAGAACAATCCCGATGACGATATCTTTCTCCAGGTGGAACGGAAGGGTGATCAGTTTAAGGCTGCTGGAATTGTGTTGAATTAGGAATCAGTGACAATCAGTAATCAGTAATTAGTAATTAGTAATCAGTAATTGACGCATGGGCAGGGTGTGCGGCAGGTGGCAGGGACGCATAATGATGCGTCCTACAACTCGGCCATTGGTTGTCAGGAATATTTAAAATTTAAAGTTTAAAGTTCAAGATTAAGAAGGAGGTTCCAGGATCTTGAGAGAACCTCAATTTTGAATTTTAAATCTTAAACCTTGAATCTTAAACTTTAAATCTTAAATCTTAAAACAGAAGAGGCTGTACACTGAATCGAACAGTGTTTCATAGCTGGTTTTAACCTGCATAAACTACCAAGGTAGAGGTGGTGGGATTCGAACCCATTCAGCTATGGTTTTGCCAATAAACTAACAACCTTGTCATGAACGTGCACTGCGTCCGGCAGCCTTGCAATCTTTGCTGAAGTTGCATAACTTTCAAACCGGGTTGCGAAATCCAGACCTGAGTAACGCAGAAAATTACCAAATAATTCATACCTATTCCGAAGGCCCGATGACTGAAAAAAAGAAATTTTTACGCCTTGAATCCCTGGTTTCCTACGTGCCGACCGAAAGTGACGGCGATGAAATATTTATTAAATACAAAGACGAGAAAGTAGCGCCTTCCGAAGGAAAATACATGAAGGTCTCACGGGAGCCGGTGCCGCTGGATGTTGAGATTGAGGTCGGTAATAACGAGAAGTGGATAGAACTTGAACTGTGGGATTATGACCTTTTTTCCATGAACGACAGCATCGGTAAATTCAGGTTGCTGGTGGACGAGACTGGTGAAAATTTTTCCACGGAGCTGGCACGGAATGAAGGTAGTGAGGCGCAGTATGTGTTGGCCTGGTCGGTGATCGAACGCAGCAAGCCCCGCACATAACGTAAGCACACTAAACGTACCAGGGACGCTGAGAAGAAAGCCCGACATAGACCGTGTCCCCTTTCTGGATATCAGATACCTCCGTTTTCACTGTAAGTATCTTTTTGGCGACCATGACCTCGGCTTCGCGGTAGGGCCCGTAAAAAATTACTTTCTCCACCCTGCCCCTAAGCGCACGCTTGCTTTTTTTTACCAGTTGGAACTGTTCGGGTCGTAAAAAAATACTTTTGCCGTTTGATCCGCCGATGATTTGTTTCATCCCCTTCAGCGCCGAATATGTTTTGAAATTTTCCGGGTGGATGATATTGTATTTTCCAAACAGGCCCCCGGTATATTCTCCGGAGGGTTGCTGATAAACGGTCTCCGGGGTCCCTTTCTGCAGGATCACGCCGTCTTTCATGACAAGGATCTTATCTGCCCAGGAAAGGGTATCGAGGGGGTCATGTGAAACGAGGATGCAGGTGATCTTCAACTTCTCACCGATGTCGCGGATAACCGCTTTGAGTGTATTCTTATGGACCATATCCAGGTGCGAAAATGGTTCATCCAGCAACAGCAGGCGCGGGGAAGAAATGAGCAGACGGCAGATCGCAATGCGTTGTTTTTCGCCGCCCGATAGCTGGTCCGTTCTTCGTTTCAGCAGGTGGGTGATCTGGCACACTTCATATAAAGTTTCCGCCTCCTTTTCTGAAAGGGTATTGGAGTAGGAAAGCACCTGCTCAACCCGTAAGAATTTCTGTAACTCAAAATGCTGCGATAAATAGGCGATGCCCGGATTGCCCGGCACCAGCTGATCGTTGGGCCCTGCCACCTTCTTCTTTTCGAACAAGAGCTCCCCGGTATCGGGTTGTATCAGTCCTGCAATCATTTTGAGCAGGGTACTCTTTCCGGCCCCCGTCTCCCCGACAATCGCAATGTTTTCCAGTTTACGCTGGGAGAAGTTGATGTTGCTCAGCAGGAAGTCGCCCTCCCCTTTCTTGCTGATTCCCGTTAATTTTAGTAAAGTCATTGACGTAGGTGGTGCGTTGTGTCTGTAAAATAAATGTATGCCTTCATGCTGATCATTCAATGTTAACCGACGCGCTGTCAATGTGCGCAGGCTTACTTATTACCTCCTTTCCTGTTCTCCCACGTGTCCATTTTTATCTTTTCGATGAGGAGGGAGTTTTTGAATTCGTGGATGAGTTTATCCATATCTTCTTCGCGTTTCTGAAGATCCTGGTACTCCTGTTCGTGGGCGTCGATCACAGGCTTCAGTTTGTCAAGGTTAGCCTGGAGGTTGGCGATGGCGGCGAGCGATTCCTGTTTTTCAGATTCGGGAGTTTCTGCGCTTTCATGTTTGGCACGCAGCGTCTCCAGGACCTCCTGAATATGGGCGATCATGTCCCACGGGTTGTTGGGCATATTCCACGTAAACAGGATATTGCACTTGCGGCACTTATAGCGGTTGCTCTTCCACCCCTTTTCGTTCTTTTCGCTGCCCACCAGTTTTAACATGTCGCGCGAACGGCATTCGGGACATTGCGGATTATCCTTCACCAGCTTTTTTAAATATTCCCGCTGCTCCAGAATAAACGCGCGTGTATTCGCATGGTTATCCATATGGTCAATAAACCGGTCCACCGCTTCTTCAACCTTTCTGTTCTCCTCCCCGATCTTTCCTTCAGCGATCAGTTTCCTGCTCTGCTTTTTGAAGAAAGTCGCTACCTTTACCAGCTCCCTTTCATTCGGTTTGAAGTGTTTATTCATGGTGTGATTATATCAAAACTTTGAAAGTTTGCCAACCCGTTCCCTTATTTCCCGGCAACCTTATTTTCCTGCATCTCCATTTCCTCCTGATTCTGTATCTTTCCGCAAACCAAATCATGAACAAATTGCGATACTGCAAACGCATCCGCTCATTCCCTTTTCTCGTGCTGCTGATCCTGGGATCATGCAGCAGTCATCAGCCTGATGACAGCAAAATTGCTCCCGGAGAATCGTTTATGTCATTTACCGATGACGGCGCCTGGTGCTGGTTTTCTGACCCGCGCGCCGTTTATTATGAGGGAGAGCACAAGCGGACGTATTCCGGTTGGGTAGACAGTACGGGCAATATTGTCGTAGGTTATTATGACCACAATGACAGGAATGTTCAAACTACTGTTTTGCATGCAGCCTTCGAGAAAGATGACCATGACAATCCCAGTTTCATCATGGATGAAAGTGGTAAACTGATGGTGTTTTATTCAAAGCATGCGACGGGGAACTCACCCATCTTCCTTGCGCGGGCAAGAAATGCGGAAGACATTTCGGCATGGGAACCCGTCCAAACCCTTCGTCTGAATGATACCATAGGCTACGCGGGGTACTCTGATACCTACACCTATACGAATATCGTCCGGTTATCGGACGAAGACGACAAGATGTTTCTCTTCTGGCGCGGTGCGGATTTCAAGCCCAATTTTTCTGTTTCGAACGACCAGGGAATAAACTGGGAGCGCGGTAAAATCCTCGTGCTCCCTGAAAGGATCTACCGCGACCGCCGGCCTTATATGAAGATCGCTTCCAACAACAAAGACGTTATCCATTTTGCCTTTACGGATGGTCATCCGAATGCAGAGCCCACGAACGCAATCTATTATCTGAAATATCGCCAGGGCGCGTTGTACAAGGCTGATGGTGAAAAGGTCATGGATTGGTCCGCTGTGCCCGTTGATCCGGAACAAGCGGATGTTGTTTACGATGCTTCTGCCACAAAGGAAAAGGCATGGATCTGGGATGTTGCCGAACATAGAGACGGAAACCCTGTCATGGTGTATGCTACATTCCCCACCGATACAAACCACGTTTATCATTACAGCATCTTTGATGAGGGCAGGTGGAACAATCACAGGTTAGTTGACTCTGGTCCCTGGTTCCCCCATACGCGTGAGGGTGTGCGTGAGGGTGAACCGTACTACTCGGGAGGAATTGTTTTGGATCACACGGACCCCTCGACGCTTTATCTGTCGCGGAAAAAAAATGGCGTCTATGAAATCGAGCGCTGGAAGACGAATGATAAAGGTAAAAGCTGGAAGGTTACGGAGATCACCAGTAGTTCAAAGTTCGATAATGTCAGGCCGTTTGTGATCAGAAACCACGCGGATGATTCATTGAAGGTGCTTTGGATGAATCTGCAGAAGTATGTTCATTATACGGACTATCAGGGGAAGATCAAGATGTCGTTGAGGTGAGGGGCGAGGTGAGTGGTGGTGAGTGGTGAATCGTGAGTCGTGAGTCGTGAATGGTGAGGACAATCGTGAGTTAGGACACAAGTGCCACTTGAACGTTATGCTTTTCATAGGATGGCTTTTGGTGAGTGCTGAGGGGTGAGTTGCGCCATGCGTCGATGTTTGTTTGCTTTTCATAGCTGAGGGCGCTGCACCCGGCAGTCCGTGGGCTTTGGACTGTGGTCCGTGGTGTCATTCAAAATACGCGAGCAATCTTCCGCAGGTGATCACGCTGGTCCAGAGGACCAATGAGATGATGCCTGCGGCTTTGGCGGCTCCGGGTGTAGACTTGTGATCATCCCAGGTTGCAACTGTCTGAAACGTATTCAGGTGGAAGTATCCTGCATTCGCCAATGCAAGCAGAATAAGGATGAGTTTCAGTCCGAATACGCTGTTGGCGCTGTATGCGGTGGCCTCGGTGATGAAAAGCAGAAGTCCCGAAGGGATGACCAATAAGAAGAGGCTTCGCCGGGACCAGGGAAGCAGATGTTGTGCCAGGTCTCTGACAGATATTTTTCTGGATATTCCCAGCAGGCGAAAATCGAACAGGAAGGCGCTGCCGGCAAGAAAAACAATTCCGGTGATGTGAATGATCTCGATGACAGGATACAGGAGCCGGGATTGACGGATGTAGACGGACAGCGGCGTTGCCTCCAGCCATTGAAATACACCGGCTTCTCCCATATCAGCGCAGCTCGGTTGTCTTCTCTCCCATGGTGATCCGTTCCGCCCGCATTTCATCTTTGGTCTTCAGGTGAGGGTAACCCACCACCGTTGCCTTTGCTCCTGCTTTCAGCATGGATTCGGTAAGCCCCCGGCTTTCCATGCGGCTCGGAGGCGCAAGTACGACGGTCCACGTTTTATCGTCGGATTTAAACTTCAGCATCCCATGCGGATTATCGTAGCTGTATTCGATTATTTCCCCTTTCAGATTTAAAACTTTCGTTTGATCGTAACTGCTCCAGCCGTGGTGAAAAGCAGCGAATGAAAAGCAGATCAGCGCTGTTGCAATAAAAGCAAATGCAATTCTTTTTTGATGCGTCAAGGTATCCTGGATCATAGTGCTTGGAATTAATGTACATAAATTTAACGCTCTTTCTTAAAAGTATGCACGTCCCAGACAGTTTTCGTAGCGGCGGTTTGGCTTTTCTTCTCCCGTTCAAAGACTTCCCTGGGCCTGCGGCGCCGCACTTTTCCATCGCGGGAATCCCTGATACTGTATGAAAATGGCTGCAAGCAGGAAGAGTTCTCCGAGCAGAAACAGTCCCCAGTTGAACCCGGCGGGCATGTACGCGGATGCGAGCCGGATGAATGCTTCGTTCTGCAAAATGGTTGTGAGCTCACTTAAAAACCCATTGCGGATGACAAGTGAACCGTAGTCCTGCAGGAACGTGTACAGGATACAGCCACTGCCTGACAGAAGTAAAGTCCACGTGACCTGAGAGACCGGTTTATGATAGAACAGCAATACCAGCGACAGCAGGATCATGGTCAGGGAGCAGATGAGCGGGGCAAGAACAGGACCGAGCCACGTAAAGGGTATCAGGAAGAGAATATCCCATTCCAGTACCGAGGAGGGCCAGTCGATAAATACTTTTAGCCATCCGTAGTAAAAAATATCCCACACGGCAAAGGCAAGGAAGAAATAGGCCATCCGTGTTTTAAAATTCCTGCCCGCCAGGTAGCCGACAGCTCCAAGCATGGTGAGGGTGGCAGCCTCGCGGAGGATCTCAACCAGCACAATATGCTGATCGATCAGCTTGAATGCCACGGAAAATCCCTCAGGGTAGTACAGCGCTCTCAGGTATACCACCACCGCGCTTTCCAGCGCTGCCATGGCCATACTGAAGATACAGATCACCGATATCGTTTTATTTGTTGAGTTCATGACGTGTTATTTTATTTTTTCCAATCGTTCGATTTCTGAATGGCGTCAGTTTTATTTTGTTTGAAAGTACTTTGATATTCAAAGTCATTACCTAAAAAAATTTACTTTGGTTGATTTCTGATGAGGTTTTCGAGTTCCTTTAAATGCATATGGAAGGCCTTTTTACCTTCTTTGGATGCGCTGTAAGTGGTATTGGGTTTCTTTCCGATGAATTGTTTATTGACAGTGATGTACTTCACTTCTTCGAGTGCACGGATATGGCTTGCGAGGTTTCCGTCGGACAGATTCAGCAGCTCCTTCAGCGCATTGAAGTCAACCGATTCATTTACCATCAGCACGGACATGATTCCCAGGCGCACCCGGTTCTCAAAAGCCTTGTTAAAGTTTACCAGCAACTTTTTCACTTCTCGTATTTAAAATACATGTATGTTCCATACGCAATATGCAACACACCAAAACCAAGGGCCCAGAATAACAGCCCATATCCTACCATAAATAGAGAAAGTGATCCGAGGGCTATCTCCGCCATACCGAGCGAGCGCACATCGTCGCGGGTATATTTGCTGGCATGGACAAGCGCCAGACCATAGAAGACGAGCATCGCAGGCGCCACGTAAAAAGTATTGCCGTGATAGACCAACGCGAGACAGAATATCCCTCCCGTTACGAGTGGAATGGCCAGATTCACAATCAGTTTTTTCGCGGCCGCGTCGAGCAGTGAGTTGCCGTCTTTTTTTGCCTTGCGGGTAGTGAGCAGAATGCCCGTACCCACGGCGAGGATGAGTACCAGGGCGGCGTCGACGGATAGAAATATCAGCAGATCGTAGTCATTCATGCCAGGTTCGGATGCATATCTTGTTTCGGCATTTCTGATTGATTTGAGGAAGTACCAGGCGGCCCCTGCTCCGAGCAGGGCATAAATGCCTGCGAAGACACCTGAAAAGCCACTGAGTGAGATGAACCTCGAAGACCGTTCCATCAGGAGGCGGATCTCGGTAAGTGTTTCCTCCGGCGATGTGTATTTCTTGTTCATGGAAAGTACTTTGGGAATCAAAGCTGGTGATTACCAAATTGATTTCCAAACGTTCAAGCGGATTTTTTTCTATGTCTGCCCCACCCGGGGTCGTCCTTATCCTTTTATACCCCTGCTCCTATTCGCTCCTCAGCGAATGGACAGGATTAGACCTGGCCGCGCGGAGGGCCTGGGCAGAAACGATCACCAGTGCAAATGCCAGGGAAAGGATGCCGGTAACAGGAAACACCCACCAGGGGATATCGATGCGGTAAGTGTACCGTTGCAGGAAGGTTTCGAGCATCCACCATGATACCGGTGCGGAAATGAGGAACGCAAGAATGACAAGCTTGGAAAAGTCCGTAGACATCAGCCGTACCAACCCCGGGACGGAGGCTCCAAGTACTTTGCGGATGCCGATCTCTTTCGTGCGTTGCTCGGCCGTGAAGGCTGCAAGTCCGAATAATCCCAGGCCGGTAATGAATATGGCCAGAGACGCGAAAAGGCCTGCAAGGCGACTGGTCATGTTGATCGTAGAAAACTTCCGGGCAAATGCGTCATCGGCAAATTCAAATTCGAAGGGATATCCCGGATTGTATTTCTTAAAGATCTCTCCGATCTTTTTCAGGGATGCGGGAAGATCGCTGGTTCTTTCGATGCGCAGCGTGATGGCATTGATCCATCCGGGCTGCAGGATCACGAACATGGGCGCGACCGGCGCATACGGGGATCCCATCAGTGTGTTGTCAAGAATGCCGATGAGTTCACGCTTTCCACCCCACAAGTCAAGTTGCTGCCCAATGGGATCCTCGAGGCCCATGAGGTCCAGTCCGGCTTTGTTGATCAGGATGGCGGCGGTGTCGCTTTTGAAGTCTTCGGAGAAATCGCGGCCCTCCAGTATCCTGATCCCCATTGTTTTCGTGTAGTCATATTCTGCCGCGATGGTGGTAAAGATCACACGCTGATCCTCGGGTTTCCCCGGCCAGCCGAGGAAGTTGTTGGAGTTGATATCGGTGATGGCGCTGTTGGAACGTGTTACGTTGACCACCACTCCGGATTGAAGTAATTCGTGCTTTAACACCTTATAGTTTTTGTCGATCTCTCGTGTGTTTTCAACGGTGATAAGATTTTCCTGTGAATAGCCCAGGTCGCGGTTTTTCACGAGCTGGATCTGTTCAAAGATCACCAGCGTGCCGATGATCAGCAGGATGGAGAATCCAAATTGTAACGTGACGAGTATCCTTCTCGGGAGGCTGGCGCGCCTGCCCGCCTGCACTTTTCCTTTCAAGACTTTTACGGGCTGAAAGGAAGAAAGATAGAACGCAGGATAACTTCCGGATAGAATGCCGGTAAACAGGATCAGGCCTGCTGAAAAGATCCAGAAGGCCGAGGAAGTGTAATCGATGCGAAGTTGTTTCTCGACCATATCATTATAGTATGGAAGCGTGATCTCGGCCAATAGAAGCGCGATACCAAATGCAAGCACGGAAAGGAAGAAGGACTCACCGATAAACTGGAGGATGATCTCTCCCCTGCCCGACCCGACGCTTTTGCGGATGCCCACCTCACGCGCCCGCCGCTCAGACCTCGCCGTGGAAAGGTTCATGAAATTGATACAGGCGATCATCAGTACGAACAAGGCAATGACAAAGAACATCTGGACATAATCGATCATGCCGCCGGCCTCTTTACCGTTTTCAAAATCGGAATAAAGTCGCCAGCGATTCAGCGGATGCAGGAAGACTTCATGCGGGAAATCATCCTCTCCGTGCCGCGTGAGCAGGTCATGTACCGTTTTTTCTACGGTCAGCTCATCGGATGATTCATTCAACTCGACGTATACCTGGAAGGAATAATTGCCCCAGTTGTTTTCGTTTTCCTTTACCCACGGATTCGTTTGATACAACTTCCAGGGAAGCAGGAACTCGAATTGGAAACTTGAATTTTTCGGCACATCCTTTATCAGGCCTGTAACCTTTAACTCATCCTTGTTGTCCAGGCGGATGATCTTATTAATGGGATCTTCATTCCCGAACAATGCCTTCGCCGTGGATTCCGTCAGCACAATTGCATAGGGTTCGGCAAGCACCGTGGCCGCGTCTCCTTTCAGCAAGGGAAATTCAAACATGGTGAGAAACTCTTCGCTGGCGAAGTATCCTGTTTTTCTGATCCCGTTTTCTCCCACAGTAAGCAGGTGCTTTCCGCTCCAGTCGGTGGCTGCCGTGCTCCTGATGGCGCTGTGTTCCGACTTCAACGCCTGGTATGTGGGGAGCGGCATTGAATTCCAGGAACTTACTTTTCCATCAAAAGTGCCATTCACCCACACCTGGAATAACCTGTCGGATTTGGGATGAAACCGGTCGTAGGACATCTCATCATGAACCCACAGAAGAATCAGCAGGCTGCATGTGATACCAATGGACAAACCTGCAATGTTGATGATGGAATAGGTGGAATTCTTCAGCAGGTTCCGCAGCGTGATCAGACAATAATTTTTTATCATAGCGGTGGCTCTTTATTCGATACCTGGTTTTTCCGCAAAGGTTTCACAGAAGCAGCGGAAAATTTTGCGGAGTCGAATCATAATAGGAGACTAATAATCTAAGGATACGTTGCATATCATGGCTTGTTTTTTTATTTAGCCGTACATTTGGAAGCAAGAATGGAAAGAATGGATACAATGCACGAGGATATACAGTGGCTTAAAGATCTGATGGAAGGTCAGAAACCGAATTTCAGTCTGGCACAACCCTTTTATACTTCCCCCGAAGTGTTCGGATTTGAATGGGAGCATATCTGGAAAAAATACTGGCTGTTCGCGGGTTCTACTGCTGAAATTCCGAACCCGGGAGATTACTTTACCTTTTCCGCGGGGAAAGATTCTCTGATCATTATTCGTGGCGACAAAGGAGAAGTATTCGCCCACTATAATACGTGCAGGCATCGCGGTTCTTTGATATGCCTGGAGGAAAGGGGGCACTCCCCCAAACTGATGTGTCCCTACCACCAGTGGGTGTATGACAAAAACGGTTCGCTGCTAAAGGCGCGTCTGATGCCAGATGATTTTGACCGGAGCACGTATGGATTGCACCCTGCCCAGGTGAAGGTTGCAGGCGGTTTTATTTTCATCTCGCTGGCACAGGATCCACCGGATTTCGAGAAGGTGATCAGCGATTATGAGCCCTTCCTGAAACCGTATAAGATCGATACGGCAAAGGTGGCCTTCAAAAAGCGCTATGAACTGCGCACGAACTGGAAGCTGATAGCAGAAAACTTTCGTGAATGCTACCATTGCGGTCCTGCGCATCCTGAATACTGCAGTGCAGTGATTGGTGCCAACCTCAGGGAATCCTCAGAGACGGTTTTAAACGAACGCCGGCTGGATTGGAAAAAGAAGGGACTTGCGGTTGACAACATTGATTTCAGGAACGGATCATTTCACTTTGCTGTCCGGTATCCCCTGCGGCCGGGTATTCAGAGTTATAGCCTGGATGGAAAACCTGCAGTCATCCCCATGGGCGATCACCGCGATTTTGATGCCGGTGTCGTAGGATTGGTGGTATACCCGAACTTCTGGATGGATGCCGTCAGCGACTACATGTGGACGATGCGCCTGACACCTGTCAGCGCGTCTAAAACTTTTGTGGACCTCACCTGGCTGGTGGATAAGAATGCCGTCGAAGGCAGGGATTACACAGTGGAGCGCCTCGTTGAATTCTGGAGAATCACAGGGGAACAGGACTGGCGATTGTGCGAGAACAATTTCAAGGGTGTTGAATCGAGCCATTATGAACCAGGTCCTTATGCGCCACCGGAAGCGGAGGTTGCGGGCTTTATTCACTGGTATCTTGACCGGCTGCGCGACGGCATCGCATCTCCGGTGCCGGCTTAGCGGCCAGCTTCATTCAACTGTGTATGGCTGACTGCCAGTGATTTCCCTTTTAAAAAAAGCCACATCCATATTCCTACCGCGGTGACGATGAAGGCGTTCAGCAGGAAGATATCTGAGATACTGAGCCTGAGATCATACAGGTATCCGGTCCAGAAATTACCGGCAATGGCTCCGATCCCAAAGTAAGCGGCATAAAGAAGTGATTGTCCGGTGGCGCGCCAATCCTCCTCGACCAGCTTGTTCACACTTTCGACACAGACTACCCAGAATAACGACCACGATATTCCGTGCAGAACTTCAATGGCAATGGCCGCCTGAGGATCCTGCACTACTGTGTAGAGGAATAAGCGCAGCGCCGTGGCGAAGACGGTTACCACGAGCGTGATTTTTATTCCTAATCTTCCGATGATTCTGGCGGAAAAATAAAAGAATGGCAGCTCGCACAGGCCCTGGAAGGAAAGACCCAATCCTACCAATGAAGCAGAGGCGCCGTTTTCTTTCATGTAGATAGAATAAAAATTCCAGATGGTAGTGGCGCCTGCCGAGACGAGGAAAACCGCGACGAGAAGAAAGATCAATGTCTTGTTTCTGAACACTCCGCTGATATTCTTAAAAGAAAGCGTATCCATGCCGGACAACCTTTCCCGGTCTTTTCCCAGCGACAGGCTGAAAATAAAAGCGAGTAACAAACTGACAGAAGAAAAAGCGAAGATTACAGTCGTATCGATTGTGTCAATATAATGACCGACGAAAACGCCTGTAGCCGCCCACCCTGCCGCGCCGGCGATGCGCAGTGAACCGTAGGAAAATTTGGGATCGCGTTGCGCAAGATTCAGGGAAAGGCTATCGAGCAGGGGTTGAAGCGTATTGTAAAAGAAGGCCATGAATATCGTGGCAAAGAAGATGAAGACAAAACTTCCGTGCAGGAGAAACAACGCAAATCCGACGGAAGCAAAGAACGCCGAGAACCGGAGACATTTCTTATAGCCCAGCCGGTCGGCCAGGAGTCCGTAGAATGGTTGAACCAGGAACATCATGAAAGGCGTAATGCTCAATACGATACCAATCTCGATTCCCGATAACCCCTGATGTTTCAGGTAATCGGCAAAAATCGGCAGCCACGATGCTGTGCAGCTGAAAACCAGGAAATACAATAACCGGAGTCTGTTGGCCTCACTTATCTTCATTGTGAGCTTGCTGAATAGAAGTCCGGAGCAGAGTGGCGGCTTCCCGGTCGAGCATGACGATTCCCTTCGGATGATTCCGGATCACACTGGCGGGAATTTCAGACGAGACAGTATCTTCAAGTGCAGCGCGCATGATAGAGGCTTTCTTTAATCCGCTGGCCATCACGATCGCTTTTCCACTTTCCGCCAGATGCTGCAATCCGAGGGTTATACCTTCCTGTAACGGTGTTGATTGCTTAAAATACTTTTGTCCCACGGACCGCGTCGTGTCATCCAGTTTAATGACATGGGCATAGAGGTTGAAGGGTACGCCGGGTTCATTGAATCCGATGTGTCCATTCATTCCGACGCCGACAAGCATCAGGTCAATGCCGCCCTTCTTCCGGATGACCGCATCCATTGTATCGCACTCAGCCTTAAGATCGGTCGCCAACGCATCAAACAGGTGAATTTGCGCGCTGCGGATTCCAAGCGGCGCAAAGAGGTTATGGTGCAAAAAATAATGACAGCTCCCTTCATTTTCCGGGGGAATTCCCACCCACTCATCCAAGCCGATAAAAGTGCATTTTGAAAAATCAACTTTTTCAGCTTTGGCTTTCTGGGCTGTGAGTGAGAATGCAAGCCTGGGTGTATCCCCTGCGGCAAGACAAAGAACGGAATCAGGTTTATTTTTTATTTGGGAAATGATTTCGTCCGCAACGTCCAGTGACAGTGCGTGATAATCTCCGTAAGCTTTTACAATCATCAGGAGGACGTTTATATGCGAGGTTAAATATGAAAAAATAGCATTGCACTTCAGCGTTGGGATATGCGGGTAGCTGTCTGGATCAACCGGTACACCTTTCCGTCCTGTTTGCTGAAGAAATAGACCTCACCCTGGTGGTCTTTACCGAACCGCAGGTCCACACGCTGGCTTCCGCAAAGTTCTGCCGTGGTGGCAGGTTTGCCATTCAAGGTTATTTTCCATTCCCTGATGGTTGCCATGCTTCCGGGTTTTACTTCCGCCAGGTCCAGGTAATACAACCGCCCGTTGTTCATATCGCCGAAAAGATATTTTCCTTTGAGCTCCGGCACGGTGGAACCGGTGTATTCGAATCCGCCGGTGACGGCCAACCCTTCATCGTGGTCGTATTGTGCGGCGGGATAGGTGATGTTTGCTTCAGCATCGTTTTCGGGAAGCGGATAGACTTTGTTGATATCCCCCTGCGGGTTTACAAGGAACGTACCTTCGCGTATAGCCCAGCCGTAGTTGTGTCCGGGCTGGATCAGATTGACAGATTCGATCTTCGCCTGTCCGACGTTGCTTGCGAGCATCTGGTTGGAAAGCGTCCAGGTGATGCGGTGCGGATTGCGGAAACCATAGGCATACACCTCTTTGACGACCTGGTCATTGGCCTTGTTTACAAAAGGATTCGATGATGGAATACCATATTGTTTGTTTTTGCTGTTATTGCCGCGCGGGTCGATGCGGAAAATACTGCCCCAGGGCTTTTCGATGCTTTGTACAAGGAACGGATAACCGGATTGTACAGAAGCGCCATCACCGATCCCGATGTACAGCAATCCATAATCTTCACCGCCCGGTTTCGCGTTCGGATTAAAAGTCAGTTCCTGGACACCGTGCATGCCGGTGACCATATCGATCCGGAACAGTTCGCGGCTGCTGGCCTTCAACGGAAAGGCTGCGGGCTGATCCGTTTTCCATTCGGAGATTACCCACTGAAGGGCAACGGGAATGGAATCCGCGTAATGAAAATCCGCTTTGGATGTTCCCGCTGGTTCGGTATGGCTCGTATAGAGCAATCCGTTTTTGAGGAATTCGGGATGAAAGGCAAAACTTCCAAACCCCGTCGCAAGTCCGGGTTGGTCGATGAATCTGGGTTTGAGCGCCGCCATGTCCATGTAGACGCGTGGCTCATGATTTTGCAGTTCGTATAATTTTCCGCGGATGTCCACCACGAACAACCTGTCTGAGCCAGGCATGTAATCCAGTTTCGTGATCCGGGTTTTCATTCCTTTTTCGGCGGATTGGGGAATCTGTGTGATCAGTTCAACGCCTGCCACCAGCGATGATTGTTGAATGCCTTCCGGGATGGGATCCGCCAGTTCTTCTGCTCCGCCCCCGGCGATCGGTGATTCGGGAGCTTTCTGCGTATGCAGGTAGGCGACAATTTCAGTGAGTTCCTCATCCGTATAGTGCGCGAAGCCGGGCATGAGGGTCTTGTATCTCGCAAATAACTTTTGGCCGCGGTCGTCACCGGATTCAACGACGGCTTTGGGGTTTTTAATGAAATCTTTGATCCAGTCGGAAGAAACGGTGCGGGTAATTCCTCCCAGTTGTGGGCCGATGCCATCCTGCCGGAAGTTGTGGCATGCGCTGCAGTTCTGTGTAAAGGCGAGTTGACCTTTTGCAATGGCAACGGAATCCGTCGGGATATCGCCGTATTCTGATTTCGTATGACAGGAAGTTAAAAACAAGAAAACGGCGGATAAAAAAATCAATGGAGTTCGCAGCAGTTTCTTTTCCATTCTCTTATGCGGGGGTAAGTTTCATCAAATCTAAAACTTATAACGATCGAAAGAAACCAGGTATTTGGGATATTTTACAGCATTCCGGCGCAGGTGGTGAATGGCGGGGGGTGTGGGGCGAGTGGTTGAATAAGATCGCGCAGTTGGAGTTTTGCCAATAATCCCCACATCCGATCAGTCGGAATCAAAATCCTGATTATCTTTGCCCCCTTATTTTAAAACCAATGATTTCAGTTGACAACGTGACGGTGGAGTTCAATGGCTCCGCACTCTTCAGTGACATTACCTTCAACATTAACGACAATGACCGGATTGCCCTCATGGGCAAGAACGGAGCGGGAAAATCGACCCTCCTGAAGATTATAGCCGGTGTGAATAAACCTACCCGGGGTAAAATTTCTGCGCCTAAGGACGCCGTTATCGCCTATCTGCCCCAGCACCTTCTGACGGAAGATACCGCTACCGTTTTCGAGGAAGCCTCCAAGGCCTTCTCGAAGATCCTCAACATGAAAAAGCAGATCGACGACCTCAACCACCAACTGGAAACACGCACCGACTATGAATCCGACGCGTATGCCAGGATCATCGAGGAGGTATCGGAGCTCAGCGAAAAATATTACTCCATCGAGGAGATCAACTTCGACGCGGAGGTAGAAAAAACCCTGATGGGACTTGGATTCCTGCGGTCGGATTTCACCCGCCCCACCAGCGAATTCAGCGGTGGCTGGCGCATGCGTATCGAACTCGCCAAAATACTGCTGCAAAAACCCGATCTCATCCTGCTGGATGAGCCCACCAACCACATGGATATTGAATCCATACAGTGGCTGGAGGATTTCCTCATCAACAATGCCAGGGCCGTGATCGTGATCAGTCACGACAAAACGTTTGTCGATAATCTCACCAACCGCACCATCGAGGTAACCATGGGGCGCATCTATGATTACAAGACGAATTACACCCATTACCTTCAATTGAGGAAGGAAAGGCGCGAACAACAGCAAAAACAATTCGACGACCAGGCGAAACAGATCGCTGACATCGAACAGTTCATCGAAAGATTCAAAGGAACATATTCGAAGACGCTCCAGGTGCAGTCGCGCGTCAAGATGCTGGAGAAGATCGAGATCGTTGAGGTGGATGAAGTGGATTCTTCTGCGCTGAACCTGAAGTTCCCTCCTGCCCCCCGTTCGGGGAATTATCCCGTGATCATTGAAGGGCTCACCAAAAAATACGGCGACCACACGGTGTTTAATGATGTGTCGCTTACCATTGCCCGCGGAGAACGCATTGCCTTTATTGGTAAAAACGGCGAGGGTAAATCCACGCTTGTAAAAGCCATCATGGGCGAGATCGATTATGATGGAAAAGTTCAGCTCGGACACAATTCACTTATCGGATACTTCGCGCAGAACCAGGCGTCGTTGCTCGACGGTGAACTGACTGTGTTCCAGACGATCGATTACATTGCTGTCGGCGATATCCGCACGAAGATCCGCGATATCCTGGGCGCCTTCATGTTCGGCGGCGATTCCATCGACAAAAAAGTGAAGATGCTGTCAGGTGGTGAAAGAACACGCCTCGCGATGATCAAGCTATTGCTGCAACCTGTAAACCTGCTGATCCTCGACGAGCCGACCAACCATCTCGATATCAAAACAAAAGATATTCTGAAGGATGCCCTCAGAGCCTTCGATGGCACGATGATACTCGTTTCACACGACCGCGATTTCCTCGACGGCCTGGCAACCAAAGTTTTCGAATTCGGCAACAAGCGCGTCAAGGAACATTTCGAAGATATCAATGGATTCCTGAGAAATAAAAAGATTGAGAATCTGAAAGAGGTGGAGCGGACGAAGTAGATGACCGACGACGGTCCACAGACCACAGACCACAGACCACGGTCGACGGCCCATAGTCTACATCGGGATGGACAGACAGGTCAAAAAATGGTGCAGCTTGAACCTGATTTATCCCCTGATCGTTTTCGCGGGTCCGCAGTATTTCCGAACTTTGATCCATGGCACATGACCGGTTTGAGCAGGCAATGGCGGCTTTCGATGCGTATCATCAGAAAGATCCGAACACAGAAATGGTGGATGGAAAGTCTTTGCCTGGCGAATTATTGTACGCCCAGCGCATAACCACCCGGTTGGCGGATGTCGCGCCCGACGCCGGCGAGGCTGTTCGACTTGCGGCGCGGTGTCAGCACATCGGTCGCTGGGAGATCCCCAGGGAAAAGTACCCGATGGACAGAAAAGGATATTTGCAGTGGCGTAATGAAGAGAAAGCACACCATGCGCGTATTGCCGAAAAGATCCTGTCAGTTTGCGGGTATGATCAGGCGGTCATCGATAAGGTGAAGTTGCTTGTCCTTAAGAAGGAGCTCTATTCCAATGAGGACACGCAATTACTGGAGGACGTGGTATGTCTGGTCTTCGTCGAACATTACCTGGAGGCGTTCGCCGCAAAACACGACGATGATAAGGTGGTCGATATTCTGCAAAAGACAATGAAGAAAATGAGCGCTGCCGGAAAGCATGCCCTGACACAGCTTAAGCTTTCCCCAAAAATTCTCGGATTGATCAAACGCGCGACATCTTCTTCCTGATGCTGGTGCAGGGCTCCGGATCCTCAGCAGGTACTTTCTTCCGATCGGCAGTATTGATGATGTTCAAGAGTGCAGAATTGTTGTCCGGACGCGTCAGGCCCGTGCCGGGCGTCCTGGCGAAGGCGCGATGTGGGTGCGATATCTTTCGCGGTTAAAAAAATAAGCGATTCATTTTAGGAGTAACCAGGGTTTGTGTGTTATAGCTGGATAAAAGGAAGGTAATGGCTCCAAAGGACCTGGATAAACTGATTGAAAAATACCTGGATGGGAAGTGCACGGAGGAAGAATGTGCCTTTATAGACTCATGGTATGCTGCCTTGGGAAAACATCCTGATCTGGCGCAATCTTCAGAGAACGATCAAAATATCGCTTCCGCCGGTGAAAGGATTTTGCGGAAGGTGCACAGTCACACACAACCTCCTGTAGTTGATGAATATCGGGAAACAAAGTCAAGGTCTCTGTTCTGGCGATATACGGGAATTGCAGCCTCTATTCTCCTGATGCTTGCCACGGCTTTTTTTTATATCCTTCCGGGAGCGGGTACAACGGATGCTGTTGTGCCGCAAAGCCCCTCACCTGAATTCACTTTTCTTGAAAACACCACCGGCGCAACCCGTCGCGTGATATTACCGGATGGAAGCATCGTTGCAATGTCTCCGGCGAGCAAGATCCGTTTTTCCAACAATAGTCAGTCGTCTTCACGTGAATTATTTCTGGAGGGCGAGGCTTATTTTGATGTGGCCCACAATAATGAGCGCCCGTTTTATGTTTATGCTGATAACATTGTCACGAGGGTGCTGGGTACCAGTTTCATCGTCCGGGCTATGGGCCACGACGAAAAGGTGACTGTTTCGGTAAAGACGGGAAAGGTAACGGTTTATACAAGGACGGCCACACATAAGAAAACCGTGCTGGTCCCGAATCAGGAGGCGGTGTACGACCGCCGGACGGACCTTGTCGCCACGCAGGCGGTGCCGGACAAACAGATTCAGGAACAGAAGAAGGCTTATACGGAAATGAGCTTTGAAGAGACGCCGGTGCCGGAAGTCCTTGCCGTGCTGACGAAGGCATACGACATTGATATCGTCTTTCAGGAAGATATACTTTCCGGATGTGTGCTGACCTCAAGCTTTTTTGAGGAAGGTTTGTACGACCGGATTGATGTAATCTGCACCGCGATTGGCGCCACGTATCATATCGTGGATGCCCGGATCGTAATAGAAAGCAATGGATGTAACATTAAACCCAATTAACCGATGGATAATTTTACCTGATCACATCAACATGAAGGCCGATGATGTTAGCGCACCACCGGCCTGTATAGTAATCTCCCAGGGAGTTACTATGTGCTTTTGCTCTTGTTAAACAAAAACTAATCAAGATATGAATATCAATAAACCTATTCAAGGTTTCATTATTGTTTTTATGAAAATCGTCCTGATCCAAGCATTGATTTTAACGGTATTCGCCGTTTGTGCCATTGCATCCGACTTAAAGGGTCAGGAAATTTTGAAGAGTAAGATCTCCCTCAGGGCGAATGCCAAGGAAATAAAAAAGGTCCTTGCGGAGATCGAACGGAAGACGCAGGTGCGTTTTACCTACAGTTCTGCTGTGGTCAATGTGGCCCAGAAGGTATCGGTGGATTTCAATAATCAGCAGCTGTCTGAGATTCTCGAGGGAATATTTGATTCGGATATTGCCTACGAGGTACGCGGCAACAGGATCATCCTGAAGCCAGGAAATGCAACGGCATCCGAGGAAAAGTCCAGCGTGAGGGATGAATCCCCCAGCTACTTCGCCGCGGACGTCAACGGAAAGATTACAGACGAGGATGGTCAGCCTCTTCCGGGCGCCAACATCCTCGAGAAAGGAACCACCAATGGGACTACGTCTGACGTGAACGGAAATTTTTCGCTCTCTGTAATGGGTTCGAATTCTGTTCTGGTGTTCAGTTTTATCGGATACACAACACAGGAAGTGCCGGTGGGCAGCCGCATCACATTCAATGTGCAGCTCGAGCCCGACTTACGCACCTTGAGCGAAGTAGTGGTTGTGGGTTACGGAACGGTGAAGAAAAGCGATCTCACGGGCGCTGTTTCATCGGTTAAAGGAGAAGAACTTACCGCGTATCCTGCAATCGATGCCGTCCAATCCTTACAGGGGCGCGCTGCAGGTGTTAACATCACGGCTAACAATGGAGCCCCTGGTTCGACGATGAAGATCAGGATCCGGGGCGGTACTTCCATCAACGCGAGCAGTGATCCGATCTTTGTGGTCGATGGGTTTGTCGGCGGCGCATTGCCTCCTCCGGAAGACATCGAATCGATTGAAGTCCTGAAAGACGCATCCGCAACTGCGATCTACGGCTCCCGCGGCGCCAATGGCGTGATCATGGTAACCACCAAAAAAGGAAAGCCCGGCAAGACGCAGATCAACTTTAACACATCGTATTCATCACAAACAGAGATCAACCGTCTGGATCTGCTGAATGCTGACCAGTTTGCAGACTACATCACAGAGGCGAGGCCCGGATTTCAGTCCGCAGGCTTCAATACTGACTGGCAGGATCTGATCTTCCGGCGGGGTGCGATTCAGAACTATCAGCTCTCGTTCGCGGGCGGAAATGAAAATGTCAACTATTATCTCTCCGGGGCGTACTTTGACCAGAAAGGTGTTATCATCAATTCGGATTACGACCGCTTTTCACTCACCAGTAATATCAACGTGAAGGCCACCGATAAGCTGAACATCGGGCTCAACCTTTTTGCGCGACGCAACACGAGCAATGGCGTAAGAACACAGGAAGGATCGGGCGGACTGACTCCGGGCGTCGTGGCCTCGGCATTCAAGTTTGAGCCGGATCAGGGTATTTACAAACCCGATGGCACCTATACCACGGCGCGTTTGAATGACCCCCATGATAATCCATATGCAGTAGCGAAGGAGTTGGAGAACGAATCCATCAGCGATCGTTTCCAGGCGAATCTTTTTGGCGAGTATGCGATCCTGAAGGATCTGAAATTCAGAACATCTTTTGGGGCAACAACCAACAACCGGCGCGGCGGCAGCTATTCTCCGACGACTTTAAGTGAAGGAAGAAATGTCGGGGGCTGGGGAACAATTGAGGGGGCAAAATCCACGCTCTTCCTGAATGAGAACTACCTGACGTATACAAAAGCTTTTTCCGAAACGAGTAACCTGAAGGTGATGGCTGGATATTCTTTCCAGACGTCTTCAGATGAAAGGTGGGGTGCGGAAGCACAGAACTTCCTGTCAGACGCATTTTCATTCTGGAATCTTGGTGGATCGTCCCTGTGGCAGGCTCCCTATTCAGGTCTGACCGAATCGGAAATATCTTCCTATTATGGGCAGCTATTTTATTCCTTGAATGACCGCTACATGTTTACGGTGAACGCCCGTTACGATGGTTCATCCAACTTCAGTAAAAACAACAAGTGGGCCTTCTTCCCCTCCGGTGCTTTTGCCTGGAATATGAAGAACGAATCATTCATGAGCGGCGTGGATGCCGTCAGTTTCTGGAAGTGGCGTGTGAGCTATGGTATCACCGGAAATCAGGCCATCGGACCGTACCAGACCCTTGCAAGATTCTCTCCTGTATTCACAGTGATAGACGGCGCTACCGTAAATGCGGTAAGACCTACCGCAGTTTCAAATCCCGACCTGACGTGGGAGACAACAACGCAGTTAAATATTGGCGCAGACATCGGTCTGTTAAATGACCGTATCAGCCTGACCGCGGAATATTACCGGATGGTGACGTCCGACCTGCTCTTCGCAGTTCAACTACCGCAGTATTCCGGCTATACCAGTCAGTTGAAAAACATTGGCGAGGTTGAAAACAAGGGCTTGGAGTTGACACTTTCTACGCGGAACATCGATCGCGCATTGAAATGGAATATGGACGTCAACTTCTCGGCTAACCGCAATCAGGTACTTTCTCTTCCGGGAGGAAATGAAATTCAGTACGGCTCCGCCCCAGGTCACCTCGTTGGACTTGGCAATACGCAGATCCTGCGTGAGGGATCACCTGTGGGAAGTTTCTATGGTTGGATATATGACGGCGTTTACCAGGAAGGTGATGACTTTGTTGCGGGCGGTGGCTTCGAGCAGGTTGCCGGCGGTGAAAAATTCCGCGACATCAACGGAAGGGATACGAACGGAAACCTGACCGGCGCGGCGGATGGAACCCTCAATGCAAATGACATGGAAATCATCGGAAACCCTCATCCTGATTTTATCTGGGGATGGAACAATGATCTTAAGTTCAAAAATTTTGATCTGAACATCTTCTTCCAGGGCTCACAGGGGAATGATATCCTTAGCTATACCCTGATGGAGTTGAACCTGTTGTCAGGTATCAATAATGCGACCACGGAAGCATTGAACCGCTGGACGCCTGCCAATACCAACACGGATGTCCCCAAGGCCAGTGTAGGCAGAACGCGTCGCGTGTCCACGCGGTGGATCTATGACGGAAGCTTTATCCGTCTGAAAAACCTCGCGTTGGGTTACACACTTCCGGCCTCCGTGACCGAGCGACTCAGGATCAACAAATTCCGTCTTTACGTCAGCGCTCAGAACATTCTGACATTCACAGATTACGAAGGATACGATCCCGAAGTAAATTACCGTTCAGAGAGCGCTACGGACAGCAACAGAAACCTGGGTCTTGACTACGGAAGTTATCCGAATGCAAAATCCTACACCGTGGGTCTGAACATCGGTTTCTAAGCATTGTTAACTACTAACGCATTACACAATGAAAAATATTCTGAATAAAATTCTCATCATGACCCTGGTCGGTTGCTTTCTAAGCTGCGCGGATCTGGAAGAGAAACCGGTGGGCCTGCTTGCGCCGGAAGGTTTCTTTAAAACTCCCAAGGATGTTGAAACTGCGATCTTCGGTGCGTACGGGTGGATTGCAAGTGAACGTCTGTGGGGCCGGCAATATGTTACGGCCATCATGCTGCGAAGCGATATGGTAGACATCGGTGACCGCGGAACGCCTGCCGAAAGACAACAGGTGAATGATTTCAATATGGACGATGGCAATGGTATGGTTCGCCAGTTCTGGCCGTACTGGTACCAGGTTATCAGCGCTGCCAACGCTGCCATTGCCGGCGCTGAATCGCTCGCGGTAACGGACGAAGAGATCAACCCGCTCGTAGCAGAAGCGAGATTTGTAAGGGCTTTCAGTTACTACAACCTCGTGAACGTATTTGGTGATGTTCCCTATATCGATTTTTTTATCGCCGATCCCGGGTCCGTTGTAAATATTTCTAAAACAGCTGAGGCCGATGTTTATGGGAAGATTCTCGAAGATCTGGAGTTTGCAAAACAATGGTTACCGGACCAGCAACCTTCCGATGTAAGGTCGCGGCCGACAAAGGGCACCGCCGCGTCTTATCTGGCATCAGTGCACCTTACGCTTCACGATTACCAAAAGGCCTATAACGAAGCGAAATGGGTCATCGACAACAAGGGACTCTTTAACTATGACCTCGAACCTGACTTCCAGAACCTGTTCAGGGCCGATAAGCAGGACGCGCTTAAAGAAACGATCTTTTCGCTGGACTTCTTAGGTCTTCAGAACGGGGACGGCGGCGCCAATGATGATATCATGCCGCCCATGACTGGTATCCGCGGAGCAGATGAGCTGGGTTGGAGTGTTTGTGTTCCCTCCATGGCCGTTTACAATACGTGGGATGACCGCGACTACAGGAAGCAAGTGAGTTTTGCGGATACTGCCCTGATCGGTGGCGTTCGTCAGCCCTACACTGTTTTCCAGAATACGAAACGTCCTCACATCGCCAAGTACAGAAGGTTCCCGGGAAGCTCCAACGCCGAGGGAAGGTATTCTGATAACAACTACGCCACCATGCGCTATGCGGAAGTCCTGCTGACGGCAGCGGAAGCGTTGACCGAGATCACGGGTGCTCCCAACGCCGAGGCCGAGGGTTATGTAAACGAAGTGCGCGGCCGCGCAAGGAACCGGGCAGGCACCGCGACGAATTTCCCCGCTGATGTTGCGACAGGTTTGTCCAAAGATGACTTTATCACCTTGGTGCTTGAAGAAAGACGTCTTGAACTTGCCTTTGAATACAAACGCTGGTTTGATATCAAGCGCCGAAACCTGGGCGTAGAAGTTTTTACCGGTCCGAATTCACTTGAACCGCATCCGAATTTTGATCCGTCACGTGATTACCTGATGCCGTTGCCAAGAACGGAACTGGCGATCAACCCGAACCTGTTGCCGCAGAACCCGGGTTATTAATTTCAGGAATGGTTAAGAAAGAAGTCCTTGATATCGTATCTTTATCAAGGACTTTTTTATTTCATTAACTTCATCTTAAGAATGGCCCATAGCAAAGCCCCTGACCTTGACCTCATCACCGACCTTCGGGCAGGCAGGCATGATGCTTTGACAGAAATTTTCCGTCGATACTGGAAACAGCTTTATATTACTGCCTGTAATAAATTACGCTCGCATGAACTCGCAGAAGAGATCGTCCAGGAACTGTTCACTGAATTGTGGGACAAGAGAGAAAGGCTCTTCACCGGATCGGCTGAATCCCTCAACCTTCCCTCCTATTTGCACCGCGCGGTAAAGAACAAAGTGTTGAATCATATCCGCAAACAGGCGTATGACAGAAAATACTGGGATTACTGCAGGCTTCACTTTACACCGACCGAAAGCACAACTCACCAGCTGGCTGAATTCAACGACCTGCAGGATAAACTGAATGCAGCCATCGACCAGCTTTCCGATAAGACGAAGGAGATCTTTGTGCTTCATAAGCTCAAGGGCGTCCCCGTCGAGCAAATATCCGAGCGGTTGAATCTCTCGGAGAAAGCCGTTGGATACCACCTTACAAAATCGGTGAAGGAACTGAAGTTACACCTTCGCGATTTCATCTAGGCAACCGCCGCACCGGCGCCCATATTGCCGCTTGACTGCCACCACGCAGGAATGTGAATTGTATAGAGATCCCCGGGAAACTATGTATGAAGATTACGGGCGCATTCTTTGCGGGGATATTTTTGTTGTTATGTTTTTTTAATTTTTCCAGGTGCGGCGGCGACGGGAATGTTATTGACACCGTTGCGTGCCCCATCGCGCCGGCAGTCAGTAAACTCCTGGTGGCAGAAAAGTACTACAACGAAAAAGTGCAGCTGAAGACATCGGTTTTCTACCGGGCCCACGAATACAAGCGCACCTGGTTGCAAAAGCGCCACCCTGATAAAATGTATGATGCTTTTGTCAAAGAGGTGAAGGAATCTGCCACGTACGGATTCGTGCCGGAAGACTATCATATTGAAGCGCTGGAAAACGACGTAAAGGCGCTGTACGATGATCGCAAAAGAACGAACGCCGATATTTCCATGCTGGATATCCGGATTACCGCGTCTTTCTTTCTCTTTACCACCCACCTGCTGGAAGGACGCATCCGGATGGCGGGCGCACGCGAGTTCTTGTGGGAAAAGGGCATGCCCCTGGAAAACGATATCGCCCTGTTGTTGAAGATGGAATCCGCTTCGGACCTGAGAAAGGAAATGGGGAAACTCCATCCGGAACATCCGCAGTATGACCGCTTGCAGAAGGCGTTAAAAACCTACAGGGAACTGGAGGCGAAAGATACGCTGCGGCCGATCTCCACGAAGATCAGATTAAGACCGGGGGAATCGAGCGATCAGGTACCGCTTGTCAGGAGGAAAATAGAACTGACAGACCCGAAAGCAGGCAAGCCCTCATCCACCACGTTATATGATGATGCGCTGGTGAAATCTGTCCGGGAATTTCAAGCGCGGCATGGTTTGATACCGGATGGTATCCTTGACTCCAAAACCGCTGCTCTTCTGAACGTGCCGATCAGACAAAAAAAGGAATTGATTGCGCTGAACCTGGAACGTTTGCGATGGTATCCGCAGATCAAAGGCGATAAAGAAGAGATCGTCGTCAACGTTCCTGAATACATGCTGCGTGTGTTCCGGAATAATAACGAGAAACTGAAAATGCGTGTGGTCCTCGGCTCGGAATATACGCCGACACCCGTATTTCATGATACACTGAAATACATCGTGTTCAGTCCGACATGGATCGTCCCCAAGAGTATTTTTGAGAACGAGTTTCTCCCCAAGCTAAAAAAAGACTCATTCCATTTCAGCACAGAGCGATACAGGTTCTACAAGAATGGAAGTGAAATTGACCCGACCGCCCAGGAATGGGCCGATGAGGATTTCGATACCAGCGGCTATACGGTCATTGAAAATCCTGGCGAAACCAATTCTCTCGGAAATGTAAAATTCATCATGCCCAATGACCATAGCATCTACCTTCACGATACGCCCGCAGACCATTTGTTTGAACGTGAAGAACGCGCGCTTAGTCATGGCTGTGTACGGCTTGAAAACCCCCTGGCGCTGGCCGAATATCTTTTAAGGGATCAGAAAGAATGGAATGATAAAAAGATCAATGCCGCAATGAAAGCCGGGAAACCCGTAAAGGTGGACCTTGAAAAAATATACCCGGTTTACATTGTATACCGGACGGTATGGGTCGATGACCAGGATCAGGTGCACTTTTTCAGGGACGTTTACGGACATGACCAGCGTCACCTGGACAGTCTCCAGAGAAAAGTCATCGCGGGATTATGACTGCCGCGCCGGCGTGGCAGCAAGTTGTACCGGTTGCGCATCCAATTTCCGGAGCAGGTTTTCCAACCTCAGGTATTGGGATGCGCCCAGATAGGTCTCATCAGGAAAGTAAGTGAAAATAGCGGTCTTTCCTTTTATCAGATCGATCACCTCCCTGGAGATCTTTGGCGGCAATGCGGGGCAGCCCTGGCTTCTTCCTAGCCTGCCGTAACGTTGTATCCACGATTCTGTCGCATAATCAGCCGCATGAATGACAACGGCGCGGCTACGTATCTTGTCGTTATAGGACTGCTCTTTTCCGTCGAGCCTCAGGCTGTATCCTTTGCTGCCTACGTACGTTTCGCCGGTAACATAAAATCCCAGGCTGCTTTGGTTGGAATTGGGAATGTTTGAAAATGCCGTTGCCATATTCTCGCCGGTATTTCTACCGTGCGCTACATAGGTATGGTACTTCACAGAAAGCTTCTTCAGGTCGATGGTGTAAAATCTTTTTGCTGTGCTGGGGCGGGAAAAATCGATGATGGTCAGAAGGCCGGTGTTGTTTAAAGCCCCCTCCCTTTCCAGGGAATAATACCCGATCATCCCCAAACGAAAGACCTTGTATGGAAGCAGATAGGACGAAAGGCCAATCTGATCATACAGGCTCTGAATGGAATCTTCAAAATTAACACTGGTTAATAACCCGGATTTTTCCGCGCTGGCAGTCGGGATGGACACTGCTGAAACCGGGAGGTTTCTATCGTCAGCTGAAAGTGGATTTTTGGAAAAAGTAAAAAATGAGAGCGCAAAAAGGACAATCAATACAAATTTAGGCATGCGGTGAGGCAGTTTTGTTAAGGTCTCTTTATTCCTGCCGGTCATGTAAAGACCAGCGATTTTACTAACCATCAGTTTGGCGTTAAAATTCCAACGGATTTTTAATTCCGATATTATGCGGATATAAAAGTTAAGACGGGGAAAAATACCGACAGAGAAGCGTTGCATAAAATCCCCACATCTGCATTCTCATACGGTCTCAATGTGCTATCAACAATTTATGTCTACTTTAACAGACCCTGTAGCACCCGCAAATGGAAAACATAACATTCTACAAATTTGCGAATTCCTTTTTTTTCGTGTTTCATGTTGCGCTCATTTTTTTTAATCTTTTTGGATGGGCCCCGCGATCGTTGCGGAAATGGAATCTGATCACTTTGCTTCTCACGGCGATCTCATGGTTTGGTCTGGGAATATGCTATGGCTTTGGATATTGTTTTCTTACAGACTGGCACTGGCAGATAAGGAACAAACTGGGCTATGCTACCGATAGCAATTCTTACATACACTTCCTCATCACAGAACTCATGCCGCTGTCGATCGGTGAAGCAGTCGTCGATGTATGGACTGCGATCCTCTTTTTTCTTGCGTTGGCAGTGAGCATCGCCCTCAATATGCGCGATCGACAACGCCATACTTCAGGCAAACGGAAAGTCCCCGGCAAGGCGCTGAAGTAGATCAAGGATCATGTGGCAGGAGCGATTTTCAATACTACCTTTTCCTGTTCGCACCTATATTTTTTCTGTGATACGCCTGAGTGGAGAACAGATTACCTTCCCTGACTTCTAATGACATTTCATATGATCTGATCTCCTGAGGATGATTCTTGCCGATGTAATGTTATTGTACAGTAATGAAAATTTTACCGCCAGGATCCAGCCATTTTTAGTAACACTAAATTTAATCAATGGCTGCAAAAAGAGTTCTGCTACTGTTAAGTTCCGATCGCTTGTCTTATCCACTCGTTCGGTTTCTTTCGGAAGAGGGAAAAAAATTCAAGTGGAAAGTGATCATTGGTTGCATGTTCGATCCGCACGTCCGGAAAAGAATGATGCAGCAGGAACTTGCGGACGAACTTGAGATAGTGGATATCGCGACGTCAAAAGCGTGTGACCAGGCCATTAAAAAATCAGATCTCGTGATCGGAATGGTTACCGATACTTTACTCCTGGAGGTCGCCGATAGCTGCCTGCAACACCGCAAAACGCTGATATCGCCTGCGGCGCTTACCCGGCAGCTGGCTGCCAGAAAAGCACAGGCAAAAGAACACAAGGTTCTCCTTTTGATGGATTGCGGTTTTTCTCCGGGCCTGGATCATATCACTGCGAAAAAAGCGATCGATAACATTCACGCCAAGGGTGGAACCATCACGTCCTTCCGCACCTATAGTGGAAGCTTCATTGCGTCGGGAGAAAATCCTTTGGGATTCAGGCTTACGGAAACTGCAGGAGAGCTGCTGACACTTTTCAGACAGAATAACAGGCACCTCATGAAGGGTCGTATGCAGCATATCCCCTATCACAAGCTTTTTGAGCGGGGAGAAAAGGTAGTGTTGCAGAACCATGAAGATATCACCGCTATTCCCGCAGGAGATTCACTTTATTACCGGAAGATCTATAGCCTCGCAAATGCCCACACCGTTGTGAAGGGAAAATTGGTGCCGAAGGGATTCGACCGCATGTGGGATATCTTCCTCCGCCTTGGGCTTACAGACAGTACCTGCAAGATCGATCTTTGCGGAGCGGGATCTTTCTATCATTTTCTCGACTCATTTCTGCCATGCACTGAGGCTGGCACGCTGGAGGAGAGACTGCAAAGCTATGCAGGCGTGAATGGAGCAGACATTGCGAAATTAAAGTGGCTCGGATTATTTGACAACACCTGGCTGGAGCACCAACAGGATATCACACCCGCCCATATCCTGCAACATCTGTTGGAGACCAGGTTATCCGCGCAACCGGATGATCAGGATTATGCTGTCATGCAACATCACCTCGCCTATCAGTATCGGGACGATCAATATGAGTTGACCGCGACGCTTGTTTCAAAAGGTGCAAGCGATCAGGATTCAGCCCTGGCAAACGCGATTGCCCTGACGTGCGGCGCGGCCGCGAAATCAGTTCTGTTGGGCTCTGTTACCGTAAAAGGTCTGCACATTCCGGTCATCCGCGAAATTTACGATCCCATACTGAATGAACTCAGCGATTCAGGGGTCGCCTTTCACGTGGAAGATAAAAGGGTCAGCGATCATGAGTCCGTTGAGAAGGTATGATCGGATGTTAAAACTGAAAACCAATAACCAATAACCAATAACCAATTCAACGTTGCTCAAGGAACTTCATCAACCCCGTTACATCGTCCGTCACAACAACATCCATCTGCAACGACATAAATTGTTGCCACGCATTTTCAAAATCTGGCGTTCCCCAGAAACGGAATGTTTTTCCGTGTGCATGAGCTTCATTCATCAGGGACTTTGTCTTTATTATTTCCGCTTCAGGGAGCTGACCATGTCCATTCCACTTCATGTGCTGCCCGAAGCTGGTGCTGATCATATGGATCTTCTTCCATTGCTCAGGCGTATAGCGGATTCCGGGCCTTCCATCAAAATAAATGTACGATGGATAATTCATCCAAAGTCCGGGATCGGGAACGCTGCCACTGATCATGAACTTTAACGTGCGGCAGTTAATCAGTTCCGGATATGTGGCGAGCAAATCTGCAACAGCTTGCAGCGTGGAAGTGCCTTCGGTCTTCAGGTCAATCATCAGGACCAGACTGCGCAGCGAGTCTTTATATGCGAACCCGTCGTTCCTTCTTACCTGTGCGAGCAAGGGTTTCAGATACAGGCTTTCCAGTGTCCTGCCTGGTTGAATCTCCTGCGTGTGGTGCGCAACAGACAAATCCCCATGGTCCAGAAATACATCCGCCTCGATATAACCGACCTGAAGCTCATACGCCGTGAAGAACGGTACTGCACGGACATAGTCATTATGCGCGAATATATGCGACGAATTATAGTCCTGCGCCCTTGCAGCAATACTGATGAGTAGAAAGAGAAAACCTCCAATCAAAGTGTGCCTGAAAAATTTCATCTGAATTGTTAAACAGTAAAACATGGTTTCCCCGTTCTGGAAATAGATGCCCATATTCCCAAGATCGTTATCTCTGATATTTCCGCTGGTTCGCGTCCACACAGTCCATAAAGTAACAAAATATCCTCATCCGGTCATATCAAGGAACGCGTAAAGAACCGCCGAACGTGCTCAGCTTCGGGCGCAACCCCTTGTTGCAGTCACATATTTCCGACAGATGCAAACCTGTTGCACGTCAATAATGCCGAAATTTGGAGCACTGGATGTCTTCCTGCAAAAGGTATTCAAAAAATCATTGGGAGTATGGGGCACGATCACGGACATCACCACCATCATCATGGTATCGGTGAAAATGACAGACCGAAGAATATCATTGTTGCATTCTGGCTGAATACCGGATTTGCGCTGCTGGAGATTGCAGGAGGATTTTATACAAACAGTGTCGCCATTCTATCGGATGCCGTACACGATCTGGGAGACAGTCTGTCGCTGGGATTTGCGTATTATTTCCACAAAAAATCGCGACAGAAAGGTGATGAGAAATTCAATTATGGTTACAGGCGGTTTTCGCTCCTGGGCGCGTTCATCAATTCGATGATCCTCATCGTAAGTTCCGTATTCATCGTACGTGAATCGATACTGCGGGTTTTTCAACCCGAGCAACCCGACACCCGGGGAATGATGATCCTGGCTTTCGTCGGTATTGCAGTAAATGGATATGCGCTACTGCGCCTGCGGAAAGGTGGAAGCATCAACGAAAAAGTTGTGGCCCTGCATTTTATGGAAGACGTTCTCGGCTGGGTGGCTGTGCTCGTTGGAAGTATTGTGATGACGTTTGCGGATGTTCCCGTACTGGACCCGATCCTTTCACTGCTGATCGCGGGGTATATACTTTTCAACGTTTACAAGAATCTAAAAGCTACTTTCCGGATCTTTCTCCAGGGGCGTCCTGAATCTGTCGATGAAGAAGCGATCCGTAAGCGGATACTCTCCATTCCGGGAGTCAGGGGACTCCATGACCTTCATTTCTGGACGCTGGATGGACAGTACAATGTCATGACGCTCCATGTTGTCGTGGCTGAAGATCAGACCGCAGACCAGCGCGAGTACATCAAAAATGAAGTCAAGCACACGCTGCAACACCTGGAGATACAGCACGCAACGGTGGAGCTTGAATCTGAAAACAGCCATTGCAGGCTATCGTAACGATTTGCGCATGCCGCGGTTGAACACAACATCCGGTCAAAGGACCTGTTGGATCGGCCGGGCTCGAATTTCCGAAAGTTAACGTGCTGTGTTTCAATGGGAAAAGGAATTCAGATAACCATTCCCATATTATTTCACGCGGTCAGGAATCCGAGTATTAAATTCATGTCAATAAGCCCTCCTTATGAACGATTATCATGTCAGCAAGCTTTGTAGGTGCCTTTGTGCTCCTTGCCCCGATTCTTTTCGGGTTGCGCTCTGAAATGGCGATGATTTTCACCGGGCTACCGTGTCATTGTGGATGAGCACGATCCGGGAAAGGTGTATATCACAACGTATGGGTCCGGCGCATTGCATGGATATCCGGTTGTTCGTTATTAATAACTATATAGAAAATAGCATGTGGATGGGTATACATTTTCAGAATAGGTTCGGTGCGTTGCTGGTTGTGATCAGCTTTTTTCTGCTGTCATGCGCTGGCAGTCTGGTGGAGGGCGACCCGGTGAGTGTCAGCGGGAATAATCCCAATGGAAGAAATGATGACTGGGGTTTTGTCGGATATGGTGGCGGTGGCGCCATGTTTTATCCTGCGGTAAGTCCTCATGATCCTGACTTTGCGCTGGTGGCATGTGATATGACGGGGTCGTACGTCACAAGAGACGGTGGTGAATCCTGGAGAATGTTTAACCTGCGGGGGCCGGTAGATTATTTTGTTTTTGATCCGCTCGATTCCAATACAGTGTATGCGCATTCCATCGCGTTGTTCAGGAGCACTGACCGCGCCAAGACCTGGAGCCTCTTTTATCCCCGCCTGTCAGAAGTTCAGGGTGTGGTTGCAAGGGGCGATCATGCGAGCGAATCCGTCGTAACGAAAGATCATACAAGAAGGGATGTTCAGGCATTTGCCGTGGATCCGTCTGATTCGAAAAAGTTGTACGCGGTAATTTCCATCGATCAGAAGCCGGGATTTTATTTCTCCGCGGATGGCGGGGCACAGTGGTCGAAAGACGCTGAACTCCCGGAAGACGGAATGAACATCTTTGTTGTTCCGTCCTCCTCAAAAGAGAACCGTACCATTTATGTTACAGGACACACGACCGTTTCCCAACGTAAGAATGGGGCGTGGAGAAATATCGCGGTTCCGGAAAAAGTTCAAAGCATCACGGCATATTCAGGTGGATATGATGCTGAATCAAAGAATTTCATCCTCTATGCCATTTCCGGTAAATCGTATTTTAATGCAGATGGAGATGAGTCCGGAATTTTTTACTCCGCGAATGGAGGTGAAACGTGGGAAAACAGACAGGATGGCTTGTTGCAGTTCAAACTGCAAAATGCAGCGATTCCAGAGTGGAGAGGCATTGCGACCAGTGCCGGGAATCCCGGCGTGGTGTATGTGTCTTACAATGATCTTCAGGTTCATCAGGATACCACCTGCCTTGGTGTTGCCCGAAGCGATGATTTCGGCAAGACCTGGACATTGTCTTGGAAAGACCGGTTAACGTTGAACGGCAATATGCCCTCCGCCAATTTTAAAAGCGGTTGGATCAATGAGCGGTTTGGTCCGACATGGGGAGAAAATCCTTTTTCCATCGGTGTGTCGCCTGTCGATCCGGATGTGTGCTATGCCACTGATTTTGGGCGAACAATAAAAACCACGGATGGAGGGAAATCATGGGAACAGGTTTACACCAATAAGAAGGAGGATGCAGGCTGGGTTTCCCGCGGGCTTGAAGTAACGACCTCTTATCGTATGGTGTTTGACCCGTATGATGCAAACCACATGTTCATTGCAAACACAGATGTGGGATTGATGGAAAGCATGGACGGCGGCCGGAGTTGGGCAAGCGCTACACGCGATAATGGTATTCCCCGTCCGTGGATAAACAGCACGTACTGGTTGGAGTTCGATCCGCAAGTGAAGGGAAAAGCGTGGGCTGTGATGAGCGGGACGCATGATCTCCCCCGGCCCAAAATGTTCAGGAAGAACGGCACGTCGCGGTTCCAGGGCGGAATCCTTCAAACAACCGACGCGGGAAAGACCTGGAAGCCCGTCAGCGCCGGCATCGGAGAAGCTGCGATGACGCACATTTTGATTGATGAAGAAAGCAATCAGGATTCCCGGACCTTGTATGCCTGCGCCTTTGGTAAAGGGGTCTATAAATCTGTTGACGGAGGCAAATCATGGCAGCAGAAAAACAAGGGCATTCAGGGTGACGCACCATTTGCGTGGAGGATCACGAAGCGGAAATCGGATGGCAGCCTTTTTCTCGTAGTCTGCAGGCGCAGCGAAGACGGAAGTATCGGAACGGAAGGCGATGGGGCGCTCTACCGGTCAGTGGATGGCGCGGAATCATGGACGAGAATGTCTCTGCCCGCGGGTACGAACGGACCGATGAGCATTGTGGCGGACGAGGATCATCATGAGCGTCTGCTTTTGTCGGCATGGGGAAGAATAAGCGAAGGAGAAGAAACACCCGACACGGGAGGCGGTATTTTTATTTCGGAGGATGATGGCGTAACGTGGTCTGGTGTTCTCCAGGAGGATCAGCATATCCATGATATTACGTTTGATGCGCGGAACAAAAGATACTATGCCTGTGGATTCAATGGCTCCGCCTATCGCTCGGATGACGGCGGTGATCATTGGAAACGCATCAAGGGATATAATTTCAAATGGGGAAAGAGAGTTGATCCTGATCCACGCGATCCTGAAAAGATCTTCATCATAACTTTTGGCGGTGGTATCTGGTACGGTCCGGCTGCCGGAGACGAACATGCTGCAGAGGATATTTTGCCACCGCTTCTGTTTCAAAGGTAACAGGCTTACCCCAGCGGCTTCGATGCGGAACTCTAGAGATCAGAACCCGGATACCAATGAATAGGACCTGTAATTTTTTTTGACAATAGAAAAGTCCTGCGCGGT
>JBARAD010000227.1:0-27265 GCA_049791675.1 Chryseosolibacter sp.
AAACAACATCACGTTACCCATCATGGTAATGAATCCTGCGCATGAAAGCTTTGATACATTGTTGAAATATCGTCTTGAGCCGGAGGTGTATAGTTTCAAGATTCTGCAAAGCTTCGCTGACTATCTGCAGCAAAGACCCTGTAAAATTCACATCAAGCTGGATACCGGCATGCATCGACTGGGATTCAACGAGGATGAAATTGATGGTCTGATCACACTGCTGGATGAGCGTCCATACCTGAAAGTTGCATCCATATTCAGCCATATGGCAGGGGCGGATGAATCGATCCATGATGCCTTCTCCCGGGAACAGGGCAAACGATTCCTTCACATGGCCGATAAAATTTCGACAGCACTCCACTACCGGCCGATATTCCATTTGTTGAACTCGCCCGGTATCCTCCGGCTACCCGAATTTCAATGCGATATGGTGCGGTTGGGAATTGGACTTTACGGCGTCGACCCGACCACTGATCAGATCGGGAAACTTAAACCGGTGGCCTCATTAAAGACTATCATCTCCCAGATCAAACACATTCGTCCCGGGGAAAGCATCGGATACGGAAGACACGGTAAAGCAGGCAAGCCGCTTACCACCGCGACCATTGCTATCGGTTATGCAGATGGTTTCAGCAGGGCATTCAGCCAGGGTAAAGGAAAAGTAATGGTGAATGGAAAACCCGCCCGGGTCATCGGAAACGTATGCATGGACATGACCATGATCGACATCACGGGAATACCTGCCCGTGAAGGGGATGAAGTGGTTGTTTTTGGAGAAGAGCTTCCGATCGAAGAATTGGCAAAAAGCATCAATACGATCCCCTACGAGATATTAACCAATACAAGCGAAAGGGTGAAAAGAGTATTTGTTGCCGAAAGCATCTGAGACCTGCCGGCTGTTATCAAACAGATGACGCGCAAGGGGATCAACCCGAGTCAACCGCATCCCAGATTTTTCTTCAGATCGATATCCGGAAAACCTCCGTAGTCAGCTTTATCCTCATCCCGGTCCGCAGGGGTGCCGCGCTCCTCTTTCCCCGGCTTGCCAGAATCCGGTCTGGGAGCGTTTTCAAGCTTGTTTGATGGTTTCTTTCTCTTTTTTGGCATCGTTCTAATGACTTGTTAAACAAAAACAGAATACTGATCTAAATCATTGCATGACACAAGAACCACCTATATCTTTGCCTTGTTTAAAATTAATCTAAATTAAGATTATGTCTAAAACACCAAAGAACGTATCTGAAATGAGGCCCGGAGATGTTGGAATTATTGCCGGTTTTACAGACGAATATCTTTCAGTAAAGCTTATGGAAATGGGATGCCTTCCGGGTATTCCGGTAAGATTCAACTTTAAAGCCCCCTTTGGAGACCCGATCTGTATCAGTGTTTCAGGCTATGAGCTTTCCCTCAGACTGGAGGAAGCTGCAACCATTTCAATCGTGAATTGATGACCATTCCCAAGCGGCAGAAAGTTGCATTAGTGGGAAATCCGAACTCAGGAAAGTCCTCACTTTTTAACCAACTAACAGGACTCAAACAAAAAATAGGAAATTTCCCCGGCGTAACGGTAGAGAAGCGGTCCGGTGTTACCACGCTTGCCGATGGTACAATGCTGGAAGTCATGGACTTACCCGGTATCTACAGTATCTATCCGCGCAGCCTGGATGAACAGATCGTTGCAGAGATACTTCTCGACCACCATTCGGCCGTCTCGCCCGACAAAATCGTTGTTATTGCCGACGCTACGAATCTCAAGCGTGGTCTTTTACTCCTCTCCCAGATTGTCGATATAGGATTGCCCACCGTTCTTGCCCTCAACATGATGGATCTTGTGGCCAAGGCAGGTATCAGCTATGACATCAAGGGCCTGTCCAAGAGATTAGGGATCCCCGTCGTACCGATCAATGCAAGGATGGGTATTGGTCTCGAAGAATTGAAAAAAGTAGTTGCCGGACCGGTTCCGATCCCGGAGAAATCGATCTTTAAGATCTGGGATGAAGTGCAGGCGCCTGTCCGGGAGTTGCGTGAGACCCTCGCGGTCGATAATGATTATGAAGCTTACCAGTTCCTGGAGCAACCAAAGTCGCTGAAGTTTCTTTCAAAAAAAGAACAGCAGGTCGTGGATGATGTACGGAGCCGCTATCAGTTTTTTCCCGGTAAATTTCAGGGAGCCGAAACCATCCAACGTTATGGTTTTATCCAGGACCTTCTCAATGAGGTCACGCTGAAACAAACCGACTTCTCCTGGAAAAACTATTCAAGAAAAATAGACAAGGTGCTTACCCATAAGCTCTGGGGGTATGCCATCTTCTTTGGATTGCTGTTCCTGATCTTTCAGGCCATCTTCGCGTGGGCAACGGTTCCCATGGACATGATCGATACCTTGTTCGCCGACCTGACGCTTTATCTGCATTCCGTACTCCCGGATGGTCCGCTCACAAGCTTGCTGGCCGATGGTATCGTGCCTGGTATTGGCGGCATCATCATCTTCGTTCCGCAAATAGCAATTCTCTTTGCTTTTATTGCCGTCCTGGAGGAGAGCGGTTATATGGCCCGTGTTGTTTTCCTCATGGACAAACTGATGCGCCGATTTGGCCTTAACGGAAAAAGTGTTGTTCCCCTGATGTCGGGCGTGGCCTGTGCGATTCCTGCCATCATGGCAACCCGCACCATTGACAACTGGAAAGAAAGAACCATTACGATCTTCGTAACGCCGTTGATGAGCTGCTCTGCTCGCCTGCCAGTCTTCACGATCCTCATTGCACTCATTGTGCCGGAGTATTATGTATTCGGCTTTTTCAATCTTCAGGGCCTTGCGCTGATGGGATTGTACTTACTTGGCTTTGTTGCGGCAGTTGGTTCTGCATGGATCATGAAGCAAATCATCCGTGTAAAGGAGCGCAGTTTCCTCATCATGGAACTTCCGACATACCGCCTTCCAAGATGGTCGAATGTTGGCTATACCATCGTTGAAAAGACGAAAGCATTTGTTGTGGAAGCCGGTAAAGTGATCATGGCCATATCCATCATTTTGTGGGTACTTGCAAGCTATGGTCCCGGAGACAAGATGGCCAACGCCCGTGAAAACGTGCTGGCCGAGAGCAAAAACCTGAGACTGACAGAGCAGGGTCTCGAAGACAGAATTGCTGCGTATAAACTGGAGCATTCGTATGCGGGTATAATCGGAAAGGGCCTTGAACCGGTCATCAAACCGTTGGGTTATGACTGGAAGATCGGTATCGCCCTCGTGACGTCCTTCGCCGCCCGCGAGGTCTTTGTCGGAACAATGGCAACCATCTATAGCATCGGCAGCGCCGGAGGGGAGGAGGATGCAACGATCAAAAGCAGGATGCGGGAAGAGATCAATCCTGAAACCGGTGGCCCGCGCTTCACCCCTGCAGTAGGATTTTCGCTGCTGCTGTTCTATACGTTCGCTATGCAATGCATGAGTACACTTGCTGTGGTCTATCGCGAAACCGGAGGTTGGAAATGGCCTTTGCTTCAATTGTTGTATATGACCGGACTGGCTTATGTTTCTGCATGGATCGCTTATCAGGTTTTCTCCTGAAGTCAAGCGGGAAATTCATGGCCCCATATGGTAGAGCAACGCATCGTCTGAATGCCGATCCAATGGTTTGTCGTAAAATCAGACCGCACCTGGTATATTGCGCTTTTTACAAAATATAAGATCGACTTTGCATTCACTCATCTCACGAATTGTTTTTCCGGCTGCGGTCACGCTATTGCTTGTTTCCTGTCAATCTCCGGAAAATTCTATCAACAAATTTTCAGATACGGGGCACCTTAAAATTGCCGACTTTCAGGATCGTCGTCAGGCAGATAGTCTGTATCCATATCTCGGGCACGAAAATGCAGCCTATCGGCGCGATGCCGTCAAAGCGTTTGGCTCTCTCCAGGAGCCCGCAGCCGTGGATAAAATAGGAAAGCTATTGCTCATGGATAGAGACACTGCAGTAAGAAAAGCTGCAGCCTTTGCCCTCGGACAGATCCAGCACCCCACGTGTGAACGCATCCTCCTCGGCGCGCTGGTAAAGGAAAAAACACCTGACATTTCCTCCACCATCCTTCAGGCATACGGCAAGACGACAAATTCCTGGAAGATTGATCCGTCGGTGTTCCTGGATGATTCCAGCAGGAGCGCAGGCCTGGCCTGGTCGATATACCGCGCAGGTCTTCGGGGAAAAGCGGATCAGGATGGTAACGATGTCGCTATACGCTTGTTGGATGAAAAGTTTTCCCATCAGACGCGGTTAGGGGCCGCGCATTTCTTCGCGCGCGGAGCGAGGAACTATGAAAATGTGGCCAAAACGCTTATCCATTCTGCGCGGCACGATCCCTCCGCCGAGGTGAGGATGGCTGCCGTGTTGTCGCTGGGAAAGATCCAGACCGACTCCTCCCTCATCGCCCTAAAAGATATATTCAAGAATGAATCCGACCCGCGGGTTGTTGTGAACGCTGTACGGGCACTGGGGTCCTTCCCCTTCCAGCAGGTCAAACATTACCTATATGAGGCACTGAATAACAAAGATGTCAACGTCAGTGTTGCTTCCTCGGAAGTGATTATCAATAAAATTATTCCGGAAGAATGGATAGAGGTCTCGTCTCTCACAAACCAGGTGAGTAACTGGCGCGCCCGGGCCAATATTTATGAAGCCTGCCTCAAAGCAGGGAAAAACAAAGACCTCGCAGCCGAAATCCAGGGGCTCTACAGACGAACAAACGATCCTTATCACAAAGCTGCATTGCTGGGTAGCCTTAAACATTTCCCGCCTGCCTTTGAATTCGTTGAAAGTGAGATCCGGAGCGCGGATACGGCAATCGTGCGTTCTGCAGCAGCCAGTACCCTTGTTGCGATGAACCAAAGTGCAAACTTCAACGCAGGTCTTACACCGAAGTTTGCCACTGTTTATAAGGATCTGCTGGAGTCAGAAGAAGATCCGGCTGTCCTGGGAATCATAGCCTCGGCGTTAGCTGATTCTACCCTGGGATACCGGCGGCTCCTGCGGGATGTATCCTTCCTGTATCAGGTGAAGGGTAAATTAAAGCTTCCCGAACACAATGAATCGCTCCAGTCAATCGAGGCGGCCATTGCTCACCTCGAAAGAAGAAAGGAGCCGGTCACAGTGAACAATGACTTCAACCACCCCATCGACTGGGATCTCGTCAAAAGAATTCCGCATGATTTACTGGCCACCGTTAAAACCAGTCGCGGCAGCATTATCCTCAGGTTGCTCGTAAATGAGTCACCGGGCTCTGTCTCCAACTTTATCCGGCTGGCGCAAACAGATTACTTCGACAATAAATTCTTCCACAGGGTGGTGCCCAATTTTGTAGCACAGGCAGGCTGCAAGCGCGGTGATGGATGGGGAAGTGAAGATTATTCCATCCGCTCGGAATTTTCCACCCGGCTTTATAAAACAGGAAGTGTGGGGATGGCCTCCGCTGGCAAAGATACCGAGGGAACGCAATGGTTTATTACCCATTCGCCTACACCTCACCTGGACGGCAGGTATACCATCTTTGCGGAAGTGACAGAAGGGATGGCCGTCGTAGGCCTATTACAGGTGGGAGATAAAATCCTGGACGTGGAAGTGCAGAATTTTTCGGCTCAATAATTTTTCCGTGATTCGCATAAAACATTGAACCTTGATCTCTTCATTCCAACAGGACTTTAAGCTGGGCATACTTGGGGGCGGACAGCTGGGGCGCATGCTAATCCAGTCCGGGATTGACTACAATATTTCTTTTGCCGTCCTGGATCCGGACGCCGCCGCTCCGTGCGCCGGCCTGACAGAATTCTATTGCGGCAAGCTGACCGATTATGACACCGTCATGGAATTCGGCGACAAATGCGATGTAATCACCATTGAGATAGAAAATGTCAATACCGAGGCATTAAAGCATCTCGCCCGCAACGGCAAAAAGGTTTTCCCGCAACCGGAAGTCATTGAACTCATACAGGACAAACGCCTTCAGAAGTCCTTTTACCGGGACAACGGTATACCTACTGCTGAATTCTACCTTACGGAAAACAGCGAGGAGGTGAAGCAGTATGCACATTTCCTTCCGTTTGTCAACAAACTCGGGCGCGAAGGATATGACGGAAGAGGCGTGCAACTGATGCGCGACATCAAAGACCTTGAAAATGCATACAATGCGCCGGGCCTGGTTGAAAAACTCATTGACTTCGAGAAAGAGATTTCCGTCATCGTTGCCCGCAACGAAAAAGGAGAAATAAAAACTTTTCCGGTGGTGGAAATGGTATTCCATCCTGTTCAAAATCTTGTCGAGTATCTATTCTCACCCGCCGAACTGGCTCCGGAAATCGGAGATGAAGCTGCATCCATCGCCAGGAAAATAATCACCCAACTGAACATGACAGGGCTGCTGGCCGTTGAAATGTTCGTTACCCGTGACGGGCATATTCTCGTTAATGAGATTGCCCCGCGTCCTCACAACAGCGGACATCAGACCATAGAAGCAAACATGACCTCGCAATATGAACAGCATCTGAGGGCTATCCTGAATCTCCCTCTTGGGAACACCGATATCATGATGCCCAGTGCGATGGTAAACCTCCTGGGTGAACCCGGTTACTCAGGGCCTGCAAGGTATCAGGGATTTGATGAAGTGATCCGCGAAGATGGGGTCCATGTGCATCTCTACGGAAAAAGATTAACAAAACCCTTTCGGAAAATGGGTCATATTACCATTCTTGCAAAAGACATCGACACGTTGAAGAAGAAAGCGAATTTTGTTAAAGAAACGTTAAAAGTAATTGCCTGACATCCCTCCCGGGATTTGGCATAAAACGACCCATACATATGAAAAAACCGGTGGTAGGAATCATCATGGGCAGCGAAAGTGACCTGACGGTCATGAAAGATGCAGCCGCGGCGCTGGAAGAATTTGAGATCCCCTTTGAGTTAACAGTAGTATCAGCACATCGAACGCCCCTGCGCATGGTAGAGTATGCTACCACTGCCCGCAAACGCGGCCTCCAGGTTATCATCGCCGGGGCTGGAGGAGCGGCACACTTACCCGGTATGGTGGCTTCCCTGACATCGCTCCCCGTAATTGGGGTACCTGTTAAATCATCCAACTCTATTGACGGATGGGATTCTGTGCTTTCCATTCTCCAGATGCCTTCCGGCGTGCCCGTTGCAACGGTGGCGTTAAATGGTGCCCGAAATGCGGGAATCCTCGCCGCCCAGATCATTGGCTCCGGTGACAGGGAACTGGGTGAAAAACTCGATAAATTCAAGGCGTCACTCCGGAAGAAGATCGAATCAACGGCAAAAGATCTGGAATCAAAAGGCTGGAAAGCATCTTTAAAGTAAGCTGTTAACAAATTCTTTTAAATATTTAAATTAAATTGTTAAACGCTTTGGGCTAAGGCCATGCTAACCCGACCCGACCAGGTCTGCCCATTTGCCGAACATTTATTATCAAGAGGGAGAATCAATGAATCCAAACCAAAAAGGGTGGCTGAAGGAGTACATCGACTTCCGCATGGAGATGCTGAGGGACCTGACCACCGATGCGGTCCGGAAAGGATCTCACCCTGAACATTCACTCTACAGGATCATTCAACCCACGGGCTTGATGTATGGCCAATCTGCGGGCGTGGCAGGTCACCCCGATCAGGAGACATGGCACAACAAGGAGAAAATGAAAGTCCTTTTGGCAGATAGCCTCATCAGCAGTGCGCTTCTATTCCATGAAAAACAGAACGGAGCCCCTTTAGACATTGCTGAAGTCATTGACAAAACGCTCGATAACATCGGAAATTTTTACAACAACATCTTCCCTGAGCTGGCAACGCCGGCAAAGTCCCTGTTTGGCAAAAGGAAATCTCCCATTGAACTCGCTGAAAGAATTCTGGACAAGCGCATCGAAAAGACCAGTGATTTCGAAGGTAACTTCTGGACGTATTTCTTTCACAACAGTCTGCTGTTTCTGGATGTATTCATCTTCGGGCAATGGATTCATACCAATGCGGACAGGATCGTTGCAGACTTCTTCCGTTACGAACGGGATGAACTTCGTTTCTCAGTTGCCAAAGTCATTGCCGCGGCATCGCACGCCAACAGGGAGGTCGTGTATGAAGAAAAAAAATTACTTGACTTCTTTTTACACAGCGCGGATCTTCCGTCGGAAAAAAGAAAAGCAGCCATCAATATTTTTGAAAAAGGCATTGAGGTAGCCGAGATCAACCTGCCCTCTGAAAATTCATGGATCCTGAAGAAGTTCTTTCTTGAAGTGGCGATCCTTACTATCTGGGCCGATAAAAAGGTGGAGCAGATTGAAATGGATTTTCTGAAAATTTTTACAACGCATTTGGGTTTTAACGAGGAGGATCTCGAGAACAGCCTCATTGCCATTGAAGGTTTTGTTCTTGAAAACTGGGAACAGCTCTCCTATCTGCAGAACAACCAGGACTATCAACAAGTCAGTGAGCAATTTATCAAAAGAGTTGCCCGCATCGCCGAGAAAAACAAACAGCGGCTGGCCAAGGAACTCCATGAGAATGGACAGGTCGTTGCGCTTCTGAAAAAATCGCGCGCGAGCGAATTGACGGCAGAGGAAAAAGAGGTCATGCGGACCGCGCTGTTGCAGCTCCTGAAAACAATCCCTACGTTCGGGATCATATCGCTCCCCCGCAGGTTTCTGTCACTGCCAGTCCTTTTGAAGGTACTTCCCAGGAACCTGTTTGCTGAAGAAATAATCCCTTAGGTTTCTTCCCTTGATTCGGCCGGCGTTTTTTCTTTTCTCGGAATGAGCACGGAGAATACGATCGAGAGTGTCAGGGTAACAACAATGATGGTAAACGACAGGTACACGTTCACTTCAATGTGCCAGATGTCAAGTAACATTTTAGCGCCGATGAAGAACAAGATGACCGACAACCCTTTCTGAAGCAGGTAGAATTTGTCAATGATGCCGGCGAGGAGAAAAAACATCGCACGTAAACCCATCACGGCAAAAATGTTCGATGTATAGATCAGGAAAGGATTTTGGGTGATGGCAAAGGCCGCGGGTATTGAGTCGACGGCAAAAATAAGGTCGGTAGTTTCGATGAGTACGATCACCAGAAACAACGGCGTGAATAACAGCTTTCCGTTTTCACGGATGACAAAATTACCGCCGCTGTCGTGGTGCGTCATGGGCAGGTATTTTTTGCAGAATTTGAGGATCGGATTCTTCTCGGGTTCGATCTTTTCATCACCATCCTCGAAGTAGATACGGATCCCTGAATACACCAGGAAGACTCCGAAAATGTACAGAATCCAATGGAACTTCTCGATCAGGAAGGTGCCTACGAAAATGAATACCCCCCTGAAAACTATGGCGCCAAGGATTCCCCAGAACAAAACCTTATGGTAATAGGTCTCATTTACCTTAAAGTATTTCAGGATGAGCAGGATCACGAATATGTTGTCCACCGACAGGGCATATTCTGTCAGGTACGCGGAGAAATATTGAACGGCCCCCTCAGTTCCGCTCTCGTCATATACAAGAATAAAAACGCCAAACAGGGTGGAAACCACCACCCAGAATATAGACTGGAAGAGTGCCGACCGGGTGGTGATCTTATGGGCCTGTTTGTGAAAAAGGCCCAGGTCCAAAACAAGGAACAGCACAATGATCACTGCAAAAATTCCAAAAAGTATTGTTTCCTCTTCGGGCAGGTCACTAAAGAGCGAAAATGTTAATATGTTAAACACTAGCTGAAAATGGGTCAATACTGGTTTTTGGAGAAGCCTTTAGCCAGCAAAAGTAGGATTTTAGACTTCGCTCAATTTCAAAACTACAAATATATTTCAATCCCAAAAACTCCGTTTCCGAATTTCTGGAGGCTTTAGGGGGAAGGGCTGTCACGAGCAATTCTGGCACGTACCCTGAACCAGTAAATTCACTTCCTTCAGTTTGTACCCTACAGGTAGCTGGACCATCGGAATGTCGATATCCAGACAATTGGTCTGTCCGCACTGGGTACATTTGAAATGCACATGTTCATGACGGTGTTCGGTGGCAGTACATGCTTCCGAACAAAGCGCATATTTCAGGGTACCCCCGTCATCAGGAACCTTATGGATCAAGCCGCGATCGGTAAAGGTCTTGAGCGTCCTGTATACGGTAACCCTGTCTATCGCTTCGGCAATTTCATGCTCTATATCACTGTGGGAAAGGGCGTAATCTTTCTTCAAAAACAGATGCAGTATCTCCTGACGGGTGGGGGTGGACCTCAACCTGAAGATTTTTAACAGCCTGTTTGATACTTGATTCATCCCTGAAGCTGCAATTGGAGAAGATTATTATAAATACCGTTATCCAGCCCGGAAAGCTGGACATGAGAACCCATTTCGGCCAATTTTCCTTCCTGTATTACAAATATACGATCAACTTTCTTGATGGTACTGAGGCGGTGTGCAATAATGATACTCGTACGGCCCTCCATCAATTTTTCAAGGGCTTCCTGAACCAGCACCTCCGATTGAGCATCCAGGGAACTGGTTGCCTCGTCCAGGATCAAAATGGCCGGGTCCTTCAAAATAGCCCTGGCGATGGCAATGCGCTGCCGCTGACCACCCGATAACTTAATGCCCCGGTCACCCACCATGGTGTCGAATCTTTCGGGAAAACTCTCTATAAAGTCCAGCGCATTTGCCTGGCGTGCAGCTTCTCTGACCTCGTCCACCGTGGCACCTGGTTTTCCATACCGGATATTGTCCGCAATACTCCCTCCGAACAAAATAACTTCCTGGGGTACGACACCCAGATTCTTGCGGTAAGCGGTTAAATTAAATCCTTCGATCGGCTTTCCATCCACTTTGATCGTTCCAACATTCAATGGGTATAAACGCATGAGCAGGTTAATGATCGTTGATTTTCCCGACCCGCTTCGGCCCACCAGGGCTACTTTTTCACCCGGCCGCACAGTAAAGTTCAGACCGTCCAGCACTTTGTAGTCTTTGCGGCCAGGGTAAGCGAAAGTAACATCATTGTATTCAATTTCACCGCGCAGTTTAATTGATTCGGCCTGCGTTGAGGATTCATCTGATAACTGCAAAATCTCGAGGACACGCTCGGAGGCGCCAACGGAGCGCTGCAGCTGCGTGTAAATGTCTCCCAGGCCAGCAATAGAGAAGCCGATAAAACTCGTATAGAAGACAAAGGAGAATAATTCACCTACGGTCAACTCGTTTGACTGTACCAGGCTTGCCCCGTACCATCCGACGGCTACGATGCCACCGAACAAGGCAAAAATGATGAAGGAGATAAACAGTCCCCGGTAACGGGCCGACTGTATGGCAACCATAACAACCTCCCGTATGGCGCGCGTATACCGGTTTAATTCAAAGAGCTCATTCGTGAAAGCCTTCACCATGACGATGGACTGAAGAGACTCCTCCACAACGACGTTGGTCTCCGCCAGTTTGTCCTGCGTCTTCCGCGATAATTTTCTGATGTATTTTCCAAAGATCAGGGCCGTGATGACCAGTACCGGAATGGTTATGAGCATAAAACCGGTAAGGGTGGGAGCCAGGAAAAAGATGATGCCGATCCCGAATATTAGTGTCAGCACCTGCCTGAACATTTCCGCGAGCACAAAGCTGAAGGTGTCCTGTAAGGTGGCGACATCGGTGGTGATCCGGCTCATCACCTCCCCGACACGACGGCTGTCAAAGAAGGTCATCGGTAGCCAGATCACCTTCTGGTAAACAGCCTGGCGGAGGTCCGCCATGCCTTTTTCGCTGACAATGGAAAAGGTATATACCCTGATAAATGAAAATATGCCCTGTATGAACAGAATGAGAAGTAACGCAATGGCTACCTGATCAATCGTTTCAAAGTATGCAGGCTTTCCGGAAGCCACGTCGAGCAACTCTCCGGCCAGCCGCGGAAAGGCCAGCAGAATAATGCTTGACAACGCCAGCGCCACCATGCCGACGATGAACAGACCTTTGTAGGGAAGCATAAACCTGAATACTCCCGCCAAATTTCTGAGACTGGCTTTGTCAAGCCGCTTTTTGTCTTCTTCACTCAGTTTTTCCTTGTTGCGTTTTGCCATTTCCTTCTAGTCGATCAAAATCTTTCCGCTGATATAAAAAGCAACCGAATCGCCCAAAACCATTTTCTGACCGCCTCTTATAGAATACGTGGTCAATACTGTCCGATCTTCTATTTGCTGAAAGTCCATGGATAACAGGCGGGCACTGTGAAAAAGCAGATTCCCTTCATCATACAGCGCTTCCAGTTTCCTCGGTTTATCGATGCTTCCCTGATAATATATTTTAAGATATACCACCGGCAATTTTTCGAGGCTCGTGAAAGCTTTGACCGTCAGGTTGCTGCCCGGGTCCAGGAGCCCGTCATCTACGAGGTAGTTTCCAACGTTGACCGGTTTGTTGATGATTTCCAGCTTTCTGAAGATATCGAGTTCATGTAACCAGGCCGCCGTATCCTTTGGCGTATAGGTAAGTGTATCTGTTTTACCGCTTAGCAATGCCTCTTTGAATAATCCTGCCTGAATCGCCGTCAGGCTGTGAGCCTGCGAAATGACCAGACTGTCGATGGAATAGAATGAAGCGGGCCGTCTTTCCGACTCACACGACATGAATAGTAAAGCAATCAATAAGGGCAGGACTGCGGTTTTCCGGGATGTATGATCAGCTCTCCAGTAAAACATTTCCTGTCATTTGTTTAGGCGTGGATAACCCCATCAGTTTAAGTATGGTGGGTGCCAGGTCCCCCAGCTTGCCGTCCTTTAATTTGCCACGATAGCGCTCGTCGACGAGAATACACGGAACGAGGTTCGTTGTATGCGCTGTGTTGGGTGTTCCGTCCTCATTGATCATCATGTCGGCATTACCGTGATCGGCAATAATGATGGTGGCGTATCCGTTGCGCAGGGCGGCTTCCGTAACTTTTTGAGCACAGTGGTCCACTGTCTCGCAAGCCTTGACCGCTGCCTCAAATACACCTGTATGGCCCACCATATCTGGATTTGCAAAATTCAGGCAAATAAAATCTGCGGATTTTGCTTCCAGTTCGGGAATGATCTTATCCTTGATGTCATTGGCGCTCATCTCAGGCTGCAGGTCGTAGGTTGCAACCTTTGGAGAAGGGCAAAGGATCCTGCTTTCACCCTCGAAAACTGTTTCCCTTCCGCCGGAGAAGAAGAACGTCACGTGGGGATATTTTTCAGTTTCTGCTATGCGTATTTGCTTTTTGCCTGCGTCCGCTACCACTTCACCCAGCGTCTTTTCAAGGTTATCTTTTTCAAAGATCGTCTTCACATCCTTAAACGACTCATCGTAATTCGTGAGTGTGATATAATAAAGCTTCAACTTCTTCATTCCGTAATCAGGAAAATCCTGTTGGGTAAGAACCTGCGTGATCTCCCTTCCGCGGTCGGTGCGGAAGTTGAAACACAGGACCACATCCCCCTCCCTTATGGTAGCAACAGGTTCTCCATTCGACGTGATAACAATCGGTTTAATAAATTCATCTGTGACATTGTTGTCATACGACCGCTGGACTGCTGCCAACGGGTCCGATGCCTTTTCCCCTGTGCCATGAACAAGAAGATCATAGGCCAGTTTCACCCGCTCCCAACGTTTGTCACGGTCCATGGCAAAGTATCTTCCGACAATCGTCGCCAGCTTCCCTGTAGTCTTTTTGAGATGTTCAGTCAGGTCTTTGAGATAACCAAGCCCACCTTTCGGATCGGTATCACGACCGTCCATAAAAGCATGCACAAAAAGATTTTTTATCCCTTTCCGGTGCGCAATGGAAACAAGCCCTTTCAGGTGACCGATGTGTGAATGAACGCCTCCGTCAGAAAGCAGGCCAATGAAATGAACATTTTTGTTCCCGGCCAGGGCGTAGTCAAATGCTGACGTCAGTACGGTGTTCTGATCAAGTTCGTTCTCTTCGACCGCCTTATTGATACGGACCAGGTCCTGGTAAACGACGCGACCGGCACCAATATTCATATGGCCTACTTCTGAATTTCCCATTTGTCCTTCCGGTAGTCCCACAGCGAGACCCGAAGCCTCCAGCTTACTGTGCGGATATTTGCGGTACAGGGAGTCGATAAAAGGCGTGTTGGCCTGGTCTACAGCCGAGACTTTGGCATTCTTCGCAATGCCCCAACCATCCAAAATCATCAATAGAACCTTTTTATTCATTTCTTTAATAAATTTTATATTTAGAATACCGGCTGATCATTGCAATTGCCACGTCCGCAACACGATAGTTCTGGAAACGTTATTTTTTCGGAATGGCCGTTTCATAAACAATTATTATTTTTCGCCCGACGGTGTAAACTCCGAAAGGTTGGCGCTGCTTTCCGCTCGCTTGCGGTATTGCGGTTGATCCACGCTTTACCGGAGTAACGTCAATTTTCCGGCGAAAGCTTTTAAAAGCCGCAAATATAACAGGATAAGAACATTTCATTGTCATTAACATAAAAGGAAACAGTCTCTGAGCGCCGGTAATTTATTTATCTTTCAACAATGGCATAATTTTCGCCCTTAATCAACACTGTCATGAAGTTGAACAGATTGAAAACGTTTATAGTTTTTTGCGTCCTAACCTTACAGGTGTTTGCCACCAGGGGACAAAGCGATGTTATCTATGAGGTACGGGAGACCATCAAAGCCGGCAGTTCGAAAGAATTATCAAAATACCTGTTCCAGACCGTTGATGTGACCATCGAAGGGAAAGTGCAATCCTACAGCAAGGCTCAGGCTGAATTCGTCTTCAGGGACTTTTTCAGACAACATCCGCCTTCCGAATTTAATATTATCCACCAGGGCTCTTCAAAAGGCGGCCAGCCGTTTGCCATCGGGCAATACAAGAGCGCAGATGAGACATACCGCGTTTTCATGAAAATCAAATCGGTCAACAAACAGCAATTTCTTCATGAGATCTCTTTCTCTAAAGAGTAGGTCCGGATCTGCTGTGCTGGAGACGCATCATAAAAAATCTGTGTAATTGCTTAGATCACATCATCCACGCCCTATTTTTGGGTCGTGAAGCCAGCATACATTTCCGACGAATTTCTCAGCCAGTTCATCGATGCCGCACTTCGGGAAGATGTCGGTGAAGGCGATCATTCCTCTCTCGCCTCTATACCGGCAGAAGCCACGAGTACGGCGCGCCTTCTGGTGAAGGACGAAGGTATTCTGGCCGGCGTTGAGCTCGCCCGTCAGATCTTCCAATATGGAGACAAAAGGCTCAAAATGGAAGTCTTCCTTAACGACGGCGCCAGGATAAAGAAAGGCGACGTCGCTTTTACCATTTCCGGTTCGGCCCGGAGTATATTGACGCTTGAACGCCTCGTATTGAATTGCATGCAGCGCATGAGCGCAATCGCTACCAAAACGAACCATTACGCTTCGCTCATTGCCGGCACCGGAGCCCAGTTACTGGATACCCGCAAAACCACACCGAATTTCCGTCTTCCGGAAAAGTGGGCTGTTTTGATCGGCGGCGGAAAAAACCACCGCATCGGCTTATTTGATATGATCATGCTGAAGGATAATCATATCGATATGGCGGGCGGAATTTCCGCAGCAATCAATCGCACAAAAGATTATCTTCGCGCCATTAACAAGCGTCTCCCGGTCGAAATAGAAACCCGTAACCTTGATGAGGTGCAGCAGGTTCTTGACATCGGAGGCGTAGACATCATCATGCTGGATAATATGGACCTGTCAGCGATGCGTGAAGCTGTAAAAATGATTGGTGGCAGGTTCAAGACGGAAGCAAGTGGCGGCGTAACAGAAACAACCATCCGCGACATTGCTGCATGTGGTGTTGATTACATTTCAGTCGGAGCGCTTACCCATGCTGTGAAAAGTTTGGATCTCAGCCTGAAAGCAAGCTGAGAATTAATTAAGAGATGAAATAAATATGATTGTCAGAACGAAGAATTACAAACTTGATAAGAAAACATATATCAGACTGGCCTTCCAGCAGGTGATGAAGCGCCAGGGGTGGATTGCCGCACTGGCCGCATTTATTATCTGCCTCGGTTACATATGGATTCCCAGCATCTGGTGGTTTATCGGAGCTTTTGTCGGGCTTGGCCTGTACTTCCTGTTCTGGTGGGTTCAGTTCTATGGCGTCACACAACTTGAACAGGGTAAAATGCTTTTTGAAAAATTCTCCTATGAGATCAGCAGCCAGCAGATCATCATGAAGATAAATCCCCGCGAAGGAATGCCACTGAAGTGGGATCAGATCAAATCAGCGGTTATTGGAAAGGACTCCTTTGTACTTTTCGTCAATAAAGCGCAGCTCATTCATCTTCCATTCAGGATATTCAATACTGAAAACGAACGGAAATTTCTTTCCAGCATTCTGAGGAACAAAGGGCTCGTAAAATCAAATTAGCGGGAGAGGTTACCTGATCCGCTAAAAGTCCCGGCCATGAAAGTGCTGACACCCCGGCAGGCAAAACAAAAAATCGAACAGTACTGTGCTTATCAGGAGCGATCGCATCAGGAAGTCCGAAACAAGCTGTATGGGTTCGGGCTCCATCGGAATGACGTCGATGAAATTATAACAAATCTGATCACTGACGGTTTTCTTAACGAGGAACGCTTTGCCAAAGCTTTTGCCGGCGGTAAGTTCCGAATCAAAAAATGGGGACGCATCCGCATCACACACGCCCTTGAAGCAAAGGGGGTTTCCAAGAACTGTATCCGGATTGGCCTGAGGGAAATTGAAGATGCTCCCTACCGGGAAACCCTCCGCGAATTGCTACAGGAAAAATCACGCACCCTGGAGGAAGAGAATGTCTTTGTGCTTCGTGACAGACTATCCATGTACGTCATCCAAAAAGGTTATGAGCCCGAACTGGTATGGAAAGAAATAATGGAATTGGGGTTCTCGTGACCGGCAATCCTGTCTGCTCGTCACTTCTTTTGGAGACTTAGTGCGTCGGCAGGTTTGCTCGCCGCAGTTTAAAATTCTGTCCCAGGTAAACTTTTCTTACCATCGGATCATTGGCGAGTTCCTCCGCCGTGCCAGCCTTGAAGAGTTTTCCATCCACCATCAGGTAAGCCCGGTCAGTAATGGAAAGCGTTTCATCCACATTGTGATCCGTAATAAGAATACCGATGTTTTTATTCTTCAACCTCGCCACGATCGACTGAATTTCCTCCACGGCGATCGGATCCACGCCTGCAAACGGTTCGTCCAGGAGCACAAATTTCGGATCCACTGCCAACGCCCGGGCTATCTCCGTTCTTCGCCGCTCCCCTCCGGACAAAGACATTCCAAGGTTCTTTCTCACTTTCTGGAGGCTGAATTCCTCGATAAGCTGATCGGTCTTCTCTCTCCGTTCCTGTTTGGAGTAATTGCGCATCTCAAGCACCGCGAGAATATTCTCTTCCACCGTCAGCTTTCTGAAAACTGAAGCTTCCTGGGCAAGATATCCGATGCCCCGCTTGGCACGCTGGTACATGGGGAGGTCGGTGATCTCCTCATCTTCCAGAAAGATCTTTCCCTCATTTGGTTTGATGAGCCCGACGATCATATAGAAACTTGTTGTTTTGCCGGCGCCGTTGGGACCGAGCAAACCGACAATCTCGCCTTGCTCAACACGAACAGAAATGTCGTTGACTACAGTACGTGATTTATATTTTTTAAACAAATGCTCTGCGCGCAATGTCATGGTTCAATCGAATTTGATGTCTTTAATACGCAACTGAATTGATGTAATTCCATTATAAACATTTTCCTCTATCGTAAATGCCATCCGGAAAGAAGCACCCCGCGAAAGCGGTTCATAAAAATCAGACATATCGAAACCGACCGCCTGAAGAATACTATTGCCACCTTCCTGGCCAACGAGAAATTTGATGTGGCGGTCTTTAAAGCTGGTCAGCGCATTGAAAATGTACAGATTCCTCGCTTCAAACAACGGCCTGGGGTTTTCAGGCCCAAATGGGCCCATCTGCTTCAACACATTTACAAATTTTGCGTTCACCGCATCCAGTGGAATCGTGTAATCTATTTCAATAACCGGAGTCATCATGTCTGCCGTGATTGTTGAAGAGACAACTTCCTCGAAGCGCTGCTGAAAGGCCTCGAGGTTGCTGGCATCCAGTGTAAGCCCGGCAGCATATTTATGGCCGCCGAATTTCTCCAGCAAATCGCTGCAGCTGAGAATGGCATTATAAAGGTCAAAGCCATTGACGCTGCGCGCGGATCCGGTAATCTTATTATTTGACTCCGTGAGGATTACCGTCGGCTTATAAAATTTCTCAATACACCGAGCAGCAACTATGCCAATAACCCCTTTGTGCCAGGTATTTTTAAAAAGAACGGTAGATTTTGAGGGCCTGATTTGATTGTTTGATTCAATCATGGCCAGCGCTTCCTCGGTGATGGAGGAATCGAATTCCTTTCTCAGTTCATTTTTAAGGTTGACTTTTTCGGCGAGGGCATTGGCTTCTTCTTCTGTTTTTGAAATAAGAAGGTCAACGGCAGCCCTTGCATGCGCGACCCTGCCTGCGGCATTAATCCGCGGTCCCAGCGTAAAGACCACCCCGGAAATATCGAGCTCATTCCTGATGCCAGCGATCTCCTTGAGCGCCTTCAACCCCGGCATGGGATCTTCGTTGAGTTTTTTTAATCCGAAGTAGGCAAGCACCCGGTTCTCATCTACGATTGGCACAATGTCCGAAGCGATGCTCACTGCGACAAGATCGAGGTATTCAAAGATCTCCTGCTCATCGCGGTGACGGCGCGCGTACGCTTGTATCAGTTTAAAGCCCAGGCCACAGCCACTGAGTTCCTCACAGGGGTAATCGCAATCTTCCCTTTTTGGATCCAACACAGCCACCGCACCCGGGATGGTGTCACCTGGAAGGTGATGGTCACAAATAATAAAATCGATTCCCCTGTTTTCGGCTACGCGCACGAGTTCGGCTGATTTGATGCCGCAATCCAATGCAATGATCAGGGTGTAGTCATTTTCCGCGGCATACTCGACGCCCGCAAGGGAGACCCCATAACCCTCGGCATACCGGTCGGGAATATAGACGTCGCACCCGGGATAAAACTTGCGCAGGTAGCGGTATACAAGCGACACCGCGGTGGTGCCATCCACATCGTAATCACCGTAGATGAGAATTTTTTCTTCGTTGTCCAGCGCCGTCTTCAAGCGCTTGACGGCCTTGTCCATGTCTTTCATGAGGAAAGGGTCATGAAGGTCTGTCAGGGAAGGCCGGAAATATTTTTTGGCAAGATCAAAGTCAGTAACTCCGCGTTGAAGCAGTACTGCGGTAAGGTAGGGATTGGTATTAATTGATTTTGAAAGCCTCTCAACCTGATCCTGAGAAGGAACCTCTTTAAATAACCATCGCTTTTCCATTCGTTTATTGTTCTTCCATCAGCAGCGCCCCACGGTCACCGGGTCTTCCGTACAGTCCATCTGCACCTTTGTCTCCTGGCTTTCCGCTCTTTCCTTTCGGTCCTAACCCCGCATGACCACCTGCGCCGCCGATTCCTCCATAGCCAAAAGAACCACCGTTATTCTTAAGCTGAAGAAGATTTCCAATCAATGCCTTGGTGATATCCGCGTCTCTCCCGCCAATGCTCAGTACGCCACCGCGTCCGCCGTCACCACCGGCCCCGGCATTACCACCGCGGCCACCATCACCACCAATGCAATGATGGGTTCCGGGACTGCCTCCGCCACCCTCGCCTCCATCCCCGCCATCTCCGCCGTTACCACCGGATAGATCTACGATCAGTTTTCCTTTTATGTGTATCTTATCAATATATAAAAAAAGATTGATCCCTGCACCTCCACTTAAACCCCTTAAGCCATTCCTGCCAGGCACGCCATCACGACACGGCCCCACGGGTGTGAGACCGGGTGCGCCATCTGTACCTTTTTTTCCTGCCAACCCTGTTCCATCGATCCGGCAATGATTCCCGATGATGGCGACGTTGGTGCGAATAAAGTTTTCGGCCTTTAAACCATTCAGTCTAATACGCGAAGAATCCATCATGATCAGGGAATCGGCAACAAGAATATCCGTTGAATCCAGCGTAAACGTTTCATGTGGTCGAATGACCAGCTTGCCGACACGGATCTGCGCATGCGAAGCAAAGCAACAGCATAAAATTAACATGGCAATGCCTCTGGTCATTCTACAAAAATAGCCGGGAATTCCCCATGCACAAATTTTGATTACAAACCCGGCAAATTACCAGGTATTCCTTCACGGGTCAATGAAAATTAACCCGGGTATACAATCACTCACAGGCCAAAAAAAAGCAGCATATCCCTATGCCGCTTTTTTATCTTCTTTGGAAAGATCAGTTCGCAGTGCCTGCCTGCTTATCATTGACCACTCCTTCAAGAACATCTTTTATCTCCACGCGTTGGCCATCGCGATAAGGGACGATCCAGGCGTCTTTAACGCCCATTTCACGCATGTATTTCTTAAACGTATCAGCTTCCCAGTAGTCGCGGAAAATACCGATGGTGATTTTTTGTGGCTCACCTTCCTTTACCTCGCCGCCCAGGTTCGGGTTGTTGTCGAAGTATTTCTGCAGGTCCTTATTCTTGAAAGCGCCGATCTGTACTTTAAAGACAACGCCCTGTGAGAAATCCATTTCATTCACCACGGGAGTTTCTTTGAGTTGCGACAGCTCAGCCCTTGTGCTCGTAAGCTGGGCACGCGACTGCGACAACTGGTCTTCGAGATCAGCAATCCTCGCATCTTTGTTACTCATGCTTGATTGCAATTGGGACACTCTGTCATTGAGTGAAGAAACCTGACCTTCAGCAGCTTCTTTATCTTCCGTTAACTGTTTGAGGTTAGCAGGATTACGCGAAAATTCCTTGGCTTTCTTCTTCCACTCCTTCTTTTCGTCTTTGGAAAGTTGTGCATAGGTTTGAGAAGTCGAAAAAATCAAAGCCAGACAAAAAAATAAAACAAGTCTGTTATTCATATAGTTAAAAATTGAGTTTCCTTTTCAAGCACCGGTTTTGTTTGATCCAGCCCACCACCGCCACAACAAGCCCAAACGCACTGCTGCACAATACCTTAAAGCAAAATAAAAGTACAAATATTTTTCTGAATTTTACTACTGGGGCTATTTGTCGAGGCTTCCGACCATTTTTTCCGGCCTTACCCAGGCATCAAACTGCTCAGAGGTAAGCAGTCCCAATCCGATAGCGGCCTCCCGGAGTGTCTTGTTCTCCTTATGCGCTGTCTTGGCAATTTTCGCTGCATTCTCATAACCGATGTGAGGATTGAGGGCTGTTACCAGCATGAGTGAGTTCTCCAGATGCTGCCTGATCACGGGCTCATTGGCCGCGATGCCTTCAGCACATTTTTCATTGAAGGAAACACATGCGTCGCCGATCAGCCGCGCCGATTGCAGCACGTTGGCAGCGATAACAGGTTTAAAGACGTTCAATTCGAAATGGCCCAACGATCCCCCTATTGTGACTGCGGTATCATTACCCATCACCTGGGCGCAAACCATCGTCAGCGCCTCCGGCTGGGTAGGGTTAACTTTCCCGGGCATAATAGAAGAACCGGGCTCGTTATCTGGAATGATCACCTCGCCGATACCACAGCGGGGTCCCGAGCTCAGCATTCGTATGTCGTTACCGATCTTCATCAAAGAAACCGCCGCGCGTTTCAATGCGCCCGACAATTCAACCATGGCATCATGGGCCGCCAGCGCTTCGAATTTGTTGGGCGCGGTAACGAAGGGATACCCTGTGAGGTCCGCAATCTTTTCAGCAACGAGAACATCATAACCCTTTGGCGTGTTGAGTCCTGTTCCCACCGCCGTGCCACCGAGCGCAAGTTCGCGCACAGCCTCAAGCGCATTCTTGATTGCCTTGATGCTGTTGTCAATCTGCTGCACATAACCTGAAAACTCCTGTCCCAGCGTCAAAGGGGTGGCATCCATAAAATGCGTGCGACCTGTTTTTACGATGTTCCGGAATTCCTGAGTTTTCCGTGAAAGCGTATCGCGTAATTTTTGCATTCCCGGCACGGTGACTTCCATCACCTGCTTGTATGCGGCAATATGCATCGCCGTGGGAAACGTATCATTCGATGATTGTGATTTATTGACGTCGTCATTGGGATGAAGCGCCTTCTTGTCATCTGAGAGCTTGCCTCCCTGCAACACATGCGCTCGATAGGCGATCACTTCATTGACATTCATATTGCTTTGTGTCCCTGATCCTGTTTGCCAGATCACCAGCGGAAACTCTCCATCAAGTTTGCCCGTCAGAATTTCATCACAAACCTTGGCGACCAGTTCTTTTTTATCAGCCGGCAGCACGCCAAGTTCATGGTTCGCCATGGCGGCGGCTTTCTTCAGATAGGCAAAAGCATATATGATTTCCTTCGGCATGCTGGCCTCGGGTCCGATCTTGAAATTGTTTCTGGATCTTTCTGTTTGGGCACCCCAGTATTTGTCGGCAGGGACTTTTACCTCGCCCATGGTATCTTTTTCGATGCGGTAGTTCATAGCGCTGCAATTAAGCAACAAAAATAGAAAAAGCAGAAAAGAAAATGCCCCCAATTTCTGGAGGCACCTTTTTGCAGGAACGGAGCATGGGCATCCCCCGTAACCAAAGCCTAATTATCCGAATTCCGGAAGTATTTATCTTCATCAAATACCTCTCCCTCTTCTTCCTCCTCAAGCGGTTTGGGAAGGGCATTGATCTCAAGGATCTTGAATTCCGTACGGCGGTTCCGTTGACGACCTTCAGGATTGTCGGTTCCATCGGGATTCGTATTTCTGGCAATCGGTCGCAGCTCCCCATATCCCTTTGCTACCATGCGGTCAGGACCGATGCCCCGCTGGGTAATATAATTTACAGCCGACTCCGCCCTTCGCTGGGAAAGGTCCATGTTGTATTCAACAGTAGCAATACTATCGGTATGGGAACTCAACTCGATCTTGATCTCGGGATTGTCAACCAGTATTTGAACCAGCTTGTCCAGCTCTTTGGCAGCATCCGGCCGGATCTCAGCCTTATCCAACTCATAGTAAATATTCTCCAGCACAAAGATCTTGTTCAGCTCGATCTTCTCCAGCACGATCGTAGTATCAAGTGTGATGTTGGTAACGAGTTGCTTAAGGGTATTGGGATCGACAGACCTTCCCTGCATCGTATACGGTTGGCGTTTCACAAGGTAACCATCGGTTTCACCCACCAGTTCATAGTTCTCATTTTCATATACGCGGAAAATGAATTTGCCGTCATTACCCGTCACATAATCCTGCATCAGTTCGCCACCGCCATCGATCAGTGAGACTTTGGTATTTGGAAGAACCCTTAAGCCTGTACTGTCAGGCGTATAGGCAATCCCCTGAAGGTAGTAATTGACAACTTTTAGATCAGGATCTTCATTCACAAAGGTATAGATATCGTCATCGCCCTTTCCTCCTTCACGGTTAGAGGTAAAAAAGCCGCGGTCCGCCCGGAACAGAAATATTCCAAAATCATCCCCGGTTGAATTTACAGGTTGTCCAAGGTTCTCAATGACCGTCTTACCGTTCACACGATTGACGAAGAAAATGTCAAGACCTCCATATCCGGGATGGCCGTCAGATGCAAAGTACAGCTTTGCGTCATCGGCAACATAAGGGAAAAGTTCATTACCCGAAGTATTGATCTGCGGACCGAGATTTCTGATCCTGGAAAACCTTCCCCGGGAGTCCATCTGCGCCGCGTAGATATCCGTTCCTCCGTAACCTGTCATATTCCGTCCGCGTCCCTTGCGGTTGGATGCAAAATACAACGTGCGGCCATCCTGGCTGAAAGCAGGAGAGGAATCCCACGCCTCAGGATCATTGATGTTGAGTGGCACGGGCTCAGACCAGATTCCGTTCCGGAAGCGCGACAGGTAAAGATCTACGTCACTCGAACCCCTCCGCTTCCCGCTATTGCCTTTTGCAAAGACCATGATCTTACCATCCGGCGTGAAGGTCACACAACCGTCATTGATATTTTCATTGTTGATTCCCTCAGGCAGCGCCTTCAGTGTAGCCAGGTCGACAATCGCACCTTTGGAAGCTACCTTGTAGATGTCGGTGAAGGGTGTGCCCGTAGCTTCATATACTTTGCCGTTGCCCCGGGAAGAAGTAAAATATAATTCATCATTCACGTGGACGGGCGAGTATTCACTGGCGGGTGAGTTTACCAAGTCAAGATTCTTCACCCGGTAATAACTTGGCTTTTCGTTCAGTCTTTTGAGGTAATCCAATCCTGCGGCTTCCTCTACTGCACGTTCGCGTAATTTTTCCGATACCGCTTCCTGAGCAAGTTCGTCCATGAGTTTCCGGGCAGCGTCATACTTTCCATTTGCTTCCAGGGATTGCGCGTGAAAAAACTTTACGGAATCCTTATCGATGCCACGTCCTCCGGCATTCGCATAATAGGGCTCGGCGTCTTTCAATCTGTTTGAAAGCCGGTAGGATTCTGCGACGAAATAATTGGCCTTTCCATTCTCCGGATCCTGCGCCAACTGTTGCTTGAAGATATCGATCGTAGTCTGATACTTTCCGAACCGGAAAGCCTTCGTCGCTTTTTTTTCAGCGCTGCAGCCCGCAAGCAAGACAATGATGATGAAAAGAAACCCTGTATACCTCATATTCTCTATAAAACTACAAAACTCATTCTACGTTCGCCAATTCATTTGGAATATATCGCTTAAGCCACGTCTTTGAAACAGGAACAATCCAACTTTCGTCAAACTCACTTTTAGTGGTCAGCACGTTATTAAACGTTAAAGAATCGGCCTTTAAGGTGCCGTTTTGAAATTTTTGTTTCAGCTCCGAAAGCGGTACCAGTATGATATGGTCCCCCGTTTTAAATGCGGCCTGGGTCCGGTCGAAAAGCTGAATATCAAGGGCTGTCTCCAGCTCTTTTAAGATCCTGACGGAACTATCGATCGAACATCCGCTGGCAGCATGATGGGTCTCGTCTGCCGCAAGTATGATGAACTGGTTAAATTCAATTTTGTAGGAAGTCTTTAGTGGGATACCATGGGCTGCCCAATCCTCGGTAAAAGCCCGAAGCCTGGTCTCTGCAACTTTCAGTTCACCCGTGACAAAAGGCCGGTTTGCCTGAAATATCCAAATGCGGGAAGCGGGAGCGAGGGATTCAAAAGGGATAAACATAGGTATTTGTATTGAGAATTAGCTGAATAATATCATGTGATTAAACCCTGGGCTTCGGCAATTAGTTCTGCGAGATCTTTCACCTTTACCGCTGATTCCTTCTCCTTGTTTTTCACCCCATCACTGATCATGGTCATGCAAAAAGGGCACGCCACGGCAATGGTGGAAGCTCCGGTAGCGAGCGCTTCCTCTGTTCGTTCAACGTTAATATCTTTTTTCCCGGGCTCAGGTTCCTTGAACATCTGACCACCCCCCGCCCCGCAGCAAAGGCCCTTCGTCCGCGACCTTTTCATTTCCACGAGATCCGCATCCAACTTTTCGAGCACAGCCCGCGGGGCCTCATAAATGCTGTTCGCTCTCCCCAGAAAACACGAATCGTGATAGGTTATTTTCCGGCCCTTGAAAGAACCTCCTTCGCGGATCCTGATCCTCCCCTCATCGATAAGCTGCTGGAGAAAAACGGAATGGTGGATCACCTCGTAATCACCCCCGAGTTCGGGATATTCATTTTTGATCGTATTGAAACAATGCGGACATGCCGTTACTATCTTCTTGATTCCATATCGGTTCAATACCTGAATGTTACTCATGGCCTGCATCTGGAAAAGGAATTCGTTTCCGGCACGGCGGGCAGGGTCGCCTGTACACGACTCTTCCGTTCCCAACACGGCAAAACTGATCCCCGCAGCGTTAAGAATTTCGACAAAAGACTTCGTAACACGTTTATATCGCTCATCAAATGATCCGGCGCAACCAACCCAGAATAAAACTTCGGGTGATTCCCCCTTCGCGACAAGCTCGGCCATGGTTGGAACGTTCATAATTAATACAGTCTGGATTATAATTTACTTCTCATCATCCTTTGCCCAGTTGAAACGGTCACTGGGAGAAAATTTCCATGGGGCGAAATTCGTTTCAATATTCTGATACATACTATTCCACGATGCGGGTGCTCCCGATTCTTCCATCGTCACAAAGCGCCTCAGCTCAAGAATGATTTCGAGAGGATTGATGAGTACCGGGCATGCTTCGACACACGCATGGCAGCTCGTACAGGCATTGATCTCTTCTTTGGAAATGTAGTCATTCAACAGGGTCTTTCCATCGCTCAGCCCAGGCCCCCCGTTCTGCAGGCTTTTTCCCACCTCCTCCATGCGGTCGCGGGTGTCCATCATAATTTTTCGCGGTGAAAGTTTTTTTCCGGTTTGATTCGCCGGGCATTCCGCCGTACACCTTCCGCATTCGGTGCATGTATAGGCACCCATCAGCATATTCCAGGTGAGGTCGTTAATATCTTTCGCCCCGAACCTTCCGACTTCCGGAGGCGCAGCTTCCGGCTGGGCCAATCCTAACATCGACCTGACCTCTCCGGTGACGAATGGCATATTGTTCATTTTGCCTTTTGGCTCAAGCTTGGCAAACCACGTATTGGGGAACGCCATAAAAATATGAAGGTGTTTGGAATAGGTGATATAAACGGCGAACCCCAGGATACCAAGGATATGGAACCACCACGCAAAGCGTTCGATAAAAATCAGCGTGGCGGCGGGTAGGCCATCGAACAATGGAACCAGAAATCCGCTGAAGAACAACGTGCCCGTGGTGGGATATCCAGTGTGCATATTTTGCAAAACCTGGTCACTGGCGTTCATCGTCAGGATGGCAAGCATTAAGGTAATCTCCGTTATCAGGATAAGATTCGCATCCAGTCTTGGCCAGGCCGTCATCTCATACATCCAAAACCGGCGGATCTTCAAAACATTTCTGCGGATGAGGAAAAAAATGCACGAAACCAGCACCGCTACCGCCAGGAATTCAAATACGTTCATGAGCCCGTTGTAAAATGAACCCAGATAAGGCGAAAATACCCGATGGGTACCCGCCAGTCCGTCAATGACAAATTCAAGGACTTCTATGTTGATTACCAGAAAGCCGACATAAACAAAAAGGTGAAGTAAGGCGGGAACCAGCCGTTTGAACATCTTCTGCTGGCCAAAAGCAACAAGCAGGAGATTCCGCAGCCTTTTTTGCGGCCGGTCATTTATTT
>JBARAD010000228.1:0-3592 GCA_049791675.1 Chryseosolibacter sp.
CCCTTGTTGTACCTGTTGCAACCCCTTCTCTACTTTTTCCACAAAAACAAGTCGTTCAATAAGATCCTCCAACTCAAACTCTTGAGGAAATTCCTTAACCGTCTCTATTGCTTTATCCCTTTTCATATGACTTTGTTTGGCTCGTTGATTTACAATTATTCTGCGCTATTTCGTAGCCATTCGTCTATGTCCTTATTGGCTTCATCATCAATTAAAAACTGGCCGTTCTTGATCTGTTGCCTGGCTTCATTAACAGCATTTTTCTGGTCCTCAGAAAGCTTGTAAGCTTCGATGTCGTCACCCTGTTTCTTCATCTCTGCATTTGAATAGTTGATGAAATTAAACTCAATTTACATTTTTTCCGTTAAATGTGTGCTCCATCCGGTCTTGCCACCCGACACTTTAAACCTTATTACCTTCTAGTAGCTCAAACAATAAGGTTGGATTATTTTAGATGCACCTGGCTACTAAGCCAGTATGTTTGGTTAGGTCCAGCTTCTCCTTCAACTTCTTCATATCCCTACTAATCTTCTCTTTCACCACCTTCGCATAGATCTGCGTCGTCCGGAAATTCTTATTCCCCAGCATCGCACTCACTGTTTCAATCGGGATCCCATTCGAGAGGGTCACGGTCGTAGCAAATGTATGCCTTGCCGCGTGGAACGTAAGCGCAGTTTCCGCTTGCCAAAAAGCGCGAAGCTCGATTTAGCACTCCTGTGGCAAACTTTCTTTCATTCGCCTTAACACGGGGCTGCGCCGTTCGCGTTGCTCCGGCTTACCCCGGACTAATCATATTCAGCCCATTCAGGGCTGGGTGTATATCATCGCTCCATTGTTACTTCTATCTAGACACAGTTCCCTTTGTGCTCTCCGTACAGCAACGAAACATATCAGGAGGGCTTTTTGCGTGATGCAAGTGCTCATCGCGAATTGTTATTGTTCAAAACAAATCTCTCTTTCAGGATGACGGCTGAGCTGGTCGGGCGCTGTAAACAGCACATCACCCCGCGCTTAAATCATGGTAATCCTTTAATCAAATGAATCATGGTTCAGACAACGGGTGGACCTGCGCGAAAGAGGAACCCTACGTCCGGTGCTGCGAACTTAATCATCGCCAAGGTTATCCTGCGATAAGACAAGGATCAAGACAAAGGTATGTCATAGCCGTACCATAGGCGTATCATAAGCGTACATAGCATGCATGAAGTGTATATATCAAAATGCACTTGAATATACTCTGATTCAAATCCTGCAATCCACCGAATCAAGAATCATGGCAATCCTTCAATCCCTCGAATCAAGGTTCAGACAACGCGCCGGCCCCGCGCGAAGGAGTGCATGAGCGACCCCGAAGCAGACCTCCTGCGTCGGTCGCTTCAGGGCGGTAAAGCAACAAGCCTGAAGAAATATCCATCAGCGAGACAGAAATTTCCCCAGGCTTGTTTGCTTTACCGTGGAGCCGCAGAGAATCGAACTCTGGTCCAGAGAAGATAATACCGTGCCTTCTACATGCTTAGTTGAATTTTTATTGTCGGGAAAAGCAAGGTTACCAACATCCTAAACTCTTCCTTAGTCGCTGTGTCTTATCCGCGCTTAGCAACATCGCACGGAGCAGTTCTGCATAACGACACCGCTGACCAGCACCTGCAAAACGTCAATGCTGAGCGATGATGGCTTTCCCGATCTTATCGGGACGAGGCTAATCTATCCTAAGGACAGATTAAGCAGCCATGGCGTAGTTAGACTCGCCAAGTATGGTTCAGGACTATCTTTCAAGGCTCTCATCCTATGAGCCTGCATGCTTACACACGTCATCACACATCCTGTCAAAACCGGTCGGCCCCGGTGAATCAGTTGACAATAGGCAGTTGGCAGTTGACAATGCTGTATCTGCAACCTGCGTGCGACTTCTGATGACCAGCTGTCATCAATCCGTGTCAAATAATCAGACAAATATAGAAGGAAAATGGTTCCAAAGTACCGCTGGTCGGGGAACTAACGTTCCGCGCTCTGAAGCGATGCGCGGATTGGCTCTACTGATCGTATTTTACCTGGGTAAAATATAATCTGCAACAATGCCGGGCCTGAACTTATTCAGGAACCATTTCGGGATATCCGACTTATTCACAGGCACTTCCAAGCCTCAGGGCATGAAATGCCCCCAAAAAATTCTTCGTGTCTTCGTGTCTTTGTGGCGAAATATGAATCTGAATTCTATCTTGCACCCTCGATGGAAAATTTTGTTGTCTCTGCGCGGAAATACAGGCCCATGGGCTTCGACGAGGTGGTCGGTCAGGAACACATTACGACTACGCTCAAAAATGCCATCGACAACAACAAACTCGCACAGGCCCTCCTGTTCTGCGGTCCACGCGGGGTAGGAAAAACGACCTGTGCACGCATCGTGGCCCGACTCATCAACGGCTTTGAAGAACGCTCGGAACAAAATGCGCTCAACATCTTCGAACTCGATGCGGCCTCCAATAACTCGGTGGAAGATATCCGCAACCTCATCGACCAGGTCAGATACCCTCCCCAGTTCGGAAAATATAAAGTGTACATCATCGACGAGGTGCACATGCTCTCGAACGCGGCCTTCAACGCTTTCCTTAAAACGCTTGAAGAACCGCCTCCGTACGCCATCTTCATCCTCGCCACAACGGAAAAGCACAAAGTCATCCCGACGATCCTGTCGCGCTGCCAGATCTTCGACTTCAACAGGATCCAGATCAGCGACATCGCGAATCACCTGAAAAAGATCGCCAGGCAGGAATCCATTCCCGCCGAGGACGAAGCGCTGCACCTCATCTCCCAAAAAGCTGATGGCGCACTCCGCGATGCCCTCTCGATCTTCGACCTCATGGTCACCTATTCGTCAGGCAAAGGGGTAACATTCAAAGACACGCTCGCAAACCTCCACATCCTCGATTACGACTACTATTTCAAAGTGATCGATGCGCTGCTGACCAAAAACCATACACAACCCCTGCTGTTGTTCGACGAGGTTTTGAAGAAAGGTTTTGACGGCCACAACTTCATCGTGGGCCTCAGCGAACACCTGCGCAACCTCCTGGTCTCACAGGATGCCCGCACGGTGCAACTGATGGAAGTACCCGAAAATGTCAAGAAGAAATACGCCGTGCAGGCGCAGGTATCACCTCCGGCGTTGCTCCTGACCTGGCTCAACATCGCCAACCAGTGCGACATCAATTATAAAGGTTCCAAGAACCAACGCCTGTCCGTTGAACTTGCGCTGATGAAAATGGCGCATGTCGGCCACGTTCTTTCCCAGGAACAACTGAGAACAAACGGTACCTCGCCCGCAACAACTTCCGAACAGGAAGCGCTAAAAAAAAAATTAGTGTAAGCCCGGAAAGTCCTCCACCCGAAGAGGCTCCGCTACCAGAAGCGTACCCTTCGGAGTATACCATTCCGTCATTAAAAGACACTGCGCCACCACCACCGCCTCCGCCATCCCAATCGACGGCGCCGCGGGAGATTCCAAAAACCAAAACAGCGTCGAAGACTCCCAGACTCGCAAGCCTCCTCAAGTCTGAAGCAAAAACCGAGGCGAGCGTCAGCAACGCTCCCG
>JBARAD010000229.1:0-22698 GCA_049791675.1 Chryseosolibacter sp.
ACACTACAACCGCATGGTGCGACAGCTTCAGAAAGGCATAGCCGTTACGTTGGAACTGGTGTTGCAGACGGACTTTACCTCCTCTGCACCAGGCTTTAATGTGATTGGTGAGATTCCAGGTACAGACCTCCGGGATGAAGTCGTGATGATCGGCGCCCATCTGGATTCATGGCACAGCGCGAATGGTACGACTGATAACGGAGTCGGTTCTGCGGTAATGCTGGAAACGATGCGGTTGTTAAAAGCCCAGGGAAAAAAGCCGCGCAGGACCATCCGGATTGCGCTATGGGGAGGTGAAGAACAGGGGTTGTTTGGATCCAGGTCTTATGTGAAACGCAAGCTGGGCGAACGATTGGATGAAAGCTATCCTTACGACTCGATACAACTGACGGATGCAGGCGAAAAATTTTCCGTCTACTTTAATATGGATTACGGTGCGGGAAAATACCGCGGCATGTACCTTCAGGGGAACGAAGCTGCGCTGCCCGTCTTTCAGGAATGGGTCAAGCCTTTTGTGCCAGATGGAGCTTCTACGTTAACGCTTCGCAATGCAGGTGGTACCGATCACCTTTCCTTCGATGCGATAGGACTTCCTGCATTTCAGTTCATCCAGGATCCGCTTGAATACGGCACCCGTACGCACCACGCCAACATGGATCTCTATGAAAGAGCAATCGATGCGGACCTGAAGCATAACGCATTAATGACTGCGCTGTTTGCCTGGATGGCTGCCAACAGGGCAGGGTTGATACCGAGAGACAAGGAGCGGTAAATCAATGGTCATTTTTCTTCACCGTCCTGTTTAATTGCAACTCTTCGTAATCAAGCTCCTGTTCCAGGCGCCTGATGGTTGACTGATGAAATGTTCCGCTTTTATGAAAATCTATCAGAAGCTGGCGCTGGAACTGGTGAATTTCTTTTTTGGCGCCGAGCAATGAAGGGCCGTTTTCCGGATAGACCACCCTGCTTCCACCATTCTCAGATTTGATTTCCTTTGAAAGCTTACGTGAGATCTCACTATAAGGCCGTTTTACCTGGGATCTTATCTGCTCATTGATCGTATCAGCCAACTCATGGTCAATGAAACTGAGCACGTTTGTGGCAATTAACAATCGCAGGTCTCTTTCCTCTTCGGCATGTGCATGTGGCTTTACTTTCAGAATTTTAATAAGGACCGGCAGTGACAAGCCCTGGACAACGAGGGTTACGAAAATGACGGCAAAGGAAAGAAACAGGATCAAAGACCTGTGGGGAAAAGCCATACCGCTCTCCAGTGTTAATGGAAGGGCAAGGGCCGTGGCGAGGGAAACAACGCCACGCGTACCTGTCCAGCCAACGATCAGGACGTTCTTCCATGCGTCACCTTCATCGTCCGAATGCTTGTTTTTGAAAAATGAATAGGATGCGCCGAACACCCAGAGGATACGAATCACAATGGTCACTCCTGCCACGATGGAGCCGTAATAAACCAGGTCATTGACACTGTACGCCCCCAGGTCATCCAGGATAGAAGGTAACTGCAATCCGATGATGATGAAGATAAACCCGTTCAACAAAAAGATGATGGTATCCCATACGGCACTGTTCCGGATCCGTGTTTCATAAGAGAAAATCTCAGAGCTGCGCCAGGAGATCATCAGTCCGGCGCAGACGACCGCAAGCACTCCCGATGTATGCCAGTGTTCGGCAGTGAGGTATGCCACAAACGGGGTCAGCAATGTCAGTGAAGTGCTGATGATAGAGTTGTTGCCAATCATTTTGTGAAGCAGGATACAAATGGACCCGATCACAAGACCCGCCAGAATACCTCCGCAAACCACAAACAGAAAATCAATTCCTGCCTGCTGAAAGACGAAGGTGCCTGTTCCGATAGCGGCAATGGCAAAGCGGTAAGCGATCAACGCGGAGGCGTCATTCACAAGGCTTTCACCCTCGAGAATGGTCAGCACTTTCTTATTCAATCCCATCCCTTTGATGATGCTCGTAGCTGCCACAGCATCCGGCGGAGACACGATTGCCCCGAGCACGAATGCCAGCGGCCAGGTGAATCCGGGGATGGTGTAATAGCACGCGATGGCTACCGCTCCGGTCGTCAAAAAAACGAGTGTGATTGCCAGCGTCGAAATCGGTTTTATCTCAGCTTTGAAATCGTGCCAGGACGTATGCGAAGCCGCATCGTACAGGATTGGTGGCAGGAAAAGCAGAAAAATTACATCGGGATTCAACTCCATCGGGGGCAGGCCTGGTATAAACCACAGGCTTAAACCAACAATCACGAGAAGGACCGCATTTGGTAATTTAATCTTGTCAGCGATAGCCTGGAGACCCAGGAGCACAGCGAACATAATGAGGATGATTCCCAGGTTGTTCATTGGATACGGAAAAATGGAAACGAATTTAGCGGAATTAACGACGCTTCAGCATGCGGGAAAGGACAAAAAAATACACGGTAAGAAATGTTGATATTTTTGATCATTTCGATACGTATCTTCCGGACAGGCCGCGTTACATCCCGTATCCGCTGATCATTCGTCATGAGAAGCCTGGTCCGGGATTTTACGAACCAGTCACCAGAAGACCTTGGCACCATGAAAAAATTTGCGCTCGTGCTCAGTGGAGGTGGATTTAAAGGAGCTTTCCAGATCGGCGCGCTACGATACCTGAGACAAAACTGGTCAAAGGTGAATCCGGGAAGCAGCGAGATGAAATTTGATGTGATCGCCGGCGTTTCCGTGGGCTCGTTAAACGGGGTCCTGACGGCCTGCAACGAGTTCGCGGCGCTCGAAAAGCTTTGGTTCGATATCGGGCCCAATGTTGAAAACATCTACACTTCCGATTTCATCGATACAAAAAATCAAAGTGATCAGCTAAAAGTCAGGCTGGACTTCGCAAACATAAAGGAAAAATTCATCCCCAACATCGACTTGCGGATAAGCCTTTGGAAAGGTCTTGGGCTGTTGCTTTCGAAATCCAAGCGCGACAAGTTCATCGATGAATTGTTGGGTAAAGTTCAAAAGGATTTTTCTGCAAACTTTCAGAACTTCAGAGCGATCGCCGACAACTCCCCGCTCAGACAAAGATTAAATGAGCTGATACGCCGCGACAAGATAAGAGACTGTATCTTCAAATGTGGATTTGTATCCCTCAACGATGGCAGGTATTATTCCTTCAGTCACAATGCCTTTAAAAGTGATGAGGATTTCCGCAATGGTATCCTGGCGTCCACCGCCATGCCCATCGTGTGGCAACCCGTGGAAAAAATTTCTGTCGAATTTGAAGGACGGGAGCAAACGATCAGCCAGTCTGTGGACGGCGGGATCCGGAATGTTTCACCCTTGGCGGACGTGATTGAAGAGATCAACAATGACGCCCCGGAAAGCGATTATACCATCATCATCATCAACTGCAGTTCCGGGGAAGTGGACTACGAGGAATTTGAAAAGGCGAATATTGCAGGAATCGCCCTGCGTTCATTGAACGACATTGCTATTACCGAGATCTTCAACAATGACATTACGGAATTCTTACGCATCAATGATATCATTGAACAGGTACGCGCTGTCGATCCAGACATTGTGATACACAACTATAAGCTGGGTGAAGGCCGTATAGATAAGATCCTCCGTCCATTTAAAGCGATCATCATCCAAACCGATCCCGGCATACTTGGCGATTCACTGGTGGCGAATGTGCCCCTGAACAACCGCCGGGTAGAACATGGCGAAAAGAAGGCCGCAGAAGCATTGGAGCTACTCCAGGGCGGGCGAAAAGACGTGGTCGTTGTTTGAAACGTTTTCGCGCGCCGCATTTACCTTACCGCAATACTCTTGTTCAGCGTGCTCAGATACTCAACCAGGTCAACGAGCTCCTGCTGACTCATGGACGAGTGAAGGTTACCGGGCATGAGCGAGGTTTCCATCTTTGTTCTGGCAGCCACCTGTGATTTGTCAACCGTCTGCTGGCTGGTCATATATTGCAGATCGATCTTCTCTTCTGTCTCCGACACGATCTTGCCCATTGCTGCGGTGCCATCCTTTAATTCGATGCGATACCCTTCGTAACCGAAGCTGATGCCCTGGTCGGGAAAGAGGATGGAATTGTAAATGGCCTCCTTCGAAAGTTTCGCTCCGATCTCGCTGAGATCAGGGCCGAAGTTGGTGCCTTCATTGTTGATCTGGTGGCAGTTGCTGCAATGATTTTTGAAGACCTCTTTTCCCTTGTTTGCATTTCCTTCCGTGTTTACAAGAACAGAGACGGCGGGCAGCGCTGCCCCTTCCCTGCTTCCGGGAAGTTTGATGTATTTAGCACCCTCTTCCCTGATATCTCCGCGCCACGCAGCCTGGAACACGCCCCCAGCAGCGACATGGAGATCCCCGGGGATCTTGTTTTCCTTCGCAAGCTCCAGCAGGCGGTTTTCTGATTGCCATGGCCCGGCAAAGGCACGTACGGCAAGTGTGCGAACTTCGACGTCACGCGTGCTGTCCGTAAAGATCTCCTCCATCAACATCATTGTCTTCGGATCATAGATATGGGGTCTCAGAGATTTGATCAAAGCGATCGTCTGCTCCTTATTATCGGATGCCATCACCTTGTTGAAGAGATCTTGCCGGTCCCAATTGAGCAGTACTTTCGAAGCTTCTCGTCCCGCGGCGCTGTCAGGGTATTGTAGCGCTACGTCCAGCAGATCCGGCGCCTTGTTTTCCAGCTTGTATAACGCAATGAGTTCCACGAATTCAAGCGTGCCTTTGTTTTTATCCAATACGCTGTTGAGTTTGGCGCGTACGAGTGGTGTCATCGTAAAATGTTCGGCATCGACGTGCTTCAGCGCGTAGAGCAATTTTGCATCTTTCGAATCTGCGATAAGCGACGCTAAAACTCTCTGTTTCGATGGATCGGTGTGAAAGTCAAAAGCGCGGAAATAGCGGAGCATCTCTTTATCATCCGAGGAAGTGATCAACTGCGCGAGCAACGGCATCGCGTCCTTACTTCTGCTGCGCCACACGATATCCTGATTGGAAGGTTTTTTCCATCCATTGCCAACTTTCTTTAGCCAGGTGCTGAAATACAGATCCCAGTTCGGATCGGCGCTGATGCCGAGCGCTTCCAGATACCAGCGATCCTTGCCATCGTATTGCGACGCGAGCGCTGTCCAGATATTGGCTGCCTCTGCAGAATTGTTTCCGCGGATAGCGATGGCTACTTCCCTTCGTACCTGTGGCGAGGGGTCGTGCTGCAGGTCGGATGCCGTCTTCAATACATTCCAGTTCAGCTGTCTCGCTGCACGCAATGCCGTGATTCGGATGTCAGGATCCTTATCAGATAAGGCTTCGGCGAAATAGCTATCGCGCTTATCCTGAAGTCTTGTCAACAACCAGAATGCCTGGGCGCGGTGGCGGGGATTTTCTGCATTCCATAACTTCCGAAGTCCAGCTTCAGCCTCAATACCCATTTTTAGGAGTGCATGATAGCCCTGGTATCGGATGTCAGTGTTCGGATTGAGTAGCGCCTGCACTGCGCTGTCCGCCGTCGACAAGTCGACCTGCGGAATAACATAACGAGTATCAGGAGGTGTTACCCTGTATATCCTTCCCCGGTCGAGGTCGCCAACCTGGTGTCCGCCCACGCCGGGATCATACCAGTCAGCAATGAAGATCGATCCGTCAGGTGCTGCGGCGATATCGCTTGGACGGAACCACTGATCTTTCTCCGCTTCAACGAGATTCACAATTTTTGCTTTGTAACCTGCTCCGTCATCGTCTACAACGTACGACCTTACAACGTTGTGTCCTGGCTCGCAATGAATGAGTTGTGAGCGAAAGACTTCAGGCATCATCGTTCCTTCATACATCAGGATCCCTGTGGGTGATCCGGATCCTGTCTGCAAAAGATTAGGAACAACACCCGGGTCATTGAGATGCCAGTGCCGCAGGGGAATGTCCTTTTCCATGTTGGTGCGGCGTGCTCTCCACCCTGCGCCAGTCATCTCATCGGTAAATCCATAGTTCCCCTGCTCCATGACATAATTGATGCGGACACCTTTGTTTCCATCATCATCATTGTCGGATTGCCAGACGGTGCCGAAAGGATCGACCGTGAGCTCATAATTGTTTCTGAAGTTGTGACCAAGTACCTCGACGTTAGATCCATTCTCGTCCATTCGCAGCGCCATGCCCTGGCGGAATGGTTTCCCGTTTGTCACGACTTTTCGACCGTGTACGTCGACAATCGTGTCGCCTGCCGCGTTCAGCAAAAGTTTTCCTTCGTTCCCCATGTTGAAGTATAACCGTCCGTCGTGTCCGAAGGTAAATGTGTGCATGCCGTGATCGTGCTGTTCGCCTTTAATCCCTGTAAAGAGCACTTCCTGACGATCCGGAACATCGTCACCGTTCTCATCTGTGAAAACATATACATTGGGACTGGCGGAAACGTAGACCTTATTTCCAAGTACACAGATCCCAAGAGCAGCGTTCACATCGGTTCCCTGATAGAAGACTTTGCTTTTGTCAGCACGGCCATCGCCATCGGTATCCTCAAGTATCATGATTCTGTCGCCGGCCTCTTTTACCGGATTCTTGGGATTGAGTTGATTCCGGTAGTTATAGGCTTCACAAACCCACACACGCCCTTTTGCATCGATCGAAATATTTGTTGGATTGGTGAACATCGGCTCGGAGGCGAACAATCCTACCTCCAGCCCTTGATAAGCTTTCAGGTCAGCAAGTGAAGTCTCAGGTGAATGTTCGTCCGCGGTTTTCTTTTCAGAACAGGAGATTACCAGCAATAACAGGCACGGGAGAAGGATGTTGTATTTAGCCATAATGTCGGGCGATGAGAAAGAAAGGTAAAGAATGAAATGGAAATTGTCAAACAAGCACCCCGGATGAAAACGATTGATCGGTCTTTCGAAAAAAAGTATAAATTGTGAACAAGAAATTTCAACAGGAATAGCATGACCATACGAATCATTCCAGTACTCCTGCTCTGTATCTGCGCAACAGCCTTCGATACACAAAAACCGAAGACGACGGTGTCCATAAACGGGGATGAGTTTTACATCAACGGGAAACCCACTTACGAGGGACGCAACTGGAACGGGAATAAGATTCAGGGCCTGCTCATGAACTCCAGGATGGTTCAGGGAATATTTGATGATCTGAATCCGGCAACGCGCGAATTATTTGTGTATCCCGACACGAAGAAATGGGACCCCGACAGAAATACCCGTGAGTTTGTGGAAGCCATGGACGAATGGTACCGCTATGGACTGAATTCCTTTACAATCAATCTGCAGGGAGGCAGCCCGGTCGGTTATGGCAATCAAAAGAACTGGATCAATTCGGCCTATTTTGAAGATGGACGTCTGCGTCCTGAATTTATGGGCAGGCTGGAGAAAATCCTGAACAAAGCCGATGAACTGAATATGGTGGTGATGCTGGGCCTGTTTTATTTCGGACAGGACCAAAACCTCCGCGACGAAGAGGCCATCAAAGCAGGTGTCAAAAATGCGATTGACTGGCTTTTTGAGAAGGGATACAAAAATGTGTTGATTGAAGTAAACAACGAATGCAACATCAACCAGTATGATCATGAGATCCTGAAACCAGAAAGAGTGCATGAGCTGATCAACATGGTAAAAGGAATGAAGAAGAAAGGTTACAGGTACCTGGTCAGCACAAGCTATGGCGGAGATTTTGTGCCGAAACCCAATGTAGTACAAGCATCCGATTACATTCTGATCCATGGAAATGGAGTGAAGGGTTACGAGGCCATGCGATCACTCATTGAGAAGACACGGAAGGTGGAAGGATACCGTACGATGCCCGTGGTGGTCAATGAAGACGATCATTTCGATTTTGATCAGCAGAGAAACAACTTTGTAGCTGCAGTGGAGGAATACGTTTCCTGGGGATACTTCGACTATCGAAAGGACGGCGAAGATTTTTCTGTCGGCTACCAGACCGTCCCCGTTGACTGGGGCATTCACTCCGATCGCAAAAAAGCTTTCTTTAACAAAGTAAAAGAAATCACTGGCCGGTAGTGTTGCCGGAAGATCTAAATACAGGTCGAATACGGGGTTGAGACTCGGGTGAAGATGGCAATGATACAGCCGTGACTATCGCTTGTCTTCGCGCTTTCGCCCTGCGAGGTCATTGAAGAGACTGTTAAAAATGGAGAGTATCAAGCTGAAGAGGAGTGCCCACCAGAAACCGTCGACATGAAAACCCGTTACAAGGTTATCGACGAAAAGGATAATGGCGGCGTTGATCACCAGCAGAAACAATCCCAGCGTAACGATTGTAATGGGTATGGTCAGAATAACAAGAATTGGTTTTACAAGGACGTTGACAATGGCAAGTATCAAGGCAACGATGAGGGCCGTACCATAATCTTCAACTGAGACACCCGGGAGGATATATGCGGTAAGTACGACAGCCAAACCATTGAGTAAGAAGCGAATGAGCCAATTCATATTGCCCCCTAAATTCATTAATTTTGGAATACGGAAAAAGGGATAGGGAAATTATACTTTCGCGAATGCTGACAGTCAGGCGTCTATAAATAATTTTCCCATTGAAAAGGCAGTCTCTTGCAGATGTGGAAAAACTTCAAAAACTTGTAAGCCGGAAGAAAGTCGAAATACCATGTATGCGATTGTTGACATTGAGACGACGGGCGGATATGCAGCGAATCATCGCATCACTGAAATTGCGATTTATTACCACGATGGTCTCCAGGTAACCGACACCTTTCATACCCTGGTCAATCCCGGGCGGAGCATCCCCTACTACATTACAGGCCTCACAGGCATTACTTCGGAAATGGTTTTCTCCGCTCCCACGTTTAAGGAAATAGCTGAACAGATCCATCAAAGACTGGACGGCAAAGTCTTTGTCGCCCACAATGCTCATTTCGATTATTCCTTTCTGAAGAAAGAGTTTGAACAGGCAGGTCTCCAGTGGCAATCCAAAAAACTTTGTACGGTTCGGTTGAGCAGGAAGATCATACCGGGCCTGCGCTCCTATAGCCTGGGCAGCCTGGCGGAAAGTCTTGGAATCGAGATCACAAACCGCCATCGTGCGGGTGGTGACGCTGCGGCAACGGTGAAGATCTTCGATCAGCTATTGCAACGCGACCGCGACAACCATATCCTGAAGGCGCTGAAGAAAAATTCTGGAGAGACCATCCTGCCTCCGAATCTGTCAAAAGAAGCGTTCGACAAAGTCCCAGCCCAATGCGGTGTTTATTATTTTCATGACGCGAGGGGACAAGTTATCTATGTAGGCAAGGCTGTGAATATCAGGAAGCGCATAGCGGGCCACTTTACAGGGGACGCCCGGGAATGGAGCCGCTCTAAGATCCGCAATGAAATTCACCATATCAGTTTTGAATTGACGGGCAATGAACTCATTGCGCTGATCCTTGAATCCCAGGAGATACGGAAACTGTGGCCGAAGTATAACCAGGCCCAGAAATTCAAGTCTGAAGAATGGGGCATCTACGATTATGAGGACCGCAATGGGTTCATGCGATTCTCAGTGAACCTGGTTACAAGGGGATCGCATCCGCTCATACGCTTTTCAACAAAGGGAGATGCGTGGAATTTCCTGTGGCAAAAGGTAAGGGAGCACGATCTGTGTCCGAAGTTGTCTGGCCTTCAGGTGGCAAAGGGTCTTTGTTTCGAATACCAGTCTGGCGGGTGCAAAGGGGCGTGCATGGGGGTTGAGACGGTAAGGAACTACAACCGGAGGGTGGAGAACGCCATCCGCTCCTTCCACGAAAAGGGCAGCAGTGTGGCGATTATTGGAAAGGGCCGCCATCAGGACGAACAATCTCTGGTGCTGGTCGAGGAGGGGAACTATTTCGGCTTCGGATTCTTTGACAGAGATGTTTCAATTTCCGATATGGAATCTGCGCGTACCGTTGTCAGGAAAAGTGTCGAAACGCCTACCGTGCAGAACCTCATCAATTCCTATCTGATGAATCCCCGGGGCGCCGAGGTCATTACCTTTTGATATCTGTCGTTAAGCGATCGCCGCCTGGCTTTTAATTTACTTAACCACCGTACTGCCTATGGACAAGAGGACGCGGTTTATCTGGCTGACTAAAATCCTGGAGGTCAAACCTTAGGACCAAATACTGGAAATCGGATGTGGTGCAGGCCTGGCCGCAGAACAAATAGCCGCCAGGTTGTCAGGTGGTATCATCACGGCCATTGACCGCTCACAACCCGTGATCAGCAAAGCGATGATCAGGAATGAAAGGTTCATCCGGGAGAAGAAGGCGGAATTTGTGCTGACAGATCTGACATCCTTTTCACGGGGCAATCACCGTTACAATAAGATCTTTGCCTCGAACGTCAATCTATTCTGGACGAAGAAATCCATTTTGTCTGAAATTGACACGATCACTTCGCACCTCGCTAAAAAGGGCCACCTGTATTTGTTCTATCAGCCGCCTTCTTCAAACGGCATGACGCGGGTCAACGACGCCGTCCGCGACAATCTGCGCGCACACGGTTTTGAAGTCATGGATATTGTCTTCGAGAATGCGGTAAATTGCTGTTGCCTGGTGTCACGGCCGGCGCTGTAAGCACAGGGACTGTTAGTCAAAAACCGGACTTCTTTCTTTTATTAAATTTTTCGCTTTCGTCCTTCTACGCCAGGGTAGAGCGCCGGCACGGCGTCACTGATGTACATGGCTTTGGTTTCAATATCCATCATCGACAGCACGCCCGACCAACCGGCGCCGGTGTCCATCATCCAGACACCGGCAGAAAAGATGGGTTCAGGGAAGGGAACGGGTGTGTGCCCGATATAGATTTCTTCGAACGATGATATCTTCTGTTCCCCGGCCTTACCGTATTGGTGCAGCGCCTGCGACGCAAGCGATCGATCCCATAAAAAAATATCCTCGTTCTGTTCTTCAAGGGACTTCAAGGGATTGATGCCGGCATGAACAAACAGCTTGTTTTTAAAGACATAGTAAAGATCGGCTTCGGCAAAAAATGAAATATGCTCCGAAGGAACTCCATCCGCGTAGGAGTCGATCGTGGCCTTGCCTCCCTGCGCGTACCATATGGGTTCGATTCTTCCGTCACGCATCCATTCCAGGGTCCACCAATCGTGGTTACCGAGAATATAGGTCAGGTTTTCCATCCGGAGCAATTCGTCGACACACGCCCTGGTTTCCGGCCACCCGTCAGATACATCCCCAAGACAGACCAGGTGATCTTTCCGATAGTCGAACGCCGATCGCTCCAGGCACTGCCGTAAGGCGCGGTAGGCACCATGAATGTCTCCGATTACAAATACCCGGCCCATGCCTCTTTTCTATTTTTCAATTATGATCTGTTAAAAAACCGAACCTGCAGCAAGCTCCGCACCTTCCAGGGCCTGGCCCTGTAAGTCATTGATTAATATGACATAAGATCCAGAGTTATGCAATCTCAGAGGTGATCTAAGTAGTATGTTTCGATAATTACACTATTTTTGGCGGATTATTTAATCAGCTTAAACATGGATGCGGTAGATGTCGAGAAACACCAGGAACATAGAGAAAAGATCCGGCAGGTAATTTCGGAAGTAGGGAAAGTTGTTGTGGGCCAGGAATACATGGTCCACCGCCTGTTGATCGGATTATTTACAAACGGCCATATTTTGCTGGAAGGTGTGCCGGGATTGGCCAAAACCCTTACGATCAGTACGCTTGCACAGGTTCTTCACCTCGATTTTCAGCGCATTCAGTTTACGCCAGATCTGTTACCTGCGGATCTTGTGGGCACCATGATCTATAACCAGAAAGACGGCAAGTTCGAGGTCAAAAAAGGACCGATCTTCGCCAACATTATCCTGGCGGATGAGATCAACAGATCTCCCGCAAAAGTTCAGTCCGCGCTTTTGGAAGCGATGCAGGAAAAAACAGTGACGATTGGTGAAACGACTTTCAAGCTTGACCGGCCGTTCCTCGTGATGGCGACGCAGAACCCGGTTGACCAGGAAGGAACCTATCCGCTTCCCGAAGCGCAGGTTGACAGATTTATGATGAAGGTGTTCGTCAATTATCCGTCAAAGGACCAGGAGATGGAAATCATGCGCCGCATCTCAAACATGAAATTTGATTTTCATGTTAATACTGTACTGACGAAAGAAGATATCTTCAGCATCCGCGATCAGGTGAACAGGGTACAGATCTCCGAATCGCTGGAGCGCTATATCATAGAACTGGTGTATGCCACGCGCCAGCCCAAGGAGTACAAACTGAATGAACACGCACAATACATTCAGTTTGGTGCGTCACCGCGTGCGAGTATTAATTTAAATCTGGCATCCAAGGCGCTTGCGTATATGGAGGGCCGCGATTACGTGCTGCCTGAAGATATCAAAGAAGTGGCGCTTGATGTGATGAACCATCGTATCCTGTTGAACTACGAGGCCGAAGCGGATAACGTCAAGACACCGGATATAATCAAGAATCTGTTGCTGAAGGTGCCAATTAACAAGGGCTAGATCCATTCTTACGCAAGGCTCGCAAAGGCGTAAAGTGACTGAAGGTTTTGCGCCGGGTGTAAGTGGAAATTTTTGCAATGCTGATCTTAAATAAACGGCGCTTGCGCTTAGTTTATAGGCCATCATTGTCAACTGTTCATTGACTCGTCACCGCACCTTCCGCTGGCGCTCCTTATGCATCTCTACTACTTTTTTGATCTGTTCTGTGGCGACCGCAACGGAGTCCTGTGCTTTATTGTTGCCTTCAAGCCTCTTGGTCAGATCCCCCAGCTCTATTTCGTTGTTGACTAATGACTTTTCAAGCTCGATCTTCTCGCGCTTGTTGTTTTCGATCTTATTATTCAGGTCCTTATTTTGATTCACAAGACGTGATTGCTGCTTTTCTACGGCCTGAAGCGCCCTCAATGATTCATCAATTTGTCTTTGTATCCTCTCTTTGTAGAATGTCACGCCAAAATCGTAGGCGAGTTTTTCGAGGTCGCGGTCCAGACCCGGTTTCTCGCCGACATCAGGTTGCATTCCTATCCACGCTGCGCCGCCGGCGCCTGTTGATTTTGTGGTAGCATAAAGTGTTTGCACATACTTTTTTCCTGCAACCAGGGGTTCTGTCAACGTGATGTAATCGCCGGATTGTTTGGTCCTGCCGATAGCCTTCAGATATTTTGTAAGCGCAACGCGTACTTCCTCTTCCGGCGCTGTGAGTGTAACCTGATATCCCGTAACATTTTCCGATTCGATACGCGAACCTTCTTTTTTTACCTCTACCGATTGGGCGTAATTGCCAAACGGCAACATCACCAGGGCGATGATAAACAATTTTGCGACCTTCATGTTATATTAGGCATTATTGACAAAACTACATAATGGCACCGGGGGCCTGATGGAAAATGCAAAAAATATATTGATAACCGGCGGAAGCGGTATGATTGGCCGAAGGTTGACAGCATTGCTGCGGAAAGCAGGTTACGTTGTTTCTCATCTGGGCCGATCAAGAAAGACGCAGGATGTCAGAACGTTCCTGTGGGATCCGGGCCGGAAAGAAATTGAACCGGGGGCGTTTGAGAATGTTGATATCATCATTCACCTTGCTGGCGCCGGAGTTGCTGACAAACGCTGGGATGCTAGCAGGAAAAAAGAAATACTTCTAAGCCGCACGCAATCAAGCAGCTTCTTACAGGAGATACTTTCAAATGAACCACATCATGTCAACGCATTTATTTCCGCATCAGGAATCAGTTATTACGGGTTGAAGGCAAACGTCGCACCCCGTGTTGAAGCCGATGCGCCGGGGAAAGATTTCATGGCTGAAGTAACTGCAGCGTGGGAGTACGAGGTAGACAAAATCGGTAATGCAGGTTTGCGCGTGGTTAAGATGCGCACCGGGGTTGTACTTAGCCGCGCGGGAGGGGCGCTGGAAAAATTAGCGATGCCTGTCAAGTTTTTTGCCGGCGCTCCCTTGGGATCTGGAAAGCAAGTGGTCAACTGGATCCATCTCGATGATCTGTGCAGGCTTTATATGAAAGCCATAGAAGATCCTTCTATGACGGGGCCATACAATGCTGTGACTCCTCATCCTGTGACGAATCGCATGCTCACAGAAGAAATTGCCCGGGCTTTGAAGAAGCCATTGTGGTTGCCGCCTGTTCCAGGTTTTATTGTCAGGCTTATCGCAGGCGAAGTGGCGAAGGTGGTTTTAGAAGGCGGACCGATCTCTTCGGGTAAGATAGAAAAGGCCGGATTTGAATTTCAGTTTCCTGCCATCCGCGAAGCATTAGAGGATTTACTCTCCGCTTAGTACGATCCATAAAACTTTCGCAATCCCCACTCTGCGGTCACGAGGATAAGGAGGATCCAGAAAACCCATTTGAGGTTGATCATCGAATCATACGTCTCCTCGGTATGGATGACACTGGTAGCTTCCGTTTTTTGCAGATCCTCTGTCAGCTGGTCAATCCTGGAGGCAGTATAGAACTTGCCACCCGTGTTGTCAGAGAGCTTTCTCAGTAGATCGAAGTCGGCCGTGAGGTTCTGGAGCTCTGCCTGCCGTTCCACGACGGCAAACTCTCCCCTCACTTCTTCCGGTTTGCCGCCAAGGTTGGTCCGCGAACGGTACCGGTACACGCCTTCTTTCAATCCTCCGATCTGATAGCGTGTATTTCCCGGGCTAATCACGTAATTGTAATCCGTTCGCTGCCCATCTTCGTGTCTGATTTCTATCTCTACGGAATTTCCATATACGGGTTCAAAAATGTCGTTATATACCTGGCTTTCGAAAACCACGGGTTCGGTATCGGAAAATTCCTGGCGTACAGGATAGCTCCTGAATTTTCTTTTATCCTCCGTACTGCTCAGGAATTGAATAAGTTTGCCGAAGACCTCGTCGAAGTACATGGTATTTTCGGTCCTGTCGAATTCATTCAGACGCCAGCGCCACAGTCCTTCACCGAGCATGACACCGATCTTCCTGCTGTCGTCAGAAGTCAGAAGCAGAAGTGGTTTGTCGGTGGTAACGCTTCCCACACGTTGAGAAAGTACGGTGGAAATGCCGGCAGGGATTTGCATCTTCCCAAAGTGTACAGAGACCGGGGGGAAGTTTGAAAACATAGCGCTTGCTTCCGCTGAAACACTGAAATGCGTTAATGCGGCATTGACAACAGGCGTTACCTCGTCGTATTCGCGGGGAGGCGTTTCAAAGCGAAGGGGAAGATTATGCCGCGCGAATTGCCTCAGGTCTGTTTGGTGACCAAGGATCGCCAACACCGATGACTTGCTTTGCATGAATGTTTGAAACAACCCTGCGGTTTTGCCGCGCAGATCCGGTGACTGGTGGAAAATGGCCAGGTCTATTTTGTCGGGGGTCATGGCGCTGGCCTGTTGCTGACTCACATCGGGGATATGAAGGATAAATTCATAGTTTGAATTTTTTGTGATCACTTCCCTGAGCGCTTTGATATCAGGATGGGGAGCTGCCGCAACGCACAGGATCTTTTTTCTCCCCTCAACCACTTCCACAAATACCGAAGAGCGGTTATTTTTTGTATTGTATTCCTCCGGCCTGTTTTCAATCTGAATGTCATACTTCTGAATCCCTTGCTCGTCAGCCACGGGCTGAAAATCGAAAGTGACCAACTGACCCGGCGAAATTTTTTTCGTTTGCCTGTCAATCACTTTTCCGCGCTTGAGCAATGTGGCAGTAATACCGCTGGCCGCGATATTTTTTAATTGTACTTCCGCCCTTAACGGAAACTTGTTGCCCTGGTAAGCAATCTTATTGTAGGCGATATTTCTAAGCGCGATATCCGCGCGAACGGTGGTGTCGCCAATCCCAACGGCATGAATGGGGAAATTATAGTTTGCGTACAGCGGAGATAATCCTGCATTGTAAATGCCATCGGAGACCAGGATGACGCCAGCGATATTTTTACCCTCATACTGGTTGGCAATTCGCCTTAAAGCGCCGTTGATATCGGATGTCGTAGCCGAATAGCTGAAGGAGTCGGCTTTGTCTTCCGTTAATGTATGGATCGCCGAAGCATATCCTTTATTTTCCAGCATATCCTGAGTTTCGCCGAGTTTCTGCTCCAGGGCAGCCCGTGTAACAGAATCAGTAGCCTCTCCGATAGAAGATGAATTATCGCGCAGGATGACATAAGCGGGTTTCTCATAGAGGTTGGAGATTTGCTTTACAATGGGCCCGAGCAACAAAAAGGCTAGAAAAAATGCGAGGGCAGCCCTGAAAGTGAAAAGTATGGCGTTCATACCTTTACTCCATGGGTGTTTGGTCTTAAGGTACTGGATGGCGGCATAACCGAGGGCCACGACAATGCATATCACCACAAACTCCGGCGCAGATTCTAAAATGATGCGTTGCATGTTCCCTTTTCCTCCATTTTTCTTTTTCTATCCTCAATTTGTGAAATTTTCCTTCACGAAATGCTCTTTTTTTATTTTATAGGCGCTGAATGAAATCTATCCCGCAGGCTCCATGCTCGGGCAGTAGGCATTCGCCTTGAGCGGACAAAAGGCGCGAACCATACGCGCACCAACCACACAGACAGCGCACTACTGATAATCAATAACCATATTTCCCCTTCCAGAGGCTCCTCAGATATTTCCTTAACTCTTCTTCCCGCGGATTATTACCAGGTTCGTAAAATTTTGTTCCTTTTATTTCGTCAGGTAAAAATTCTGCGGAAGTGAAATTCCCCTCGTAGGAGTGGGCGTATTTGTAGTCTTTTCCGTACCCGAGATTTTTCATCAGCCGGGTCGGGGCATTCCGGATGGATAAGGGAACCGGGAGATCACCGGATTCATGAACTTTACCCAACGCATTCTCAATGGCCATGTAGCTGGCATTGCTCTTTGGTGAAGCGGCCAGATATACGGCACACTGTGATAAAATGATCCGTGCCTCGGGATATCCGATCACATTCACAGCCTGGAACGTGTTATTGGCCATGATCAAAGCAGTGGGGTTTGCGTTGCCAATATCTTCGGAGGCGAGGATGAGCATCCTGCGGGCAATGAATTTAACATCCTCGCCCCCCTCAACCATACGTGCCAGATAATATACAGCGGCATTGGGATCGCTGCCGCGGATCGATTTGATGAATGCCGAGATGATGTCGTAATGCTGCTCACCGCTCTTGTCGTAAAGTGCGATGTGCTTTTGCGCCACGTCCATCACGAGGTCGTCTGTTACTTCGATATCACCCTCAACGGAGTCCGAGATGAGTTCTACCAGATTTAATAATTTCCGGCCATCCCCCCCCGAGATATTTAACAGGGCTTCATGCTCTTTAATCGTGAAGGTGCGCTTTTTCAGCACATCATCATTTTCTAAAGCTTGCCGGACAAGCGCTAGCAATTGTGTTTCCGCAAGGGGTTTCAGGGTATAGACCTGGCACCTTGACAAGAGTGCGGAGTTTACTTCAAATGACGGATTTTCCGTGGTCGCGCCGATGAGTGTGATGACCCCTTTCTCAACCGCGCCCAGTAGCGCATCCTGTTGCGATTTGTTAAACCGGTGGATTTCATCAATGAATAGGATCGATCGCTGCGAAACTTTGGCCCTCTCTATTACCTCTCTCACGTCCTTTACTCCTGAGCTTACGGCGCTCAGGGTGTGGAAAGGCTTTTTCACTTCATTCGCAATGATATTGGCAATAGTGGTCTTGCCCACGCCGGGAGGCCCCCACAATATCATCGAAGGAATATTGCCAGACTGGATCGCTTTGCGGATGACGCCGCCCTTTCCGGTAAGGTGCTCCTGGCCAATCAACGCATCCAGGCGGGATGGTCGCATTCGCTCAGCGAGAGGTGCATGTGCATTCAACAACACGGTATAAACTACATTTAAGGGCCGATAATACAACACGTGGCTAAAAGAAACAGGCAACTGCCCGGTTTTCTTGCCGTAAAATTTACCAGAAATGCAACAAAAAAAATGCGTTTAACATTCGATTCGCAGGATATTCTTTATTGATTTGCAGCCTATGCAAGCCTGTCTTTCCGGTGTTTAAATAGTTGTTATATTTGAGCCCCCACAGGCAATTCAACCGGGTATAATCTCCGGTTCAATCTCATATATTATTGACTATGAAGATCTCCCACCTGATTTTTTTAGGTTTTTTTTTCATTTTGATCATGTTTACGATCACTACCTACATCAACTATAAGCAGGCTGAGAAGGTAAGTGAAAACTCGGAATGGTTTGCACAATCCACGACGATCATGCGCGAAAGCAACCGGTTTCAGCGAAATATTCTGAATATGGTCAGTGGAATGAGAGGATACCTGTTCTCCGGGGAGAATTATTTTATTCAGTCCTATGATTCTGCGGCGCAGGAGAACGTGAAGATCCTGGAGCAACTGCAGGCGATCATTCCTGACACCTCGGGTCAACATATGGTGCTACAGGAGCTGGTTGATCTGAACAACCAATGGATGCTCGACTTTGCAGACCCCCTCATCCAGGCTAAAAAGGCATCGGGTGTTTCTGATAGCAGTTTACAGGCGTTCAATTCATTATACCGCGAGAAGCTGATCGTAGGGACAGAAAAAAACATCAACCGGAGATTGCAGCGACGATTCCGTGATTTTTCGAACTTTGAATACCAGTTACGTGAAGCGCGGAGCAAGGTCCTGGAAGGCTCCATCCGCCAAACCCGCACGATCTCATTCTATCTGACAACGTTTTCAATCGTTCTGGGATTTCTCATATCGCTATTCCTGGCCTACCGGATATCCACACGCATCATGGCCATGGTAAAAATGGCTAATACCATCGCGGCCGGAAATTACGAAGTCCACACGGCTGACAGGGGAAAGGACGAATTGAGCCAGCTCGCAAATTCATTGAACCACATGGCGGAAGTGCTGTCTGAAAACATACGGCTATTACAACGGAAAAATGAAGAGCTCGACCAGTTTGCCCATATCGTGTCGCATGACCTCAAGGCACCCCTGCGCGGTATCGATAATGTGATCACCTGGATCGAAGAAGACCATAGCACCGAACTTCCCCCCAAGATCAGTGAATACATTCAACTCATCAAAGGGCGCCTGTTACGCGCCGAGAATATGATCAGGGGAATCTTGTTGTACGCGCGCGTTGGAAAGCAGAATCCCGAAAGGGAATTCATTAATCTGAACATGCTGATGCAGGATATCATGGAGAACCTGATGTTGCGACCAGGCCTGACACTGGAAGTGCAGGATAACCTTCCCGAAATCTATTCTGAGAAGATCCCCTTGCATCAGGTTTTGTCAAACCTGATCAGCAATGCCATCAAATACCATGATAAGGCAGATGGCTACATCAAAGTTTATCTCAGGAGCTCAATTGACCACTATATATTTTTTGTTGAAGATAACGGACCCGGTATTTCGAAAAATTATCACGAGAAAATATTTGTGATCTTTCAGACGCTGCAGGAGCGCGACAGCTTTGAGAGTACCGGCGTGGGATTGGCAATTGTGAAAAAAATCCTCGACGACAGAAAACAGAAAATTACTGTTTCATCCGAACCGGAAAAAGGCACTGTTTTTTCTTTTACCTGGCCAAAATAAATGTGATATGGATAAAGTGAATGTAATCAATATTCTGCTTGTGGAAGATGACACCGTGGACGTCATGGATGCCCGGAGGACTCTTGACAGAATGGGTATCCTGTATAAAATGAAGGTCGCAAAGAACGGCGAGGAGGCGCTGGAGCACCTGCAGGAAGTCTCACGTGGTGAGGGGGACAGACCGGATATCGTTCTGCTGGATCTGAACATGCCAAAAATGAACGGCATCGAACTCCTTACCCATCTGCGGAAAATGGAGGAATGGAAAGACACAAAGGTCTTTATCATTACCACCTCCGACGAACGAGAAGACAAGGAACTCTCACATAGGCTGGGAGTATCCGGGTATATCGTTAAGCCATTGAAATTTAACAACCCCTCTTCCATTGATTCGTTCAATCTCATGATCGACTTGTTAAACATCAAAAATAAAAGCTAAAATGAAGAATGTTGTCCTCGCATGTGTGTGTCTTGTATTTGTCTACTCCACGCGTGCACAAACGGTAATGACACCCGAACTTTTGTGGAAACTTGGAAGGGTGAGCCCGGTCGGAATCACCCAGGATGGCAAACAACTTGTTTACAGTGTGAGCACCCCTGATATTTCACAGAATGTAAGCAGTGTCAAAACCTTTATCGTACCTGTTGCAGGCGGCGCTCCGAGAGAGATCGCGGATGCCGACGGAATGCTGAAAGACAAAAATGTTTCTCCTGACGGCAAATACCGCATCAGTGTCAAAGATGTAAAAGTACAAAAGGTCTTTGGGAAAGATCTCTATCCTGACCTGCAAAAAGCGAATGTTCAGATCTATGAGAGTCTGAATTATCGCCACTGGGATGAATGGGAAGATGGCGCTTACAGTCATCTGTTCGTTCACACGCTGAAGGATGGCCAGCCGGGTGAAGGAAAAGATATCATGCCAGGCGAACCATTTGATTGTCCGCAAAAGCCTTTTGGAGGCGATGAAGATTACACATGGAGCCCCGACAGCAGATATCTGGTATATGTCACCAAAAGAAAATCCGGGAAAGACTACGCTGTCAGCACCAATACTGATATCTATGCCTATGAGGTGGCTACCGGAAAGACGATGAACCTCACGGAAGGGATGATGGGTTATGATACGCACCCCGTATATTCCGAACAGGGTTCACTAGCATGGCTCAGCATGAAGCGCGATGGATATGAGGCGGATAAGAATGACATCATCGTGAAGAATGGTACCGCCATCACTAACCTTACAGGAAATTGGGACGGCACTGTGAACACTTTCACATGGAGTCAGGATGGAAAGAAGATCTTCTTTACAGCGCCCGTGGATGGAACAATACAACTCTTTGAAGTGGACAATCCGGGACTAAGCAAAAAAAATTCTGTGGTGAGACAGATCACGAAAGGTGACTTTGATGTGACCGGAATCGCCGGGCAGATTGTAAATGAACTCGTCGTGTCCAGAACGGATATGAATCATGCTGCCGAATTGTATAAGGTTGATCTTTCCAGTGGGAGGTTCACGCAGCTGACACACGCGAATGATGATACTTATAAAAAGCTATCACTCAGCAAAACCGAGAAACGTTATGTGCGGACGACCGATGGGAAGCAGATGCTTGTGTGGGTGATCTATCCTCCCGGATTTGATCCATCCAGGAAATACCCGGCCTTGCTGTATTGCCAGGGCGGACCGCAATCTGCGCTGACCCAGTTCTATTCCTTTCGGTGGAATTTTCAATTGATGGCAGCAAATGGCTACATCGTTGTTGCTCCGGCCCGGCGTGGGATGCCAGGTTTCGGCGTCGCGTGGAATGAACAGATCAGCAAGGATTGGGGAGGACAGGTAATGGACGATTATCTGACGGCCATCGATGAGGTTGCGAAGGAAAGTTTTGTCGACAAGACCAGGCTGGGATGCGTGGGTGCAAGTTATGGCGGGTATTCGGTCTTCTATCTGGCAGGCATTCATAACAACCGTTTCAAGACTTTTATCTCACATGACGGCGTATTTAATCTGAAGAGTATGTATGGTACTACTGAAGAGATGTGGTTCGCGAACTGGGATTTTGGCGGCCCTTACTGGGATAAAGAAAATGCGAAGACCTATCAGCAGTTTGATCCAAGTGCGATGGTGGATAAGTGGAATACGCCAATCCTGATCGTGCAGGGTGGAAAGGATTTTCGCGTGCCAACAGGGCAATCGCTGGAGGCCTTCCAGGCGGCTCAGCTGCGTGGAATCAAAAGCAAGCTGCTGTATTTTCCTGAGGAAAACCATTGGGTGCTCACCGCCCAGAATGCATTGGTGTGGCAGAACGAGTTCTTCAAGTGGCTGGAGGAAACGCTGTAAGTGTAATGTGTCACGTAGCAGTAATGCTTTAAAAATCAAGGCGATCCGGGGGTCGCCTTTTTTTGGAAAGCAATATAGTAGCGGCAGTGGGTGACCGGCCATTCGAGCTGCATTTATACAACTGGGACAAGACTCGAACTTGTGTCCGCCAGCCGGCGGATATGAGCCCAACGAGCTACCCACTGCTCCCTCCTCACGATCTGGAGAACAGCACTCTTTTCGCACTCGGACTTGAGGCGCCGGAGGATATTGATTACCTCAGGTATGACTTATCGTCATTGACCAAGAATAGATTTTCGAATCCATTCTCTGCCTTTGGCTGATTTTAATTGTTTCTCTCTCGCGAGGGCTTGTTTTTTCGTGGGATATGATTCCTGATGTACTATCGTCCAAGGTCGATATCTGATGGTCCATCCTTTCTTAGCGTGTTCATTGTGCGAACGGAATCTCGCTTCTACGTTGTCGGAAAAGCCAATGTAGGTTTGATCGTAGTTTGGAGAGAATAGGACATAGATATAATGTTCCATAAAGAGAGGGATTTGGTGTTAAGGAAATTACGCCTTTCTGAGAATAAAGAAAAAGCCGCTTCGTCGTTGAATTAACCGGCTAACGTAGCCCCTATAAATGAAAATGACCCCGGTCTCTTCCAAGGGCTCGACGCCTGATCTTTTTCTCCCTCGAATTTGGTGTAAATGAAAAAAGGCGATCAAACGATCGCCTTACAAGTAGCGGGGACAAGACTCGAACTTGTGTCCGCCAGCCGGCGGATATGAGCCCAA